>CAYPBW010000006.1:0-37853 GCA_964409055.1 uncultured Chitinophaga sp. | reverse complement strand
TCTTTTCCATAGCCAGGAATGCCCCGGAAACAGCAAAGGCGAATGTCCCCAGTATGTCAATGATAAGAAGAAATTGGGTTGGCATCATATTATCAGAAAACATTTGTCAGTAAAAATCCCGTTACTATTCAGTAACGGGACCAGTTATTTCTTCCAACTTCACTCCTCTTTTTTGTCTTTATTCTTTTTACCCTTTTTCTTTTCTTTTTTCTCTTCATTATCCACCCTGAATGAAATGTGACAAATAACCCCGTAGGAGCTAATTTTTCCATCTTTTACATGGGCTTTCATGTCTTTAACCCATACAGAATCAATATTGCGAATAGTTTTGGAGCTTTCTTTAACGGCTTGTTTCACCGCATCGTCGAAACTTATTTCCGATGAGGCAATAACTTCGATAACTTTTACAATTGGCATAGCAGTCGGTTTATGGTTATTGATTAGTTGTCTTTGTCAAGTTACTATTTAATTGCACAAATAACAACAACCGTCCGGGTAATCCAGTCATTTATCTTACTCTGCCATCATCTGCCTGATCACATCCTCAATTTCCTCTGCATTGGGCTTGCTGAAATAATCCCCGTCACTGCCATAAGCCGGACGATGTGCTTTTGCAGTAATGGTTCTTGGGGCAACATCCAAATAACGATAACCTCCCTGTTCTTCCATTACCTTATTGAACATGTAAGCTGCCGCACCTCCGGGCACATCTTCGTCCACAAAAACGATTCGGTTAGTTTTCTTTAATGACTCCAGGATGCTGTGATTAATATCAAATGGTAAGAGTGTTTGCACATCCACTATTTCACAACTGATGCCCTGCTCCTCCAATACCTGAACTGTGTCCTGAATAATTCGCAGGGTAGAACCGTAGGATACAATAGTCACATCTGTTCCTTCTTTGATCACTTCCGGTATGCCAAGCGGCACTGTAAATTCAAGCAAATTCACCGGCAGCTTTTCTTTCAAACGATAGCCGTTAAGGCATTCTACCACCAGGCCGGGATCATTGCTGCGAAGCAGGGTATTATACATACCGACAGCCTGGGTCATATTCCTGGGCACACATATATACATGCCGCGAAGTGCGTTTAGCACCACACCCATAGGTGAACCACTATGCCAGATACCTTCCAGCCGGTGACCTCTTGTACGAACAATCAGCGGACAGCTTTGCTGACCAGCAGTACGGTAGTGCAGCGTAGCCACATCATCACTTAAAGGCTGCAGACCGTACAATAAATAATCGAGATATTGTATTTCAGCGATCGGTCTCAGGCCACGAAGCGCCAGGCCAATACCTTGTCCCATGATTGTCAGTTCACGGATACCGGTATCGAAAATCCTTTCATGTCCATGTTTTTGCTGCAAGCCACTGAAACCCTGATTTACATCTCCTATATAACCGAGGTCTTCACCAAAAGCCATCACTTTTGGATTTGTGCTGAATAATTCGTCAAAGAAACGGTTCAGCACTTCAAACCCATTGACTACAGGTGCATCAGCCGGAATATGGGCTTTTACTTCTGCTACTTTCAGGGCACTTTTTGGCCCTTCATTATATAAATAAGAGCTAAAGATTTTTTTATTCTCCGTCTTCAAGTCGTTGTAATAATCCTTGGTCCAGTATGCGGCATCGTTATTACCGGCCATTGTAATAGCAGCATGCAATGTTTTCATTACATCCCTGCGCAGTGGTTCCCTGTTGGCAGTTAATGCCGCCACCATTTTATGCAGTGCTTCTTTTTGTTGCGGCATGGCTGCAGCCATGCTGTTAATCAAATCGGCTGCACGGCTTACCTGGTTTTTAACCGGCGTTATATAATTTTCCCATGCTGCTGCTTTACATTCCCTCACATGTTGCCTGGCCTCTTCAGCCACGGAGTTTAATTCTCCTTCTGTGGCAAGCGCATTGGCAATAATCCATTCTTTCATTTTCTTAATACCATCCCAGTCTCTTTCCCACTGCAATCTTTCGGCCGATTTATACCGCTCATGGCTGCCGGAGGTGGAATGTCCCTGTGGCTGAGTGATTTCCTCCACATGGAACAGCACAGGTGTATGCGTTTCCCTGGCCAGTCTTATCCCCTCCTCAAACACTTCACACATACCAGCATAGTCCCAGCCTTTCACCCGGTATATATTGAACCCATTTGTATTAGGTGTTTTCTGCATACCGCTCAAGGCTTCTGAAACAGAAGCCTTGGTTGTCTGGTATTCTTTAGGAACTGAAATCCCATACCCATTATCCCAGACAAACACCGCCAATGGCACCTGCATTACCCCGGCTGCATTGATGGTTTCCCAAAAATGACCCTCGCTTGTGGATGCGTCACCAATGGTGGTAAAGCACACCTCGTTGCCATTATCTGAAAGGGTTTTGAATTCCTTCAGTTGCGGGACATTACGAAAAGCTTTGGAAGCAAAGGCAAGTCCAAGGCCCCTGGGCATCTGACCGGCAGTCGGGGCAATATCACTGGAAATATTTTTCGTATGTGCCAGATCCAGCCAGTTGCCCTCTTCGTCCACCATTCGGGTGGCAAAATGGGCATTCATCTGCCGTCCGGCACTAAAAGGCTCATTGACAGGATCGGGATCTGCGTATAATTGGGCAAAAAACTGCTGAACATTGGCCAGACCAGTGGCGAACATGAAGGTCTGGTCGCGGTAATAACCGCTGCGGAAATCGCCGGGCTTAAAGAACTTGGCCATAGCTACCTGGGCTACCTCTTTACCGTCGCCAAAAATGCCAAATTTGGCTTTACCACTAAGTACTTCTTTTCGTCCTAAAAGGCTGGCTTCCCTGCTTATACAAGCAATTCGAAAATCTTTTAGCACCTCCTCCCTGAACCGGTCGAAGGAGAGTTTAGCGGCTTCGGCAATCATTTCCGGGCTGGTATTTTCCATGGAGCAAAAATAGGGAGATTGCCATGTGGTATTGCCCACGGGGAAAAATACCTGTAACCTCTTGCAACCCACCTGCATATTGTGCCATCTTTTTGCTAATTTTGGAAGCTTCAAAAGGTAGTATGAAGAAAATTTTAACCTTGCTTTTTTTAACCGGCTGCTTTTTTCTGGCAAGAGGCCAGCAGGTTCAGCCCTCTGATAACCTGCAATTAAAAGAATCAGAGCATGATTTTGCCCAAATACCACAGGGTAAACCCGTTTATTACAGTTTTGAAATCACCAATACAGGAACTACCCCTTTAAAACTGGATGACGTACATGCCAGTTGCGGGTGCACTACTCCTGAATGGAGCCGTGACCCCATTGCACCGGGCGGCACTTCCAAAATCAAAGTGGGGTATAATGCGGCCGCTGAGGGTTTTTTTGAAAAATATATTACACTGACCTACAACGGCAATCAAACCAAACTCATCAAAATAAAAGGTACGGTATGGAAAGCTCCCGAAGGTTCTGCCCCTGCCAATACCTCCATTAATTTCTTAAAAAAACAAACCTTTTAAAAATAACAAACCATGAAGAAGATTACCCTACTCGCAACTGCATTCCTCTTTACTTTAGCTGTGACAGCCCAGACAAAAGCCGATGATGTTATTAAAGTAAATACTGCCAAGCATGATTTTGGTAAAATCAAGCAAGGTGTCCCTGTTGATTTTGTTTTTGAAGTGAAAAATATCAGCGACAAACCAGTAGTGGTGGAAAGTACCAACGCTTCCTGTGGTTGCACTACTCCTGAAAAGCCCACTGAACCCATTATGCCCGGCGAAAGCGGAAAGATCAAAGTTCAGTATAATGCTGCAGCTGTTGCTCCTTTTACCAAAGATGTTTACATCAAGCTAGTAGGTATTGATCAGCCTAAAACTGTTCAGATTACTGGCGAAGTTTTGACCGTAGAAGCATATGAAGCCTATCTGAAAGAAAAAAACAATAAACCCAAGAATTAATCTACCCGTTTTTAACCGAATAGCGAAACCTCCTTTACAGGAGGTTTTTTATTTTTTACCTGATCAATGTAAAAGTTCCTTTCATATCCGGGGTTCCGTCTTTAAACTGTATCAGGTAAACATAAGTTCCGGTGTTTTGCGGTATACTTTTAAACGTTCCATCCCAACTTACTGCCGTACCAGCAGCCTGGTACACCAACTGCCCGTAACGGTTGAAAACACTGACGGTAGCACCCAGCAACGGATCCAGGTAAGGGATGCGCCAGTAATCATTTCTTCCATCATTATTGGGTGTAAAAGCCGTAGGTATAAAAACTCCTGCTACCACTTTTACCAATACATAATCTTCACTCACACATCCGTATGCCGATGTAGCCCTCAAAGTATAGTAAGTATCACCTGCCGGCGAAGCCACCGGATCTAATATTGTTACATCACTAAGCCCATCCGGGGGCAACCAGGTATGTACGATGTTTTCACCTGTAGCCATTGCCGAAAGCTGTACACTGCCTCCATTAATTATTATCCTGTCTGGACCCGCATTCACCCGGGGCCTGGGTCTTACGTTTACCTGTAAAACATTGGATGCGATGCGGCAGCTTTGTATCCCGCTGTTTCCTTCCTCTGCCACTGTAAGACGATACCAGTAGTTGCCAGCAACAGTTGGCTGGCGTTGGTACGAAAGGGTTGTGGCACCGGCAATATCCTTCCATGTAGTAGCAGAATCGGTACTCAGTTGCCATTGAAATACAGGATTCAAAAAACCAGGTGAAATAATTGCATTAAAAGTGTAACCGGGCTGGTCGTAATAACAAATATCTACTTCGTTGGAATTTCCCAATATGGAAGAACTTAATACCGGTCCGCAGGGCCGGAAACTGATATCATCGAGGGCCAAATCATTACCGATGCCGCCCGGTGCATTGTTAGTGATTCTTAAAACCACATCCGGGTTACCTGCAGTAGTAGTAAAATAAAAACCATATTGATCCCATCGTGGTACCGGCGTAACGGGAATATCGCCTGTGTTGAATGTATTCAGAACTGCCCCGGCTGGTGTTTCAATCCTGAAAGTAAGATTGGGCTGAATGCCTGTGGGAGAAATAAGCACATTCATTATCCAGGCTGAAAACTCATAGGTCGTATTGGGACAAAGACCCCGTACCGTATAAAGAAAAAAATCTGCCGGCTGATAGGAAGCGTTAACAAGCATGAAGTTACCGCCGCCCGTATGATCGTTATTGACAGTGTGCCATGCATTGCCAAAACAGCCCGAAGTATAACCCGTAATCGTATAATAACCATCATTGGGGCAGGCAGATACATCATAACTATAGCCCGGTGGTGTATAAACAGAAGTATTTCCCCCGCCGGTTCCAAATGTAATATTCACTACCGGATCTCCCAGACTACCGGTGCAAAGCTGTGCACCGGCCATCCATGATAAGCAGGTCAATGCCAATAACGTACAAAACCATCTCTTTAAAACGAATTCCTTTTTAACACCCACAATCCTGTTGATTTAATTATAGCCATGCAAGTTAACCCATTTCGGCAAGCGATTTAAATGAGTTGTGTTGAAGAACATATGAAAAAAATCAACCGGCAACAGGCGCCAGCAGATTAAAATCAGGTTCTTTAATGACATAATCTGCTATAGAATCCAATAAAGGATTAGCGGAGCAAAAGGAAATACCAATGCCGGCCTTTTTAATAATGCAAATATCATTTTCGCTGTCGCCAATCACCAGGGTATCGGAGACCGGCACTCCAAAATTGGAACAAACCTGTGCAAGAGCATGGGATTTGCAATATTCGTGGCTGCAAATACTTTTATCATGTAACAGGAAAAAGGAAGGGATTTTTACCTCGCCGGTAGCAATACTCTTTGAAAATTCAAGCTCGTTGCCTAATGAAAAATCAAAGCCAAGCCGGTTTTTGAAATGATTGGTTATACAATCATAGCTGTCGGATACCAATCCTACTATAAACCCATTGCTGCGAAGCAGTTCAATAACCGCTGATGCGCCATTTGTTACCTCAATTTCGTCTGCCAGTTTCAATAATTCACTGATATTTCTGCCCTTTAGCAATCTTGCAATTTGCTTCGTACGGATGAAAGGATTGCTTTGCATCGAAACAATTTCCAACAGCTCTTTTTTAAACCCAAATTTTTCTGCGGCAGTATGAATGAAACTTGCCCGCAGCAATGTATTGTCCATGTCGAAAATGGCAATTTTCTTCAATTGCCGGGAACTTTCCCTGATGGCAAACTCCATTTGTTCCCGTATGGTTTGTATGTATTCCAGTGTTTCGAAATTATTCGCCTCCTTATGTCTTGATTTTTTTAAAATAACCGCCGCCACTTCTCTTGACATCTTACCTAATTGTTCCAATGGCTGCATGTCATTTTCAATATGACCAATACTTACTTCTTCAATTCTTGCTTTCATGTGGTACATGTCTATCAATATCCCGATATCAACACCGTACCCATCTTCAAATTCAATTTTTTCCAGCATTTCCTTTTTCCCCGCAATCATCCCACTTAAAGGCTGCCAGAAAACGGGGAAGTCGGGATAAAGAATTGACAAAAGTGGTTTTGCTACCAGTTCAGTAACCCGGCCAGCCTGTCTTGAAAAGCATGACTTCACAAAATCTGCTTTGTCCTTTATTATAGGATCTGTCAATAATGAAACGATGTTCTCCTGGTACGTTGTTATGTCTGCATCTAAAAAAACAAGCAATGGGTTAGAAGCATATAAAACACCATCTTTCATAGAAGCCCCTTTGCCCAACCTTGTACTTGTAATAACGGTGGCTCCGGCTTTTTTAGCTTCAGCAATAGTGTTGTCTAAAGATTTATCATCTACCACAATTACTTCGGTAACATATGGTGATTTTTGGGCTAACCGCACTACCTGGGCTACCGTTTTTTCCTCATTTAATGCCGGTATAATAACACTGATCATAAACTGCTATTGCAATATTTAAAGTTACCGGCAAAAGGCAGCAGCGGGAATTAAAATCCGATTAGATGTTTGTTAACTGATAATGAATTACCTGGCTCATTATCAGGAAAAGCCTTTGGATATAAATGAAAAAATACCGCAGTTTTAGTTCAGCGGTATGCTTACAGTTATTTCACAACCATGGCCCGGGGACGAAATGATCTTTGTTTCCCCACCCAGTACACTGACACGGCGTTTGATATTTTCGAGACCAATGCCATCTTTTCTTAAAGAGATATCAAACCCTTTTCCGTTGTCCTTTATCCTGAGTTGTATTGCATTGTTTTTTCTTTCAATTACAATTTCGGCGACTTTAGCTTTCGCATACTTAAGAATATTCGACAACTGTTCCTGAAGGATACGATAAAAAGCCAATTGAATATCCGGGTGAAGTGGCTCACCAAAATCTTCAACATTAATATGGATCTCCAGCGATTTTGCATTATTCATATTATCTGCCAGCATTCTTATTTTTTCGACCAGCGGAAGGTTGGTGTCAGCCGAGGGCGCCAATTGGTGCGATATTCTGCGCAATTCCTGAATAGCTTCCCGTATATAATCCCTTACATTATCGATGGTTTGTACGGCCACATCAGGATTTATTTCCATACTATCTTTGGCAAAACCAAGACTCATAAGCGAAGCAGCCATGATCTGTTTTACATTATCATGCAGCTCCATACCTATCTGTAACCTTTCTTTTTCCTGGGCATCATTTACTGCCTTACCAATGCGTTTTTCTTCTTCTACCTTATCGGTGATATCGAATATGGTACCTATACTTGTAGGCTGGCCATAGTATATAAGCCGGGATGAAATTATATCTACATAAAGCAGTTTACCATCTTTTCTCAACACCCTGGTTGAGTAGTGTGTGTTCTGAACCTCTCCACTTATTTTCTGATCTATAGCGGCAAGTACTTTTTCCCTGTCATCAGGATAAACAAGGTCCTGTACTTTAATACCGCCAAGCATTTCCTGTTCTGTATAGCCAAACATTCTTTCAAAGCCGGGGCTAACATATTTGAAACCGTTTTTATCCAGAATATAAACACCTACTGGTGTACCTTCTACAAGGCTACGGAATTTTGCTTCACTTTCTTTTAATTCCTGATCGGCAAGTTTTCTGTCTGTTATGTCCTTTCTTATACTAACATACTGGTAAGGCTTGCCCTTTTCATTGATAAATGGTACTATCGTTGTATCAAGCCAGAAATATGAACCGTCTCTTGCTTTCTCCCTAACCTCACCTCTCCAGATTTTTCCGGTCTGCACTGTTGTCCATAATTCCTTAAAAAATGAAGATGGATGATGTCCTGAATTAAGTAAACGGTGATTCTGTCCAATCAATTCTTCCCGGCTGTATTTTGATATGGCGCAGAAGTTATCGTTGACGTGGGTAATAACGCCATTCTGATCAGCAATGTCAACGATAGTGCCTTCATCTAATGCGTAGCGCAAATCAGAAACCTCTTTTACTTTTTTCTCCAGCGCCGAATTGGTTTCCTTTGTTTCGGTAATATCCCTGGCAATAAACAATACTTCCTTGTCTGAAAGGGCAATTATCCTGCCCTCAAAATAAAAACGGATTCCATGTTCCGCAATTTCATATTCCACACTAACCAATTTTCTAACAACAAGTGCTTTGTGAAGGGCAATCATTAATTTTTCCGCTGTTTCTGTTGTTAATATCTCATTGATTTTTTTTCCGGTAAGTTCACTGATTGGCCTTAACTGATCCTTTGCCCCCGCCTGAACTTCAATTATCATACCGTCTTCCTTAATTCTGAAAATACGATCAGGAAAAGCATTAAGTATGGCCCGGTTCACTAGTTCACTTTCATGCAATTCTTTTTCCATTTTCATCTGCAGGTCTGTCAGCCTTAATTTATCTAAAGCGTAAGCAATATCATTGGTCACCTTGAGCAGTAACTCTATTTCCTGGGGATGCCCAAAGAAGTATGGCTCTGACATATATAGCGTAAAGACCGCTTCAAACTTCCCATTGACCATTACCGGGAGAGAAATGGAAGAACGATAATTTCGTTTTAATGCTTCTTCCCGCCAGGGAAGCATATCCGGGTCTGTGGCTATATCATCACAATACTGGTATTTTTTAAAGCGTATGCATTTACCGGTAGGCCCTTGCCCCGTAAGCTCATCATCCGCAGTTATGTTAATGCTGGTTAAGTAGCCCTCTTCATAACCCGCCCAGGCGAAGGGCTTCACTTTTTGTGTCTTCTCATCATACAGGCCCACCCACGCCATCCTGAAGCCGCCATCCTGAACAGCCGTTTGACAGGCCTGTTGAAATATTTCATCCCTGTCATTATCCCTGAGAATTAATTCATTGATATTACCAATAAATTTATAAAGTCTGTTTAATGTATTGGCTTCAAAGGCAGCCGCAACTTTTTCTGATATATCGGTAAATGACAGTATCACATGATCTACCTTACCGTTGGCGGCTAATTCAGGTACGGCGTCTGCTGACAGCCATATCCTGTTATTACAACCGGGTTTCAAAACTCCCATCACTACCCCCTTTTGGGGTAAGCCGGTAGTAATGGCTTTTACAACAGGGAAATCCTCCCTTTTAAAAATTGTACCGTCCTCACTCACCGAATTCCATACCTTTTCAAAAATTGTTTCACCGGCCATCTCCCCCGCCGTAAGTCCTAAAAGCTGTAATGCAGCGTCATTAAATAGCTCAATACTTGTGTCTGCCCTGTGTTTAATAATGCCTATCTGCAGTTTCTCAATTAATGTTCTGAATTTCTCCTCGCTCTCTCTTAACTTTAAGTCTGCGGCTTTTCTTTCTGTGATATCTTCCAGTTGTGAAATAAAATAAAGCGGAGTTCCGTTTTTATGACGCACCAGGTGTACAGTCAGGTTAGCCCATACCTGGGATTTATCTTTACGATAGTATCTTTTCTCAATTTTATATTTATCCATCTCTCCCCTGAGTACTTTCATGGCATATTCCATATCCCTTTGCATATCATCAGGATGTGAAATATCCAGCATGGAAACCTTTGCAATCTCTTCTTCTGTATAGCCCAGTATCTGGCAAAACTCTTTGTTAACTTCGAGCAGCTTACCTTCTGTAGAAACCAGTGCCATTCCAATTGGCGATTGATCAAAGGCAATCTTCATGGTGGCGTCTGTAAGATCAATTTGTTTTTGTGCCAGCAATAATTCCTTTTCTTTTTCTCTTATACGGGTAATATCAACATTGATGATTATTCCTCCTTTTATCTTATGATCTTCATCAAAAAGTGGAACAGCCGAATTGATAATGATCTTTCTTGTTTTGTCGAAACACTCAATTTCGAGTTCTTCATCCAATACTGCTTTTCCTGTCCTCATAATTCTTGCAGCAGCCCATTCTTCAGGTTCAATTTTCTTACCCGTATTCAGGAACCATCCTTTGTATTCCCCGAAGTGTTCACTCCCTACATACCTTGCACCAGCCCAAATTCGTTTTCCTTCTGTATTGCCCGAAATAATTTCACCCTTTTCATTCATGAACCAGACACCTACCGGCAGGTTTTCAATAATTGTATTCATCAATTGCTGATTCGTATTTAACTCATCAAGCATCCTGTTAAAAGATTTTCCTAACCGTTCTATCTCGATACTTTTAAAGCCGGCAGCCCTCTCATTCACATGGCCATCAGCAATTTTGTCAGTAATTGCAGAAAGAATATTTAATTCTCTTGACAAATTTTTTGCAATAAAATAGGCAATAATTGTGCTGACAAGAAGCCCCAGCAACATAACCAATACCACATTCCTGGCAATGTCACTAAACTCCTTTGATATTGCATATCTGTTCAAAGCCAATTTTATCCAACCTATTAATCTTTTACCCCCCTCATCATAAATTGGTATGGTCACATCCGCCACATTAATGTTTTCGAAGATTATACTGCCATCAGATTCTTTTTTACCTTTTGAGCCAATACTGTCTGCCAGCTTCATTCCTAAATAGGCAGGGTTTGTATGCGCCAGTACTTTACCATTATTCTCCAATACTGCAGCATATTCAAGCGCCGGAAATTGATTTATTGCCTGCATGGTTTTCAGCAGCATTTCTTCATCATTTGATATGATATAAAACCTTGTATTTACAGCCAGTGCCTGTGCAAGACTTTTCGCCTGTTCCCGGTTTTGCTTTAATGTAATTTGCTTCTGTTGCTTGATTATGTTAATAGCGAAGAAACTCAGTAACGAGGTCTGCACTACCACAACACCCCAGATTATTTTGTTGTGTAATCTTCTGGGTCTTATCTTATTTACAATTGACTGAAACTGGCTCATATCAGTTATTATGGCAGATTTATTTCATACTCTTTAAGCAAATTCATTAAAGATCTATAGTCTTCCGGAGAGGCTTTTTCATACTTTGACAATAAAGAGTGTTTAAGGATATTTCGCCCCGTCTCAGTACTATGCAGGGAAAAGAAAAGATCTTTCACTTTTTCCTTTAATTCCGGCTTCATACTTCTTTTCAGGATAAGCGCCGATGTAAGCATTTCTTCTGTCCTCCAGGAAACAGTTAGTTTATCTGCAAGATCTGGTCTTGTTTTTTTAAACATCTCCCATACAAGTGATAAACTGCTTCCGGCAGAACACCTGCCAAGATAAACATTCATGATGGATGATTCCATAGAAGCGACAAACCTTTTTGTAACATCCTTTCTAAGATCTATTCCATTTTTTTGCAGGTACATCATCGGTAAAATGGTGCCGGCAATTGCATTTGAATCCGGGAAGCAAATACTTTTACCTTTCAACTGAGAAACGTTTTTAAAAGAGGAATCTTTCCTTGTGATAATAACGCCGTATAATCCATTCCTATCAACAGGCACCGGACGTCCGGCTATTTCATAAATACTATCATATTTCATGGCGATATTGACATTCAGGACAGAAATATCCAATTCACCTTTTGCAATACTATTATTAAACGCAGTTATATTATTCTCAGCAACCAACCTGAGGCTTGCCTCAGTAATATTATTATTAAAATACCTGGTTATACTATCATAGGTGCCATAAAAGGAAAAGCCCGGCAACCCCAGTACTAACCTGGTTTTAGCAGTGTCGGGTACATATTCAGGTTTATAGCCAGATATTCCATTATCTCTGTTCGTACAAGCACAGAACAATGCTATAACTGCCAGTAAAAAGGCATATAGGGAAAAAAATAAAAGCCTTGATTTCACAAATTACTTTTTCGATAAACAGGATTTCAACAAAGAGAAAAAATAAAATACCAAATAATTTTGAAAATCCTTCAAAAATTTCTGCGTAAAATAGACAGCAAACTGAAAAGCTTAGCTAACAAAGGTCAACTGTGCATATGATATTCCATCGCACCGATACTGACAGTTACTTACCTTTGCCACATGCTAACTATTTCTCAACGTGGCCAACAGATGCCACCCTCGCCCATACGTAAACTGGTGCCTTATGCTGAGGCTGCCAAAAAAAAGGGAATCAAAGTTTATCATCTCAACATTGGTCAGCCTGATATTGAAACTCCTCCTGCTATACTGGATGCAGTTCGTAATACTGATATCAAAGTATTGGAATACAGCCATAGTGCTGGTAATGAAAGTTATCGCCGCAAACTTGTGCAGTATTACAAAAAAGTAGGCATTGATGTCAGTCATGACCAGATAATGATTACCACCGGTGGAAGCGAAGCTATCCTATTTGGCTTCTTTACCTGTTTGAACCCGGGTGATGAGGTTATTATTCCAGAACCATTCTATGCCAATTATAACGGGTTTGCCTGTGCAGCCGGTGTAAATGTAGTCCCTATTACTTCCAAAATTGAAAACGGGTTTGCGCTGCCCCCTATTCATGACTTTGAAAAAGTAATCACTAGTAAAACGAGGGCCATTATTATCTGTAGTCCCAATAACCCTACTGGTTATTTGTACAGCCGTGAAGAAATGGAAGCATTGAAGGAAATTTGCATCAAGCACAATCTTTATCTCTTCAGCGATGAAGCCTATCGTGAGTTTTGCTATGATGGCGACTACGTCAGTGCTATGCACTTGCAGGGACTGGAGCAGCATGTGGTACTAATGGATACCATTTCCAAACGATATAGTGCCTGTGGTGCCAGGTTGGGGGCCTTTGTTACTAAGAACAAATTAGTTTACGATGCCGCCATGAAGTTTGCCCAGGCTAGGTTAAGTCCACCGGGACTGGCCCAGATCATGGGTGAAGCAGCCGTAGATCTTCCCGACAGCTATTTCGATGCTCCCAAAAAGGAATACCAGCGAAGAAGAGATCTTTTAGTAAATCGTTTGAATGCAATGCAGGGAGTATTTTGTCCTAATCCTGGCGGCGCTTTTTATGCCATTGCCAAATTACCTATAGACGACAGCGACAAATTTTGCCAATGGTTACTGGAAGAGTTTTCTTACAATAACCAAACAGTAATGCTGGCGCCGGCCACCGGTTTTTACGGAACACCCGGCCTTGGTAAAAATGAGGTGAGACTGGCTTATGTATTGAATCTTGATGCCATCAATGCTGCTATGGATTGTTTGGAGAAAGCACTGGAGCAGTATCCCGGAAAAGTAGTGGCTAAAGAAAAAACCGCTGTGTTGTCTAAATGATATTCTCTATACCCGGAATTATTCCGGAACTATGGCCGCCCTGCGAACCGGGGCGGTTTTTTATTTATTCAATAAACCAGTAACATCATTCAATAATTGCGGAACAAATGACTGATCAAACAGTGAAAAGCATATCACAGGCGCAGGTTCCTGATCAAATTCATTGATGATAAGCCGCCACCATCCCACGTTTTTCCATTGTCCCAGTTTATAACCAACCTGATCGTATGTGGCAAACCAACGAAAGCCCATACTTTCATGAAAAGCCACACTGCGTTCATTCGGCAAATTGATTACTGCATATACATTTCTGTAGCCCTGCTTTTTTAAAATTGAAAATAAAGCTGTATACAATGCACGGGCAATCCCAGACCTGTGATGATCATCATGCACATATACTGAACACTCTACCGACCATTGATAGGCTACCCGTTCCCGGTAACGGGATGCATAAGCATAGCCGGTTAGCTGCCCATCAACCTCACAAACCAGCCAGGGCCAGTTGACCAGGTAGGAAACAATACGGTTTGCAAATTCACTCTCCGTTGGAACTTCAGTTTCAAAAGTGAAAGAAGTATTGGCAATGTAGGGCGCATAAATAGTCAATATACCAGCTGCGTCTGTTGGCCTGGCCAGTCGGATTGTTGTCATCTTAATAGTGTAAAAGGCTAAACTAAGGTGTTTCTTTCATTCGTTGCTTCAACTTCCGGGTAGAATTTCTAAGCAGCAATTCAGTGGGCAATACCCGGGTTTCGAAATCGGTTACCGGTCTTTTGCTTTCGATCAATTGAAGTAAGAGGCTGATAGCAATTTCACCCATTTCAAATGCCGGTTGCCTGATAACAGACAATGGCGGATCCAGCAATTCAGTAAGATCAGTATTGGAAAAACCTACCAGTCCAATATCAGCAGGTACGGACAAGCCCCTTGCTTTCAGGTTGCGCAGGCACCCGGTAGTTAATTTATCAGCTGTGGCAAAAATGGCATCCGGTGGTAAAGGCTGGTCAAATAATTCATTAATGACCTGCTCGACCTCTTCTACTATCATACCCCCATGCAGGCAAAATTTAATTATTGATTCATCAGGTTCAATGCCATGATCGGTAAGTGCAGCTTTATAACCGGCCAGCCTTTCTTTGGCGATTGAAAGTACTGAAGCATTATTAACGGCTGCAATTTTTTTGTACCCGCAGCTGATCAAATGGCTTGTAGCATCATAAGCCCCTTTAAAGTTGTCGACAATCACTTTGTGGGTTTCAATTTCATCAACGATCCGGTCAAAGAATACAATGGGCATACCCCTGTCGTGCAACTCACGCAGATAAGAAAAATCTTTGGTTTCTGTAGAAACGGACAGGATTAACCCGTCAACTGAACGGGAGGTCAGGTATTGCAGGTTGATCAGTTCCCTTTCCAGTGATTCACGGCTTTGGGCAATGATCACATTGTACCCATTTTTGTAAGCAATAGATTCTATTCCGTTGATGACCTGGGAGAAAAAACTATTGGCGATCTCGCAAACGATGACACCAATAGAACGGCTCCTTCTTTCTTTCAGGCTGAGCGCAATAGGGTTGGGATGATAATTGATTTTTTCGGCATATTCCAATACCAATTTCTTGGTCTCCGGGCTTATCTCGTAGCTGTCTCTAAGGGCTCTCGATACGGTAGAGGTTGAAAGACCCAGGGCTTTGGCAATATCCTTTATAGTAACGGCTTCAAATTTCATGTTTCAGGGCCTTTTTCTTGAGCAATCGTAAAGTCTTTAAAGTTAACAATTATACGCTGATAAAATAAGGACCAGGTCCCTGAATTTGCATACCCTCTTATGACCTTTTGCAATAATGGATTGCTGCTTACTCTAATTCAAAATAAAGTGACATGCAGCGGCAAAAAATTATTGACTACTGCCAATGACCAACTCATTCAAAATGACATCGTTACCGGGAACGTTTGCGTAAAAAAATAACTTAAAATCAACCAGTTAAAAGGAAGTTCTGTGTAGACTTGTTGTGGCGAAACAAGAGAAATATTTAGCAATAAATATCCTTTTGTAAGCCAGCAACAGAAGAAAACTGCTTGCCGAAATGAAAAGATTGCTTTGCCAGACGATTCATGTTTCGAACGATTCTATTCTACAGTTCATCGACTATTCCTGCATCTTTTCCTTCCCCGGTACCAGCAATTTTCTAAGCGTCTGACCCGGCCTATTCGTAAATCCGATCACATCCTTTAAAACCAGGCCTGTTCAGCTGAAGTTATTTTTTAAATATCAATTTCCAGGTTACCAACAAAAACTGAATTATGATCAGAATGCTTAAAACAATGGGGCTTTGCGGGCTGCTGCTTCTTGCCTTCACTCCCTTCAACTCCGTTTTTGCCCAACCAAGGCAGATCACCGGTGTGGTTACTTCTTCCGAGAACAAACAACCGGTTCCGGGTGTAACCGTAACAGTAAAGGGTACCAAGACTGCAGTGACGACAAATGCTGAAGGACGATACAGGATAACAATTGACGGAAGCGCAACAGCTCTTGTTTTTACCAGTGCATCATTTACCTCGTTTGAAGCAGCTATTGGAAGTAATAACACCATTAACGCAGAATTGACCCCGGATATAAAAGCAATTGATGATGTGGTGGTGATCGGTTACCAGACAGTAAGAAGAAAAGACCTGCTGGCTTCTGTGGCATCCGTTAGTGCACGGGACCTGAAAGACATCCCTATCAACTCTGCAGCTGAAGCATTGAACGGAAGATTGGCCGGCGTTACAGCAACCACTGCTGAAGGTTCACCAGATGCAGAAGTAAGGATCAGGGTAAGAGGTGGTATGTCTATCACCGGCGACAATTCTCCGCTGTACATTGTGGATGGTGTACAGGTTGAAAATGGATTAACAGCCATTTCTCCCCAGGATATTCAGTCAATCGATGTATTGAAAGATGCCTCTGCCACCGCCATTTATGGTGCCAGAGGCGCTAATGGTGTGATTGTAATTACTACCAAAAGCGGTCGGCCTGGAAGAACCGTTGTGAGCTATAACGGTTTCGTTGGAGTGAAAATGCTTGCCAATAAATTAGGCGTGATGGACCCTTATGATTTTGTGATCTACCAATCAGAACGATCAAGGGGCAGCAGTACAGATAGCACCACTTTCACCAACAACTTTGGAAGAGTATTTGATTCGCTGGACAGGTATAAATATGTTCCTGAAGTTGACTGGCAGAAAAGAGTGTTTGGTAATACTGGTTTTATGCAAACCCACAATGTGAATGTTACAGGAGGAAATAAGAAAGTCACTTACAACTTTGCCTACACTTACAATGACGACCAGGCCATTGTAATAAATTCTTCCTTCAAAAGACACCTTATCAACCTGAAAGGTGATTATAAGATCACCAAAAATCTGAAAATAGGTGTAGGTACCCGCTATACCAGGCAGGATGTATATGGCGCAGGAGTTTCTGACAC
This sequence comes from uncultured Chitinophaga sp., assembly GCA_964409055.1. Taxonomy (GTDB): domain Bacteria; phylum Bacteroidota; class Bacteroidia; order Chitinophagales; family Chitinophagaceae; genus JJ008. Next base: position 20,823 of record CAYPBW010000006.1, on the reverse strand, counting down.
AAAAGGCTCTTCCTATAACCGTCTCAGGAATGCAGTGAAATACCGTCCGTTTATTTCCACTACACAAGAACTGGATGATCCTGATCCGCTGGCAGATCCCAATGTGGGTAATGGATTGAACCTCTACAATCCTATTTCACTTGCCAATGCGGAATACAGACGGAGATCAACCGATATCTTTAACGTTACAGCCTTTGTGCAGTACCAGATCACCAAAAATCTCAGCTTCAAGTCAACTTTCGGTTATGACTACAATAAACTTATCGACAGGCAATTCAACGATACACTTACCCCCTATTCAATCATCCAGGGCGGAAGAAAACCAGTTGCAGGTCTTGATACTACTATCAGAAAAACAATGACAAACTCCAATGTGTTACAGTACTCTGTTAAGAATTACAAGGGTATGCATACTCTGGATGTGATATTGGGAGAAGAAACCTATGATCTCAGAACAGAAACTCATCAGAATCTTTTTCGCAACTATCCCAATAATATTTCTTACAACGAAGCTTTCAAACAAACAAACCTGGCTGTACCATTTGCAGGTTATCCCCGGATGAGAGAAACGAGGTACACCAATTTGTCTTTCTTTGGCAGAATAAACTACTCCTTGCTCGACCGCTATCTTTTCTCCTTCAATGTAAGGGGTGATGGAGCTTCTAAATTTGCACCGGGCAAACAGTGGGGGTACTTCCCGGCAGGATCTGTTGCCTGGAGAGTGAAGAATGAAAAATTCCTGAAAGATGTTGAATTCATTACAGATCTTAAACTCAGGGCTGGCTTTGGTACTGTAGGTAATAACCGGATTGATGATTACCTGTTCCTTACTTCTTACCGCTATGACGGAACATATTACTATGGCATAAACAATCAAACTGTTATTGCCTATTTCCCCGGAAGCCTGGTAAATCCCGAACTCAAATGGGAATCTACGCTTAACAAAAATTATGGTATTGACCTTGGCCTGTTGAATAACAGGATCAACCTGAGTGTGGACATTTATGATAATGCTTCTAAGGATCTCTTATTGTTCGTACCGATTGCATCTACTTATGGTTATACCACACAATATCAAAACGTAGGTAAGACCACCAATAAAGGAGTGGAAGTACAATTAAATACGGCCATCTTCAGAAGGCCAAAAGGATTTAACTGGAATGCCAATTTCAATATTTCATTTAACAGGAACAATATTGAGCAATTGGGTGTTGGACAAGAGTTCTTCTATCCCCCGGCTGCATGGGGTGTATCCGGACAACCCACAGATTATATCATAAAAATTGGTGAACCTGTAGGTTCCATGTTTGGCCTTGTAACTGATGGTTTTTATACTGTTAATGATTTTAATTACAATAACGGCATCTACACACTGAAACCCGGTGTTGTATCCAATTCTGGCATCATTGGTGTTGTTCAGCCAGGAGCTATCAAATTCAAAGACCTGAACGGAGATGGAGTTGTTGACCTCAACAATGACCGGCAGATCATAGGCGATCCCACCCCAAAATTTACCGGCGGCTTAAACCAGCAGTTCAGCTGGAAGCAATGGGACATGAGCTTGTTTGTTAACTTTTCTTATGGTAATGATATTTATAATGCCAATAAGATTGAGTTCACTAATGGCTATACAGCAAATTCTAATATGATGGATATCATGAGTGGCCGCTGGAAAGTGATCACCCCAACAGGTGAAACCGCACAGTGGGTAGTAGGCAATACTGTTTATGGTATTGCACCTGATCAGCTTGCTGCGCTGAATGCCAATGCTACTATATGGCAACCGATCAGAAGCGCCGGTGCATTTTATCCTCATTCATGGGCCATTGAAGACGGCTCTTTCCTTCGTTTTAATAATATGACCATCGGTTATACTTTCCCTGCCAGGAAACTGGCTGGAACCAAATTGAGTAAACTGAGGCTCTATTTCACCGCTAATAATTTTGCTATCATCACCAACTATTCCGGATACGATCCTGAAGTGAGTGTGAGAAGTAACCCGCTTACACCGGGCCTGGATTATTCAGCTTATCCCAAGAGCCGCAGTTTTATTTTCGGTATAAACGCATCATTCTGATAACAACTTAATAATTTAAGGTATGAATACTAAAATCTTTCAGGCAACGACTTTGATTATTGCAGGTGTACTTCTGCTTACTATGGGGGCCTGCAAAAAGTTTCTTGACCAGAAACCTATTACAGAAGCCAGCGCTGAAGTAGTATTTAAAGATGTAGCCAGTACTTACAAAGCCCTGGCTGGCGCCTACAGCCGGATGGTGGGTGATGCTGGTTACGGAATCCGCCTAAGCCTGTATTACACGGTTGATAATGATGAGATGCAGGGCCCTACCGGTGCAGCAGATAATGACAGGCGGGATATTGCCCGTTACTCAGCTACATCGGGTAATGCCCAGATCACCAACCCGTTTAATCAATTATTCCAGGGTATTGAGTATGCCAATCATTGTATTGCCAATATCCCTAAAATGGATATGTATAATAATGGCAGTGAACAGGAGAAAAAGCAACTGCAAAGAATGTATGGTGAGGCGCTGACGTTAAGGGCACAATATTATTTTGAGGCCATCCGTAACTGGGGAGATTTGCCTGCTCATTTTCAGCCTGCAGCAGATCTGGCTCTGATCAATCCTTTTCCCAGCCGGACTAACAGGGATAGTTTATACGATAAGATTCTTGCAGACCTGGTTACTGCCGAGGATTTAGTTCCCTGGAAAAATGAACTCTCTTCCATTGGCGATCCTCTTGATGAAAGAATTACAAAAGGAACTGTGAAAGGGCTCAGGGCAAGAATTGCATTATTCCGTGGCGGTTATTCACTTCGTCAAACTGGTGGTATGCAGAGAAGCAGCGATTACCTGAATTTTTACCAGATTGCAAGAGAAGAGTGTTTAGAGGTCATGAATTCCGGCCAGCACAACTTAAATCCAAGTTTCAGAGCATTGTGGAAAGACCAGGTATGTGCCCATGCTGTAGCTGATCCTGATGGAGAATTGATGTTCCAGGCCAGCGCTGCAGGTCTAAATGCAGTAGCTGATACAAAACTTGGCTACTATAACGGCCCAAGGGTAAATAACTTTGGTAACAGCAGTATTAACCCCCTGCCAAGTTTTTTCTACTTATTTGACTCAACTGACCAGCGAAGAGAAGTAACGATTACCACCTATTTTACCAATAGCAATGGTACCAGAACTGGCCAGGCTATTACTAACCTGACTGATGGAAAATACAGAAGAGACTGGATCACTAATCCCAGCTTTGCTCCTACTGATGCGATCCAATATTTTGGGTTAAAATGGCAGATACTCAGGTACTCAGATATTTTGCTGATGTATGCGGAGGCTGAAAACGAAATAAACGGCCCTACTGCCTCGGCATATAATGCCATAAATATGGTTCGCAGAAGGGGTTTTGGTAAGCCAATTAACACACCTGATCCTTCCGTAGATATTCCTTCAGGCTTAAGCAAAGCTGATTTCTTCAAACACATTGTAAGAGAAAGGTCACTAGAACTTGCCGGTGAAGGTGTAAGAAAATATGATCTTATCCGCTGGAATCTTTTGGGTACTGCTATCACCGAAAGCCGTGCTAATATGAACAGAATGGCTACTGTTACTGCAATGGTAAACCCAACCTATATGGCCGGTTATCCTTCTTACTGCCTGACAAACACATTACCAATTAGAATGTATGTAAATACCGGAACTACTTCTGACAATTATAACATTGGATTCATGTACAGGAATTCGTTATATAAAACAGCACCCACTTCCACGCCATCAGGCACCACAAGTGTTAATTGGCTGACAACTGCTATCAATGCTGCGGGCACCAATTCGCCAGTAGGCAGATTTGCTACAGGATTTACAACCGGAAAAGGGGAACTGTTGCCCATACCGCAACCCGCAAGAGATGCCAACAGAAACCTGTCACAAAATCCGGGTTATTAAGTTTTTTCTCATACTGTGTTTTTTTAAGAATAGGGCTGCTTTCCTTATGGATGCAGCCTTATTTTCATCTTCCCGTCTCATAAAAGAATGAAAAGATCAATCATAATATCTCTTTTATCTGTCAGCCTCTTTTCCTGCTGTGCTCAGCACTCTGTTACGAACAACGACAATAGCCCTGAAAAAGCTATTGCTTTTCCCGGCGCTGAAGGCTTTGGAAAATATACAACCGGAGGCCGTGGAGGAAAAGTACTTATTGTATCCAATCTGAATGATGATGGTGAAGGGAGCTTTCGGAAAGCTGTAAATGCAAAAGAACCTGCCATTGTAGTATTTTCTGTCTCCGGAACGATTCATTTATCATCTCCCCTCACCATTAAAGGCAATAAAACGATTGCTGGACAAACAGCTCCGGGTGATGGCATTTGCATCGCTGATCACCCTGTTGGCCTTGGAGGAAACAATATCATAATAAGATATTTAAGATTTAGACTAGGCGACCGTTACCAAAACAAAGGCATGGTGCCCGGCAGCGGACATGATGATGCGTTTGGGGGAAATAAAAGAAACAATATAATTATTGATCATTGCAGCTTCAGTTGGAGTACCGATGAATGCCTTTCTGTTTATGGCGGTGATAGCACAACCCTTCAATGGAATTTAATAGCTGAACCGCTCAATTATTCTTATCATTTTGAGGATGGTGATAAAGATTTCGAAAAACATGGTTTCGGTGGCATCTGGGGTGGTATTCATTTATCAGCCCATCACAACCTGTTTGCGCATTGCGTCAGCCGTAATCCAAGATTTAACGGGACAAGACTGGGTGCTGAACAGGAACTGGTTGATTATCGTAACAATGTTATTTATAACTGGGGCACCAATAATGTGTATGGCGGAGAAGCAGGTCAATATAATGTTGTTAACAATTATTACAAATACGGCCCCGGCACCAATAAAAATGTTCGCTTCAGGATAGCCAATCCTTCTAAAACAGATGTCATCCCCTTTGGAAAATGGTTTATAGAAGGCAATTATGTTGATGAAGCAAAAGCCATAACAAAAAACAATCATCTTGGTGTAGATATGGGAAATGGCGGAACTGAAACAGATAAAAAACAAGCAATAATGGAAAACCCCTTTGTAGTTGAACCAACAACTATGCAAACAGCAATTGATGCTTATGATGCCGTACTTCGATTAGCCGGTGCCAGTTTCAGAAGAGATACGCTGGATGAACGTATCATAAACGATGTAAAGAACAGAACTGGTCGTTTCATCGATGTACAGGGAGGTTTCCCACATGGCACTCCTTATGAGCAAACAATAATTGCATGGCCGGCACTTCGTTCAATACCGGCGCCTGCTGATAATGACAAGGATGGCATGCCGGATGAATGGGAAATAAAGAACCGCTTGAATCCTAACGATCCCGCAGATGCATTGCAATTAAAACTGGATAAACATTATACCAACATTGAAGTATACATCAACAGTATCATTAAATGAAGCAAATAACAGCCCTTATAATAAGCATTGGACTGCTGGCATTTACGGTTTTACCGGAAAAGAAGAAGATCCGGCTATTTATGGCCGGTGATTCAACCATGAGCGTTAAAGAGACCAAAGCATATCCCGAAACAGGCTGGGGTATGCCCTTTGTGCATTTCTGGGATTCTACAGTGACAGTTATAAACCGTGCAAAAAACGGCCGAAGCACAAAGACTTTCATCAATGAAGGTTTATTGAAATCTATTACTGATGAACTAAAAGCAGGTGATTATGTATTCATACAGTTTGGGCACAATGATGAGTCAGTTGAAAAAAAAGAGCGATACGCCACGCCTGACACATTTAAGATGAACCTGCATAAATTCATCAGGGAGACAAGGGATAAAGAAGCGATACCGATATTGCTCACTCCTGTTTCCAGAAGAAAATTCGACAAAGAAGGAAATGCGGTTGCCACACATGAACAATATTCTGCACTGGTTAAAGAAGTTGTAAAGGAAACAGGAGTTCTGTTTATTGACCTGGATGAAAAAAGTAAAGCACTGTACCAGCAATGGGGTCCGGAGAACTCCAAACTTTTATTCCTGCAACTGCAACCGGGAGAACATCCCAATTATCCTGACGGGAAAAATGACAATACCCATTTTAGTGAATTGGGTGCTAGACTGATTGCACAGCTTGTATTAAAAGAATTGAAGCTGTTAAATATTGAACTCACCCAAAGAATATTCAATCCCCCTGTAAAAAAATGAGCAGATGAAAAAACTACTATTGATCATTTTGCTGCTCCCCGTCTTTGTCACCGCACAAAATAAATTTACCGTGGCAAAAGATGGCAGTGGTGATTTCAAATCAGTACAGGAAGCATTAGATGCAGTACCCGCTGGCATGGACAGGCCTTTTACCATTTATATTAAAAATGGAATCTATAAAGAGGTGATAGTAGTAGACGCCAGGAAAAACTTCATTACATTAATCGGTGAAGACAAGTTTAATACAATACTTACCTATGATAACCATGCCGGCACAAGGCTTCCCAACGGCGATACGCTGAACACATGGACCTGTGCTTCCACTTTTGTCTATGGTAACGACTTTCATGCAGAGAACCTGACTTTTGAAAATACAGCAGGATTTTCTGCCGGACAGGCAGTTGGCCTGCGCATAGAAGGCAACAGAGCCTCACTTAAAAATTGTCGTATAACCGGTAACCAGGATATACTTTTCCTGAGTGGCAGCGGCGTTAAACATTACTTTGAAAATTGCTATATAGAAGGAACAACAGATTTCATTTTTGGAGCAGCTACTGCTGTATTCAAAAACTGCCATATCCACAGCAAAAAAAACAGTCATGTAACAGCTGCCTCAACTAACAGCATTATTCCTTATGGCTTTGTTTTCTTTGATTGCAAACTGACGGCAGACAGTACGATCAATAAAGTTTCTTTGGGCAGACCCTGGAGCCCAACTGCCAGTGTCACTTATATTAATTGCTGGATGGATAAACATATAATTCCTGAAGGATGGAACAACTGGAAAAATCCAGCCAATGAGTTGACTGCCCGGTATGCAGAATACAACAGCAGTGGTCCGGGAGCTAATCCGGCAGAAAGGGTAAAATGGTCAAAACAACTAACGGCAGAGGAAGCATCTAAATACACAATGAAGAATATTTTAGGAGAATGGGCACCGGGTAAGAAGTAATTGGTATATTATTTAATTGGTTTACCAGTGTATAAAATTTTTGTTTTAGCATTCTTGTTTTTTGGAAACGCAGTATTTGGACAACCTGTTTCCAACGTATGGGTAGCCGACGATGGAAATGGTACTTACAAAAATCCTGTTATCAATGCAGACTACAGCGACCCGGATGCCGTAAGAGTGGGTGAAGACTACTACATGATTTCATCTTCCTTTAACCATGTACCTGGTTTACCAATTCTTCACTCAAAAGACCTTGTTAACTGGCAATTAATTGGTCATGCATTAAAAAAATTACCATCCCCTCATTTTGATACGGTGAGGCACGGGTGTGGTGTGTGGGCACCAAGCATCCGTTATCACAACGGAGAATTTTATATCTACTACCCCGATCCCGACTTTGGTATTTATCTAGTCAAATCAAAAAATATCAATGGCCCATGGAGTGAACCCCAATTGGTAGAAGCGGGCAAAGGGCTGATTGATCCTTGTCCCCTATGGGATGATGATGGAAAAGTTTACCTCGTACATGCTTATGCAGGCAGCCGTGCCGGTATCAAGTCAATCATTGTAGTAAAAGAACTAAATAAAGAAGGGACAAAAATTACCGGTGATGCGGTAATGGTTTACGATGGCCATGAAAAAGATCCAACCATCGAAGGCCCGAAATTTTATAAACGTAATGGTTACTATTACATTTTTGCTCCTGCAGGAGGTGTAAGTACAGGATGGCAAACCGTCTTGCGCAGCAAGAATGTGTATGGCCCTTATGAAAGAAAAGTTGCAATGGCCAGGGGCAACTCAACTATCAATGGCCCACACCAGGGGGCATGGGTAGACACAAAAACAGGTGAACATTGGTTCCTGCATTTCCAGGATAAAGATGCTTTTGGAAGAGTAGTACACCTTCAGCCTTTGAAATGGATAAACAACTGGCCAGTGATCGGTGAAGACAAAGATGCTGATGGAATAGGCGAACCGGTATTAATCTTTAAGAAACCAAATGTTGGCAAAACTTATCCCGTTACAACCGTTGCCGGTTCAGATGAATTCAATACACCTAAGCTTGGTTTACAATGGCAGTGGCAGGCCAATCCAAAAGAAGGATGGATTTATCCAACATCGGGTGGAGCCTTACGAATGTTTTCTGCTTACCAGGCAGACTCCATAAAAAGCTTATGGAATACGCCTAATATTTTAGGTCAGAAATTTCCTGCTGATCAGTTCACCGTTACAACCAGGCTTTCATTCACTCCGCGGCATAAAGATGAAAGGGTTGGCCTTATTATTTTCGGAACTGATTATGCATACTTATCAGTTGTAAATGGCCAGGATGGACTCTATGTGATTTATAGTGAGAATAACAAAGCCGACAAGGGCAATCCGGACATGCATAAAACTCACTATCCACTTGAAGAAAACACATTTTATCTGCGGGTGAAAATTAATAATGACGGCAGCTGTCAATTTTCTTTTAGCAAAGATGGTGTGAGTTATAATATTATCGGGAAAACATTTACTGCTAAACCAGGAAAGTGGGTTGGAGCAAAACTTGGAATGTTTTGTCTCCGAAACAATATTACCAATGATGCCGGGTTTGCAGATATAGATTGGATACGATTTGAAACGAGTCAATAAATGGTTAAATTATGGAACGTCGAAAATTTTTAGGCTATACTGCAGCAGCCGGCGCTGCATTAATGCTCCACCCTTTTGAAAGTTTTGCTTTCACACCCGGTAAGAAAATTAAACTGGCCCTTGTAGGAACCGGTCACCGTGGCTCCGGCTTTTGGGGAAGCACCTTATTAAAGTCGTTCGGAGATGTGACCGAGTTTGTTGGACTCTGCGATATCAATCCCGGAAGACTTGCTTATGCAAAAGATGTGATGAGGGTTACTTGTCCTGCTTACGCAGATTTTAAGCAAATGCTACGGGAAAGTAAGCCGGATTATGTAATCGTAACAACTGTCGATGCAGAGCATGATGAGCAGATCATAACCGCCCTGGAAATGGGTTGTGATGTAATCACTGAGAAACCGATGACGACCGATGAAATTAAATGCAAAAGAATTCTGGAAGCAGAAAAAAGAACGGGCAGAAAAGTAATTGTAGCTTTTAATTACAGGCATAGTGTACATGCCATGCAGGTGAAGGAACTGCTGGCACAGCAACGTATAGGAAAGGTTACTTCGGTCGATTTCAACTGGTACCTCAATGTGTACCATGGTGCCGATTATTTCCGCCGCTGGCACGGAAGAATGAACCGCAGCGGTTCTTTATGGGTGCACAAGTCCACTCATCATTTCGACCTGCTTAACTGGTGGCTCAATAGCGAGCCGGTTGAAGTAAGTGCCTATGGCGCACTGGAGCATTATGGAAAGAATAATACTTTTAGAGGATCAAAATGCCGTGGTTGCGAGCATAAAGACAAATGCAAATTTTTCTGGGATATCACTAAGGACGAAAGACTGAATAATTTGTATACTAAAAACGAACAGCATGATGGTTATATAAGAGACGGTTGTGTGTGGAGTAATGACATCGATATATATGACAAGATGAGTGCCCAGATCATCTATGCAAATGGTGTTATCGTTAATTACTCACTTACTACTTACTCTCCTTACGAAGGCTGGCAAATTGCATTTAACGGTACCACTGGCAGAATGGAAACATGGGAAGATATTCCTTACTTACAAAAAACGGCGGATGACCAGGCTAACCGTCATGCCGTAGAAATGAGCAATGCAGATGATGCTATTCCCGGTGAATACAGGGAAATAATGGTGATGGACAATTTTGCCAAAACTTATGAGATCTACACCACCCCTAAAATCAAAGGCGGTCATGGTGGTGGCGATATCCGGATGCAGCGGAGAATGTTTGTAGACAAAAATGACAACCCCCATCGTGTAATGGCCGGTACACGGGAAGGCGCCATGTCAATATTTATTGGTATTGCCGCCAGGAAAAGTATTGAATTAAAAAGACCAGTTAAGATTACAGAATTAACAGATCTTAATCCAATGGCTAAAAGATTTTGAAAATGAAAAAATGTATCCTCTTTCTATTAATTCTTTCAATATCATTGATCGCTGTAGCACAAAGCAAACAGGAACAATCGGTAGCCGCTGCTGTTGAGAAACTAAGACTGGCTATGATCGATGCTGATAAAATTACCCTGGAAAGCCTTGTTGCGGATAAACTCAGTTATGGGCATAGTGGCGGCCACATTGATGATAAAAAAGAATTTTTAGAAAAAATTGCAAGTGGTAAGTCTGATTTTGTAACTATTGACCTGTCAGAACAAACTATACATGTAAATGGTAAAACAGCGATAGTCCGTCACATCCTGAAAGCGAAAACCAATGACAGTGGGAAACCCGGTGAGGTTCATTTACGCATTCTTCTGGTCTGGCAAAAGCAAGGAGGAAAATGGAAGTTACTGGCCCGGCAGGCAGTGAAAATGAGTTAAAATTCAACCATTGAAAAATGCTTAAAAACCGATACCGTTCCCGGTAACGATTGCGTAAATAAAGAGTCACAATTCGTTGATAAACAAGCAATATCTGGTTAGACTTGTATAGCGAAAAGCTTAAAAAAATGTTTGCCTGATGAAGAAATTACTGGTCATATTATTTTCCGCATTTATTGCTTCCGGAATAACTGCACAAAAGGCAAAATTACCGGTTATTATTGCACCCAAATTCAAGAAAGACACCAGCAACATTGTAAAATTTGGTGCAGTGCCTGATGGCCATACACTAAATACTAAAAGCATAAATGCCGCTATTGAAGCACAGGCAAAGAAAGGCGGCGGTGTTGTTTTGATACCTGCCGGTTTATGGCTCACAGGACCTGTTGTTTTAAAAAGCAATATCAATTTACACCTGGCAACCGGCGCAACTTTGTTATTTGCAAAAGATTTTGATCTGTATCCGTTAGTAGCAGCTAACTGGGAGGGATTACCACAAATGCGTAACCAGTCTCCTGTTTCAGCAACTGGTGCAACAAACATTGCCATTACCGGGAAAGGCATCATTGATGGAAATGGTGATGCGTGGAGAATGGTAAAGAAAGATAAACTCAATGAAACACAATGGAAAAAATTAGTAGCCAGTGGCGGTGTACTCAGCGATGATAAAAAAACATGGTACCCTTCTGAAAAATCTTTGAAAGGATCAAAACTTTCTAACCCCGGAGCTATCAGCCCGGAAAAAGATGCTGCCTTTTACGGGAGTATCAAAGATTTTCTACGGCCCAACCTGGTACTACTTACCAATTGTAAATATATTTTACTGGAAGGTGTAACTTTTCAAAACTCAGCCGCATGGTGCCTGCATCCGCTGATGAGTGAGCATTTGACAGTGCGAAATATTTCTGTCAAGAATCCGTGGTATGCACAAAACGGCGACGGAATCGATGTAGAAAGTTGTAAAAATGTTTTGATTGAAAACTCCGTGTTTGATGTGGGTGATGATGCCCTTTGCATGAAAAGCGGCCGTGATGATGAAGGAAGAAAAAGAGGAATGCCCACAGAGAATGTTATTATCCGCGGTTGTACAGTCTATGCTTCACACGGAGGTTTTGTGATTGGCAGTGAAATGAGTGGTGGTGCCCGAAATATCTATGTCAGTAACTGCAGCTTCATTGGGACAGATATCGGCCTTCGTTTTAAAACAACAAGAGGCAGAGGCGGCGTGGTGGAAAATATCTTCATTAAGGATATCTATATGAAAGACATTCCCGGCGAAGCTATTTTGTTTGATATGTATTATGCTGCCAAAGACCCCATTCCCCTGGCTGGTGAGAAAAGAGAACTGCCAAAAGTAGAGTTCAAACCTGTTGACGAGACAACACCTGTCTTTAAAAACTTTCAAATCAGTAATGTTTACTGCAACGGAGCAGAGAAAGCGATATTCATAAGAGGTTTACCTGAAATGCATGTAAAAGATATCCTCCTCGAAAATATGGTACTGCAGGCTCACAAAGGTATAGACATACAGGAAGCAAGCGGAATTACTTTTCGAAATATCAAAGTGATCAGCGAAGAAACAAAACCTGTGATTGACGTTGTGCAAAGCGACAACCTTGTTTTTGATAATATCAGGTATAAAGAAAGAACCGAGCTGCTTTTCCGCATCAGTGGTGACAGAAGTAATTCGATACAAATTCTAAATACTGATGCTGGTAAGGCAAAAGAAAAAATAAAATTTGAATTAGGTGCCAGTGAAAAAATAGTTACGGAATGAAAAAAATATTCTTCATACTATGTATTGCTTCAGCATCCTTCCTTCAGGCACAGAGTAAATGGAGTGAGAAGATGTCGGAGACTGCCATGAAATTATGGCCTGACTCCTTCCTGATCGGAACTGATAAGGCTGCCAAATGGCGTTATGACCAGGGAGTGATCCTGAAAGGGATGGAAGCTGTCTGGAATGCCACCGGCGATGGAAAGTGGTTTAAGTACATTCAGAAAAGCATAGACTTTTATGTGAAGGATGATGGCAGCATCAAAGGCTATCGTCCGGATGAGTATAATATCGATCATATCAACAACGGGAAACTTGTGTTACTACTCTACCAGGTTACCGGGAAAGAAAAGTATAAAAAAGCAGCCGATCTTTTGCGCAATCAGTTGAAAACACATCCCCGAACAAAGGAAGGTGGTTTCTGGCATAAGAAAATTTATCCTCACCAGATGTGGCTTGATGGTTTATATATGGGCCAGCCGTTTTATGCAGAGTATGCCAGAATCTTTCACGAAGACTCAGCATTTAATGATATTGCCAATCAGTTCATACTGATGGAAAAATATGCGATGGATAAAAAAACAGGCTTGTTGTATCATGGCTGGGATGAAAGCCGGGAACAAAAATGGGCTGATAAAAGAACCGGGCAATCTCCTAATTTTTGGGGAAGAAGCTTAGGCTGGTATGGAATGGCACTCGTTGATGTACTAGATCACTTTCCGGCCAATCATCCAAAAAGAACTCATTTAATCACAATCCTTCATCGCTTTGCACTTGCTATTAGAAAAGTGCAGAATGAAAAAACAGGCTTATGGTATGATGTGCCGAACCTGATTGATAACCCAAAGAATTATCCCGAAGCTTCTGCTTCCTGTATGCTGGCTTATACTTTAGCCAAAGCTTCCAGGAAGGGATATATCCCCGCCGGTTATTATGATGCAGCCAGGAAAGCCTACCGTGGAATAATAAAAGAGTTTATTGAGACTGAAGCTTCAGGCCAGCTAAACCTGAAAGGGACAGTAGCTGTATCCGGTCTGGGTGGCAACCCTTACCGTGATGGCAGTTTTGAATATTACATGAACGAACCTGTTATTGTCAACGATCCCAAAGGGATGGGTGCATTCATTAAATGTGCAGCAGAGATGGAATTGAGAGATGACGAATTAACCGGCAAAGGAAAAACAGTATTACTGGATTATTACTTCAATAATGAATGGAAAAAAGACGCCACCGGTAAAATGATTCGTTGGCATTATACCTGGGAAGATAAAAGTAATAGCGGCTATGCGATGCTGGGCGAAATCTTCAGAAGACATGGCGCTACAACTAAATCAATAGAAAAGTGGCCTACATCCTTTGATCTGAAAGGAGCCTCAATTTACATTATCGTTGATCCGGATACGGATAAAGAAACAGAAAGACCAAGATATATCAATGGCAAAGACGCCATTTCAATAAGCAACTGGGTAAAAAACGGCGGTGTATTGGTACTTATGAACAATGATGCTGGTAATGCAGAATTTAAAAACTTCAATAACCTGGCTGGTAAGTTTGGTATTCAGTTCAACGAAGACAACAAAAACCTTGTAAAAGGGGATAATTTTTCAGAAGGCGCTGTGTTCGTTCCGGAAAACCATTCCATTCTTGGAAATGCAAAAAGACTTTACATTAAAGAGTTTAGTTCCTTATCTATAAAAGAGCCTGCCATTCCTGTACTGACTCACAAAGGCGATGTAATAATGGCAGTTTCAAAATATGGCAAGGGGACAGTATTTGCCCTTGGTGATCCCTGGATCTATAATGAATACCTTGATGGCAGAAAACTGCCCGCTGATTTTGATAATTATGAAGCCGCTGTGAACTGGATCAAATGGTTGTTAAAACAAGTTCCTGTCAAATGAGAATGTGTTTTATCATATTACTTTTTGTCCTTCCGTTGCAAGCCATTACACAGCAAAAAATCACCGTGGCAGCTGACGGAAGCGGTGATTACAAAACAGTACAGGGCGCCATTAACAGTCTGCCGGATTCTTCAGCCCATCCCAGAACCATATTCATCAGGAAAGGCACTTACACAGAAAAAATATATTTAGAAAAGGCTAACATCATTTTTGAAGGCGAAGACAGGGAAAAAACCATCATCATTGCATCCATTGCCAGAGATGAATGGCGATGTGGTCATACGGACGACTGGGGTGTGGCTACATTAAATGTTGGCGCTAACGATATTACTTTGAAAAACCTTACCATCACCAACAATTATGGGTTTGACTTTAAAGAAAGAACTATCTGGTGTGCATCAGACTCATCACTAAACAAAGAGAAGAAAATAAGAAAAGATGGACACCAGATGGCGCTGCGTACCATGAATATGGCTACAAGATTAAAAGCCATTAACTGTCATTTCCGGTCTTTTGGAGGAGATACTGTAAGCCCATGGGAAATATACAACGGCATGTGGTATTTCAAAGACTGTATCATGGAGGGAGGAGTGGATTTTTATTGCCCCCGTGGATGGGCATGGGCAGAAAACTGTGAATTCATTTCGCATACCGGCCCGGCAGCGATCTGGCATGACGGCTCCGGCAACAAAGATTCAAAAACTGTTTTGCTGAACTGCAAATTCAAAGGCTATGATGGTTTCCTTCTGGGGCGTTATCATCGTGAAGCGCAGTTTTATCTTATTAGTTGTGAGTTTGCAAAAAATATGAAAGACACACCTGTTTACCGGGTGCCAACCAATAACACGATCAACTGGGGAGAACGTATATATTATTATAACTGTCGCCGGGAAGGGGGGAATGATTTTAGCTGGTATAAGAACAATTTGCCGGCCGGACTGGATGCAAAGAATATAACTGTTAACTGGGTTTTTGGCAGCCGCTGGAACCCCGAAATAAACTGAGTATGCAATTATCAAAAAATGCGATTGGGAAAATTGCTGCAAAACCAGGTCTGGAGATACCTGATGAGAGAATATTTGAATTACCGGAAAAAGTATTGCAATTTGGGACTGGTGTACTCCTCAGGGCATTGCCTGACTACTTTATTGACAAAGCCAATAAACAAGGAATATTCAACGGCAGAATAGTTGTTGTAAAGTCAACCGACAGCGACAGCAGTGCTTTTGACAGGCAGGACGGACTTTATACTATATGTGTGAGAGGTATTAAAAATGGGGAAACTATCCAGGAGAATATCATTAATGCATCAATAAGCCGGGTGTTAAGCGCCAAATCTGACTGGCAGCGTATCCTGGAATGTGCCCATAACCCGGAAATGAAGATCATTCTGTCTAATACGACAGAAGTAGGTATTCAACTGGTTCAGGAAGATGTAACTACAGAACCTCCTGCCTCCTTTCCCGGCAAACTGCTGGCTTTTTTGCTGGAAAGGTTCAAAGCATTCAATGGAAGCAAAGAAAGCGGAATGGTCATTGTACCCACAGAACTGATAACCGATAACGGATCCAAACTGGAAAGCATTGTGCTGGAACTGGCACACCTGAACAATCTTGATTTTAAATTTATCGAATGGCTGGAGAATCATAATACTTTCTGTAATTCGCTGGTCGACCGGATTGTGCCGGGTAAACCAAATTCAGAGGAAACAAAAAAAATTGAAGATGAGCTTGACTTTGAAGATGAGTTACTGACAATGAGTGAAGTCTTCCGGCTATGGGCAATTGAAGGAAATGAAAAAGTAAAACAAGTGTTGTCATTCAGCCGGGTTGACGAAGGAGTTATCATAACATCTGATATTACCCTTTTCAAAGAACTCAAACTTCGGCTGCTAAACGGCACACACACTTTCAATTGCGGAACAGCATTTCTTTGCGGGTTTAATATAACCAGGGAGGCTGTCAATCACCCTGTATATGGTGCATTCACCAAGGAATTGATGCACTACGAAATTGCGCCTGCGATCCCATTTAGCATTGATGAAAAAGTAAAATCGGAATTTGCCAATAAGGTATTTGAACGCTTCTCTAACCCGTTCATTGATCATCTGTGGCAAAGTATCACCGTTCAATATACTTCTAAAATGAGGATGAGAAATGTGCCGTTGCTGGAAAAACATTTTGAGCTAAGTAACACGGTACCGATGCATATGGCTACTGGTTTCGCTGCTTACCTTCTTTACATGAAAGCAGCCAGGAAAGCAGGTAATAAATATTTCGGCACCCGTAACGGGGAAGAATATGAAATCAAAGATGATTCAGCAGGATATTTCTTTGATATATGGCAAAAGAATAACAGTGATGAAGTGGCGGCTGCCGTAATGAAGAATGCTGATTTATGGGAAACTGACCTGACAAAGTTTCCTGGCTTTCTTCAGGCAGTACAGGAACAATTAAGGGAATGTATTCATAATGGTGTTTTGCCCACTGTTGAACAACTGGAATCAAAAAAGGTAACCGTTTAAATGAAATCTAAAGTTTTAATAGTTCATCCAAAGGATAATGTGCTGGTGGCCCTGACCAATCTGACCAAGGGAGATATCATTTCTTTTGAGGGGGCAAACTATCTTTTACAGGAAGATATACCTGCCAAGCATAAGTTCTTTATGCAGGACATGCTTACAGGAGATGAAATCATTATGTATGGTGTATTGGTAGGAAAAGTGCAAAAAGATGTATTGAAAGGAAGCCGGATGACTACCGACAATACCAAACATGCCTCACACCCATACGACTGGAGAAATATAAAATATGAGTGGCAGCCACCTGATGTTTTAAGATTCAGAGATAGAACTTTCAATGGTTATCATCGCAGTGACGGAAGAGTTGGTACCGCCAATTACTGGTTATTTATACCAACCGTATTTTGTGAAAACAGGAACCTTGATGTGATACGGGAAGCTTTGCATAATGAATTAGGTTATGCTGTTACCGATAAATATAAACGTTATACGCATCAGTTGCTGGATGCCTGGCAAAGCGGCGGGGCACTGAAAAATATTGATCTTTCCCCATCAGCAGATAATCCCAAAAGGCCATTCAAAAATGTAGATGGCATAAAATTTTTAAACCACCAGGGGGGCTGCGGAGGCATAAGGCAAGATGCTGCTATACTTAGTAAATTGTTGGCTGCCTATGCTGACCATCCTAATGTGGGTGGCGTAACCGTATTGAGCCTGGGTTGTCAAAATTTACAAACCCATGATTTCCTGAATGACCTGAAAGCACACAATCCTCATTTCGATAAGCCATTATACATTTTTGAACAACAGCAATCGCAAAGCGAAGAACAATTAATTGCTGATGCCATCAGAAAAACGTTTGAAGGTCTCATCGAGATAAATAAGCTGGAAAGGAAACCTGCATCGCTTGATAAGCTGTGCATTGGAGTAAAATGCGGCGGCAGCGATGGCTTCAGTGGCATATCCGCTAATCCATCAGTTGGCTATTGTTCAGATCTGGTGGTGGCTTTGGGAGGTAAAATTCTGTTAGCTGAATTTCCTGAACTCTGCGGGGTGGAACAGGAGTTGATTGACCGTTCTGAGAATGAATTTACTGCCCGAAAATTTATGCAGTTGATGAAGCGGTATGATGAAATAGTAACCAATGCCGGTTCCAGTTTCTCTATGAACCCCTCACCCGGAAATATTAAGGACGGTTTAATTACCGATGCTATGAAAAGTGCCGGTGCGGCCAGAAAAGGAGGCACATCACCCGTTGTGGATGTACTGGATTATACAGAACCTGCAACAAAACCCGGTCTAAACCTCGTTTGTACACCAGGTAATGATGTGGAAGCTACAACTGGAAAAGCAGCCAGTGGTGCCACCCTCATTTTGTTTACAACCGGGTTGGGAACACCAACCGGTAATCCTGTTTGCCCGACGATTAAAGTTTCAACAAACAGCAACCTGACCAAACGAATGAATGATATTATCGATATTGATTGCGGACCAGTAATTGAAGGAAAAAAAACGATTCAGCAGATGGGAGAAGCTATTCTGGAATATTGTATCAAAGCAGCCAGCGGAGAAGTAATTCCTAAGGCAGTGTTACTGAACCAGGATGATTTTATTCCCTGGAAAAGAGGTGTTTCATTATAAACTCAACAAGATGAAAAAATTTTTGGACGAAAACTTCCTGTTGTCCACCGCTACGGCACAGCAACTCTATCATGAGTATGCCAAAGACATGCCTATCATTGACTATCATAACCATTTGCCTCCAAACGAAGTAGCAGAAGATAAAAATTTCGAGAATATTACGAGGGTATGGCTGAATGGCGACCATTATAAATGGCGAGCCATGCGAACGAATGGTGTAGATGAATCCTATATTACCGGCAACAAATCTGATTGGGAAAAATTTGAAAAATGGGCTGAAACTGTTCCTTACACACTCAGAAATCCGCTTTATCACTGGACGCACCTGGAACTGCAACGCTATTTTGGCATCCATGAAATATTGAATGCAGGCTCTGCAAAAACTATCTATGACGAAACATCAGCCCTGTTACAAACCAAGGAATATAGTGTAAGAAGTTTATTGGAACGGATGAATGTTAAGCTGATTTGCACTACTGACGATCCTACAGATAAACTGCAATATCACCAGCAGATCAAAAATGATGGATGGAAAATAAAAGTATTATCTGCTTTTCGTCCTGATAAGGCCATGAATGTGGACGATGTATACACATTCAATAACTATTTGACCAATCTTGAAAAAGCAGCTGACATTTCTATCAGTACCTACAATGACTACCTCGCAGCACTGAAAAAAAGACATGATTATTTTACCGCTAATCATTGTAGTGTAAGCGATCATGGCCTCGAAGAAATTTATGCAGAAGACTATACTACTACTGAGATAGCCGGCATATTTGCCAAGATCAGGAGCGGTGGCGCTTTGACACTGGAAGAAAACAGGAAATTCAAATCTGCCATGCTGATAACCTTTGCAGAATGGGATTGGGAAAAAGGTTTTGTTCAGCAATATCACCTTGGTGCACTTCGCAATAATAATAGCCGGATGCTGGGCCACCTGGGGCCTGATACCGGATGGGACAGCATTGGTGATTTTTCGCAAGCTAAATCCTTGTCAAAATTCCTCGACAGGCTTGACAGGAACAACACACTGGCTAAAACTATTATTTATAATCTAAATCCTGCTGACAATGAATTATTCGCCACTATGATTGGCAATTTCAATGATGGTACCGCTGCAGGTAAAGTTCAGTGGGGTTCTGCCTGGTGGTTCCTCGATCAGAAAGACGGCATGACCAAACAGATCAATGCCCTCAGTAATATGGGATTGCTCAGCAAATTTGTTGGTATGCTGACTGACAGCCGGAGTTATCTTTCATTCCCCAGGCATGAGTATTTCAGAAGACTGTTGTGCAACATTTTTGGGGAAGAGGTAGAGAACGGAGAACTACCTAACGATATTCAATGGATAGGTAAAGTGATCCAGGATATCTGTTATAATAATGCCAGGAACTATTTCAATTGGCAGCAGATTGAAGAAACAAATACCAATACTGTAAAAGCATAGCAATGGAAATCAGATTTCAAAATAGTCCTGCTGAAACAAGGCAAATGACAACAGCACAATTGCGGGATAACTTCCTGGTGCAAAACCTGATGCAGGATGATACTATACAATTAGTGTATTCACATTACGACAGGGTGATCATTGGTGGGGCAAAGCCTGTAAATAAAACATTGGCATTACCCAATCATCCTGAACTAAGAGCTGACTTTTTTCTACAAAGAAGAGAACTGGGCATTATCAACGTTGGTGGTACCGGATTAATAATAGCAGATGGAAAAGAATTTACTACCAATAAACTGGATTGTGTCTACCTGGGCAAGGACACTAAAGAAGTCAAGTTCAAAAGTAAAAGCAAAAAAGAGCCGGCTATATTTTATCTCCTCTCCGCCCCTGCCCATCACCAATATCCCAATAAACTAATGACAAAGGAAAAAGCATCACCTGTGAATCTTGGAGATGCTGCTACCTCCAACAAACGAACCATTTACAAATACATTCACCTGGATGGTATAAAAAGTTGTCAACTGGTAATGGGGCTAACAGTTTTAGAAAATGGTAGTGTCTGGAATTCTGTTCCGCCACATACGCATACGAGGAGAATGGAAGTCTATTTCTATTTCGATGTACCTACTGACCACCGTGTATTTCATTTTATGAGTGAGCCACAGGAAACGAGGCATATAGTGATGGCTAACCATGAAGCGGTTATATCAGCGCCATGGAGTATGCACTTTGGTTGTGGTACATCCAACTACGGTTTTATCTGGGGTATGGCAGGAGAAAACCAGATTTTCACGGATATGGATCCGGCCCCTGTCCCCGCACTTAAATAATTTTTCATTCATCCAATTAACAACAACCGATATGGCAAAGAAAGTAG
>CAYPBW010000005.1:0-42908 GCA_964409055.1 uncultured Chitinophaga sp. | reverse complement strand
AAACATGCACTTCGTTTCCTTTTCTTTCTACTCTTGCATTATTATCACCCAATGCGGCATAAGGATTCTTATTTTCTTCGATCTTATAGATCTTGGTAGAATTCTTCATGATCAGCTCAGCAGGAATTGCTTCTGCGTAGTGAGGCTCACCAATGGTGGGGAAGTCAAGCAACAGTTTCATTTTTTCACCGCTGATGTCATACAATTGTGCACTTTGTGTTAATTCGGGGCCTGTTGGCAGGTAGCGGTCTTTAGTAATCTTGTTGTAAGCAATTACATATTTGCCATGTGGCTTTTTAGTAGGACCGCCTGGTACACAAAGGTGACCAATTGAGTAATAAGTGGGTACACGGTCTACTACTTTCAGGTCTTTAATATTCCATTTTACTATTTCAGACGATACAAAGAAAGAAGTATATGCATTTCCATTGGCATCAAATTCGGTATGCAAAGGGCCAAGGCCTGGTTTTTGCACTTCGCCATGTAAAACAGCTTCGTATTTTAAAACAGGAATACCGTCATAATCGCCATCAAAATTTTTCTGGGCAATCGCATCCTGGATCTTAGTGAATGAGAATACTGGAATAACAGCTGCCAGTTTACCACTTCCTACAATGTATTCACCGGTAGGATCGGTATCACAACCGTGTGGTGATTTAGGGCAAGGCATATAATATACCATATCAGGGCAATCTTTAGGATCCAGCACCAACACTTCGTTCTCCATAGTTGATGTAGCCATATGTGTTGACTCATCATACACATTATGTGAATATTTCACTGCTTTTTTAACTCCTTTTCCGGCTTTTGCATATTCTTCTGCTTTTTTCCAGTTTACTGCCATAATAAAATCTTTGTCTTTCTGTGAAGCATTAACTTCCAGCAGTGTATTGGCCTTTTCAGAATTATAACAGCTGAAGAACATCCAGCCGGCAGATTTACCCTTACCGGCACGGGCAAGGTCATAGTTTACACCAGGAGTAAGAATCTGGAAAGCAATATTCATTTTACCGGAAGTTTTGTCAACGCCGATAAAGCTTACCGTTCCCTTAAAGTTTTCTTTATAGGTTTCAATAGGTACATCTTGTTTGTCGCCAATAGGTACACTGAAACGGGTACCGGCTACAACATACTCTGAATTTTCAGTGATGAATGGAGAGGAGTGGTTACCGGCACTGTTGGGGATTTCAATGATTTCAGCAGTTTTGAAAGTCTTGAGATCAATCCTGGCAATACGGGGTGTGTTGTTGGCATTGCCAAAGGCCCAGCGGCCGTCATGCTCGCCGTTTGTAACAGACAATGCGATATGGTGCAGGTCATCCCAGGGAACGAATCCATGAGATGTGTTTAACATAGGCTTGGTTTCTTCGCTGTAACCCCAGCCTTTTTCAGGATCAACAGAGAAGACAGGGATAACACGGAACAAACGCCCTGATGGTAATCCATACACAGACATTTGTCCGCTGAAACCACCGGAAACAAAGTTGTAGAATTCGTCATACTTACCAGGGGCAACGTAAACCTTAGAGGCAGCATTACCGCTTACAGCAGATTGCGATCCTTTGGGTTTGCAGCCCTGCATGAAAACCAGTCCTGTCGTTAATAACAAGAGTGGCATTGCAGATCTTAGAAATTTGTGTTTCATAATATATATTTAGCAGTTTAGAAAAGAGATTCCTTTGTTTCCGTTGGTTTTTGTTTTGGTCTTTTACTTTTCGCCATCATTACTGCGCATGAATTCCAGTACTTGCCTGGCCTGATCTTTAGTTATATTCTGGTTGGGCATTCTCACCATACACTGTTCCAGTAATTTTTGTGCTTCAGCATCTGTTTCAAGCATCATATCAACATTGGTAATCATATTCATTATCCAAAGCGGCTTTCTTTTTTTAGTAACATCCTTCCAGCCTGGCCCTACCAGTTTTTCTTCGGTCAGTCTGTGACAAGACTGGCATTTCAATTCGTAAGTACTTTTTCCGGCACTGACCATAGCCTGGTCTAAAGGAGTATTTAAGGTGATATCTCCTTCTTTTAATTCAGTGCCATGTACTTCCGGCTGGTTTTTGGTCAGATCCTGTACATCAACCGGGTTTTCATTTTTTTTTACACCTTCATTGCAGGCAAACAAAAATGCGCCGCCAGCGATCAATACAAGGGCAGAAAGTTTGAATGATTTCATGTTTTATTTTTTTTGGGTTTAGGTGAAATAATGTCTTAATCAAAGATAACAGCTTTTTAAAAAAGATACAGATGTCCTTAATGGGGTCAAAAGTATTTGGGAGTCAATAAGTCCATCATGACAACCATCAAATTATCAACTGATATTTATCACCCTGAAAAAGTCAAGACCGGTCTTTTTTTGCAAAATGGTGTGTTCTAAATCTTTTGGATATGCTTTGCGGGGTGTACTTTATGTAGCGCTGATGAGTGATCAGAAGCCAAGGGTACAGGTGGAAGAAATAGCTGAAAAGCTGGCTGTACCCAAGCATTACCTGGGTAAAATCATGAAACAGTTGGTAAAGGAAGGTATTCTTACATCTACCAAAGGGCCATATGGAGGGTTTTCTGTAAATGAAAAGACGCTTTCGAGCCCATTACTCAGTATCCTCAATATTACAGATGGTTTTGAACAATTCAATACCTGTGTGCTCAGATTAAGAAAATGTAATTCCAGTCGCCCATGTCCGCTTCATGACCAGATTGAGGCTAACAGGAATGAGTGGATGCAAATATTTTCTAAAACCAGTATAGGAGATTTGTTGAATAAAGATGAGGTCAGTTTCTTAGAGGGGCTGGCTACTATTTAAAGTAAGAAAGACGATATTAAAATCATTCTCAGGCCTGATTTAAGTCAGGTCGCCAGCATATTACATATTCTAATTTGCCATCAAATTTTCTTTTCAAAAAAAGAAGTGAGAGTACTATGTTTTTGAAACCTCTACAAATAGAACCAACTTCCTTTGTAACAGATATAGTTACGGCTGATTACCGGACGGCAGAGGTTTTTCGTAAATATGATATTGAATATTGCTGTGGTGGAAAATGGCCTTTGGAAATGGTGTGCCTTGCAAAAGGACTTGATATAAATAAACTCACCAAGGAACTGGAGCAAGCTATCCGTTCAGTTCAGGTGCCCAATTCATTACCCTTTAATGAGTGGCATATCGATTTTTTAGCAGATTATATTGTAAATGTTCATCACCATTATCTGCGCACACAGCTTCCTGAGATAAAAGAACAACTACGGAAATTTTCTGAAGAGCATCTAAAGAAATATTCTTTTTTACAGGAGGTAGAAAAAATATTCTTACAGCTTTATAAGGAAATGATTCCTCATTTAAAACAAGAGGAAGAGATCATTTTTCCCTATATCCGCCAGATAGCCCATGCCTATGAAAGCAGTGAATCGTATGCCAGCCTGTTGGTAAGAACTTTACGCAAACCTGTTGAGGAAGTAATGAACCACGAACATGCTTCAGTAGTAAGATCAGTGCACCGAATAAGAGAGCTGACAAATGATTATACCCCTCCGCCGAATGCCTGCGTAAGTCATAGGGTCACCTTCTCGAAATTAAGAGAGCTGGATAACGACCTGATGCAGCATATGCACCTGGAAAATAATATCCTTTTTCCCCGGGCTATTGAAATGGAGAAAATCTTGTTAGCCACAAAGGACTAGAATTGTTGATTGCCACATTTTTTCTCTCAGCCCCTTTTCCTTAATTTGCTGCTTTTTAAGAGCTTATGCATCTCGACGCTGCACATATGACTTCTCTCTTTGAGAATTCTACAGAAGGTATCATCCTGGTAAATCAACAAGGAGAAATTATATTGGCCAATCCCTCTGCTGGCCGGATGTTTGGATATGAACCGGATGAACTGATTGGACAACAAATTGAAATACTGATACCAGAACGGTTCAGCACTCATCACCATCATCACAGGGATGGGTTCTATCAAAAGCCATCCAACCGGGTCATGGGGCAGGGAAGGGATCTGTATGGAAAAAAGAAAGACGGAACAGATTTACCGGTAGAAGTGAGCCTGAGTCATTATAAAAAGGAGAATGAGCTTTTTGTTATTGCCTTTATTGTAGATATTACAAAGAGAAAGGAAATTGAAAGCAGTATGCTTCAGCAAAAAAGAGAGCTGGAAAAGATCACTGATAAAATAAGACAACTAAATGCCAGCCTGGAAGTGAAGGTAGAAGAGCGGACTCTCATATTAAAAGAAGCATTACAAAAACTTGAACAGTCACAATTGGAACTGAGCGAAGCCCTGGATAAAGAAAGGCAACTGAATGAGATCAAAAGCCGCTTTGTTTCAATGGCTTCTCATGAATTCCGGACACCTTTGAGTACTGTTCTTTCTTCTGCATCATTGCTGGCTAAATACAAAACCGGAGAAGAGCAGGAAAAGAGAGATAAGCACATTCAACGGATCAAGAATTCAGTAAACCACCTGAACGACATCCTGGAAGACTTCCTTTCTTTAGGAAAACTGAATGAAGGAAAAGTTGATAAAATAGCCGGACAGGTATCTCTTAAGGAGGTAATACTTGAAACAATGGATGAAATGAGGGGTATTTTGAAAAAGGAACAATATTTTGATTTTCAGTGTGATTCGGATTGCAATGCCTTCACTGATAAAAAGCTTTTCAAAAATATCCTGATCAACCTGATCAGCAATGCCAGCAAGTTTTCAGATGAAGGAAAGAAAATTCTTATCCGGAGCAAAGTGGAAGATAATAATGTGATAGTATCAGTGACAGATGAAGGAATTGGAATATCCGATGAAGATCAGCAGCACCTTTTTTCCAGTTTTTTCCGGGGTGCCAATGCCACCAATATACAGGGTACAGGGCTTGGATTACATATTGTAAAGAGTTATATTGATCTGCTGGGAGGTGATGTAGGATTAAAGAGTACATTAAATACAGGAACAACAATTACCTTTACTATTCCCGTAAATTTGCCTGAAAAGGAATAAACTAAAAAGGGAAAGGCCATACAAAAAACCAATGCATGAAATCAATACTGGTGATCGACGACAACCCCGATATCAGGGAAAATACCGCAGAGATATTAGAGCTGGCAGGGTATAAAACCCTGACAGCTGAAAACGGTAAGAAGGGTGTGGAGTTAGCCCAAAAGGAAAAGCCCGATGTAATTGTTTGTGATATAATGATGCCGGAACTGGATGGGTATGGTGTGCTGCATCTGCTCAGAAAAAACCCGGAAACTGAGCAAATCCCTTTTTTATTCCTTACTGCTAAAACCGAACGAAGTGATTTTCGTAAAGGAATGGAAATGGGAGCTGATGATTATATTACCAAGCCATTTGAGGATATCGAACTGCTCAATGCTATTGAAACCCGTCTTCGCAAGGCGGCCATCATGGATAATAAGTACGCCGCATCTCACCATGGCATCAATCAGTTCATCAAAGATGTAAAGAATTCTGGGCTGATGAGCCAGTTGGCCGACCAGTATGATGTAGAAGTTTACACCAAGAAGCAAACACTTTACCAGGAGGGAAAAAGACCAAGATTTCTTTATTACCTGGTAAAAGGCAAAGTCAAGGGATTCAAAACCCATGAAGATGGCAAGGAATATATAACCGATCTGTTCAGCGATGGCGACTTTATTGGATATCCCGCTTTGATAGAGGATAAAAACTATGATGATTCTGCAGTTATTCTTGAAGATGCAGAAATTATGCAGATACCCCGGGAAGACTTTCTTCAAATGATTTACGGCAATATTGATATTGCAGCCAAGTTTATCAGGATCATTACACAGAACGTTAAAGAGAAAGAAGACAGGCTGCTGAATCTTGCCTATAGCTCTTTAAGAAAAAGAGTGGCAAAGGCGTTGGTGGATATTCATGGCAAATTCAATGCAGAAAACCCCAACAAACCCCTGGAGATTTCAAGAGAAGACTTTGCGCATTATGTAGGAACGGCTACGGAATCTCTCATCCGTACGCTCAGCGACTTTAAGTCCGAGAAACTGATTGAAATAAAGGATGGTAAAATATCCATTATTAACCTGGATAAGCTGAAAAACTTATTATTTTAAATAAAACCCTCCGCATTACGGAGGGTTTTTCTTTTCATCAGGGTATGTCCCTGTACGATCAGTTTACAGAGATGTTTTTAACCTTCTTAGGTTCTTTTACTTCCATTTTTGGGATCATGATCTTCAACTCTCCGTTCTTGTACTCGGCATTGATCTTGCCATAATCGCAGTTTTCGGGTAATGAGAAACTGCGGCTCCAGCTGCTGTAATTGTACTCTCTGCGGTTGTAGCGTCCGTTCTTTTCTTCTTTCTCTTCCCTTTCATGTTCAGCACTGATAGTCAGCATGTCATCGAATGCTTCTACTTTGAAATCTTTTTTCTCAAGACCAGGAGCAGCAATTGCAAGCCTGAATTCAGTGTCTGTTTCTGTTACGTTTACAGCCGGAACATTCATCACCTTGCCAAAATTGAAAAACTCATCGATCGGAGCGTTGAAAAACTTATCCATCCATCCTTTGTCAAACAAGGTTGGCCAGGAAGTTCTGGGTTTTTCAACAGCTTTTGTTTCCATAAAACTGAGTTTTAAGGTGAACAATAATTCCTATATGTCAGAAAGTTATTTTGACATTTCGGCCAGAAACAATGACAGGTGTAAGTTGCTGTACTGATTTTTGTCAGCAATACAGGCGCAGATAATATAAGAAGCTGGCTTAACTAAAAGCATCCCTGCTAATATCATAGTCGTCAGGAGGCAGTTCTTTATCTTTTCCGTTCGTTATCTCCCTTCCATGATTATTTTGCTGCTGTAAGGTCCAACTGTCGGTCATGGTCGTTTCAAGCCACAGGTTACCTGATTTTCTAAATACCTGTACAGCAAGGTTGAATTTGTCTTTAAATAACTTTTCCAGTTCATTTACTTTCATATCATCCTCAATCTCAATGGTACCGTCTTTCAGGAAAAGATTACTGTCACCGAGTTTACGGTTATGCGGGATAATCTGTTTTACGGAAAAGTCTGATCGGGAGAATGACTTATTATTAAAGAACTCAATTTTCAGGAATGGAAATGCATTGTTGAAATCCTTTTGGATCTCACTAATCAGCCGCTCAGGTGCAATGTGCAATTCCATATTCACTGAATTAGTAAACATAGTTTAATGAAATATCAAATACCGGCTCAGTATGCCCGAAGGTTTCTTGTTTGGCTTTAAATACTATTGCTGATTTGGGCATAAAGAATAGCTTATCTATGACGAAGCTAACCTCCTGCTTAGCGGATGTGAATGATGCAAATAATAAAACAGGATGATTTTCATCACTGAGGAGAGTCATTCTAAAAACTCATCGAGGTCACGTCTTTGTTTTTTGGTGGGACGTCCAACTTTACTTAACCGCTTGCCGGTATGAAAACTGGCCGCCTGGAATTGCAATCTTTGCAGTTCTTCTTCGGGTGTAATATCAATATAGTAATTGATGGCTTCGCTATAGGCAACCCTTTTATACAGCAGGTTGGTAACTTTAATGCGCCATCTTTTGGATTCTGTTTTTATTTCATACTCATCGCCAATATTTACATTCTTTGCAGCCTTTACCTGTACGCCTTCATATTTCACTTTACCGGTATCGCAGGCGGCAGCAGCGGCTGTTCTTGTTTTAAACAGGCGGATCGACCAGAGGTATTTATCAAGCCGTAATTTTTCTTTGGATGGCATAATCAAAAATAAAAAACCTCATCAAAAAGAAGATGAGGTTTTAAAAGTACAAGAAGTTTATGTTTATGATTCAGCAAAATACTTGTGGAAATAGGGAATCGTCTCAATGCCCTTATAATAATTTTCGATATTGTATTTTTCATTCGGGCTGTGAAGATTATCATTGTCTAATCCAAAGCCCATAAAAACTATTTTAACACCAAGCTCCTTTTCTAAAATTGAGCAGATCGGAATACTTCCACCGCCACGAACCGGGATCGGGGTTTTTCCAAAAGTAGTTTCCAGTGCTTTGGAAGCAGCTTTATAACCTTTGCTGTCAATCGGTGTCAGGTAAGGTTCACCTCCATGGTGCAATTCAGCTTTTACCTCAACAGATGAAGGAGCAATAGATTTAAAATAGTTAAGCAATACCTCAGTCATTTTATGAGATGACTGGTTGGGAACCAAACGGGCAGATATTTTTGCATAGGCCTTTGAAGGAAGTACGGTCTTGGCTCCTTCGCCGGTATAGCCACCCCATATGCCATTTAATTCAAGTGTAGGGCGGATGCCGGTTCTTTCATAAGTTGTATAACCCTTCTCTCCCCACAACTCTTTTACTCCTAATTCGTCTTTATATTCCTGCTCATTGTAGGGGGCTTTATTCAACATATCTCTTTCTTCTTTTGAAGCCACCAAAACATCATCATAGAAACCCGGGATGGTGATGTGGTTATTCTCATCATGACAAGAGGCAATCATTTTGGCCAGGATGGTAATCGGGTTGGCCACAGCGCCACCATAGGTACCACTGTGCAGGTCACGGTTGGCCCCGGTTACTTCTACCTGTATATAACTAAGACCTCTCATTCCCACATCCAGCGAAGGATTTTCCATGCTGAGAAGGGCACTGTCGCTGATCAGTATCACATCACATTTCAGCAGGTCTTTATGTGCTGCTACAAAAGGGCCCAGGTTGGGCGAACCTACTTCTTCTTCGCCTTCTATCAGAAATTTGATATTGGTGGTCATGCTGTTGGTTTGCGACATTATTTCCAGTGCTTTTACATGCATATAAAACTGGCCTTTGTCATCTGCAGATCCTCTTGCAAATACTTTACCGTCTTTTATAACAGGTTCAAACGGTCCGCTATGCCATAATTCCAATGGCTCCGGTGGTTGTACATCATAATGGCCGTAAATAAGTACTGTTTGTTTTGAGGGGTCAATGATTTTTTCACCATACACTACCGGATGCCCAGCAGTAGACATAACCTCAGCTTTATCGCAACCGGCTGCCAACAGGCTTTTTTTTACGGCTTCTGCGCATTTCAGCATATCGTCTTTATGTTCGCTTTTAGCACTGACAGAGGGTATACGTAAAAGGTCAAGCATTTCGTTCAGGAAACGGTCTTTATTTTTCTCCTGGTATTCTTTCCATGTTTGTGACATAACAATTGTTTTTTGGGATGACGAAGATAAGCAGTAAGATTTTATCTCTGTCTGAGCTTTTTACTGCCTGCCCCTGATTTTGTATATACCCGGTGGTGGGTATCCCTGCTTCAGTGAAATGGTTTACATTTAATGGTATGAAAAAAGTAAGGACTTTTGTTACAATACTGTTGGTTTTAACCAGCCTGGCGGCTATGGCTGATGCCGGGTTTTCTATTCGCCGTCGTACTGCGCCTTCACAAATCACTTTTGATGGCACCGGAAACATGGCCGGGTATAAACTGGTATTGGTGCAATATTCTTATCATGAAGATGATACACTGTTTAAGAAACCGTTCATCAGCCGCAGAGATACAATTAATGATGGGTATAAAATAGTCATACAAGATGGAGGAAAAAGATGGGATGAATCTGAACGCTACCTTCGATTTGCGTTAGCAAAAACAGACTCAGTGGGTACAGTGACGGATACTTTCACTGTTTACATGAAAAAGTGGAATTATCATATGATAATTACAGGAGAAAAAAATGGTAAACTTCAATACAAAATGAAAAAATCAAAAGCCTATTTTGATTATACGGTGATTGCTGAAGATGAGTCGGGCACTAATGGCCGGATCAATCGGTGGAAATTTATCCTGTGTTCTTTAGCAGGGCTTGTGCTTTTGATATTACTATTCCTGAAACGAAAAACAATAAAGCCGGCTTAAGCCATTCTTCCATATGCCACTGATCATTGCACTTTTTGGTTTTTTTATTATCAAAGGGGTTTTCCAACTGCCTTTTTACCTGCGGCAGTGGAAGGTATCGCTGCTGGCGGCATTATTCACCAGCCTGGCTGTCGTGCCGTTTATTACCATATTGTACCACGAAACTTCTCTTGACTTCACCATAGTCTATGCAGGAATGATATTGCTGGATATCGTTGTATTAAACTTATTGGTGCAAAAAACTGGTGGAAAGCAATACCGGTATCCTTAGTTGCTAATACAATAGCAATTCTGTACTTTTTCATCGGAAATGGTTAATCAGAAATAAAACTTACATCCATGTTCAGATTTTTTTTAGATATGCCACCCGAGCCAACTTTTACAGAAAGGGCTAAGAATAACACCTGGTTAATTGTGATTGCATTAGTTGCTTTGGTTGCCTTGGTGTCTTACTTTACCTGGAAGCAAAGGAAAAATAAACAGGAAAGGAAATGAGCCCCTGGCTATTTTTTTTCCTGACGCTGGTATTAGAGTACCCGGTAATTCTTTTCTTCTATAAAAAACAGTGGAAAGAAGTTACAGTGCCTTTTCTTTTACTTAATCTTTTTACATGGCCGCTCTTGCATTTTTTACTATTGACAACTGACTTTACGCTTGCAGTGATGGAATTGGGAGTGGCATTGGCTGAAATGACAGGGTATAAATTTTTAATGAAGAGCAGTTGGAAAAAATCGTTTATAGCAGCATTTGTTGCCAATGGGGTGAGTTATGGAGCTGGCTTGCTGATTAATAATTATATTTTATGAATTTAACCCATAACCGGAATTTACAACCAGCTTACTGGGGATTGCTTCATGGTGTTAATGATCTTGCTGCAGGATTTCTGCTGGCAGCCTACACCTTGACACATGGATACAGTGACAGTTTTCTCTTTATCAGTATCTATGCGATTCTGGGTTTTGGTGGTCAGTTGCCCGTCGGGTTTTGGCTGGACAAGCAAAAAGATATAAAGCTCTTTGCAAAAATTGCTGTCAGCCTTTTACCACTTTCTTTACTATGCTTTTTTATTTCTCCGGAGGCTGCAATCATCTTTTCCGGTATTGCTTCAGCATTTGTGCATGTTGCCGGCGGAACTATATGTTTACAGGTACATGAGAATAAATCCGGTCCATTGGGTTTATTTACTGCTCCCGGTGTATTAGGACTTACCATTGGAGGTTTATTGGGCGAGGCTGGTTATGGGCTGCCTTTGGCTCTTTTATTTGCCGTACTGCTTATGGCTATTTTCATTTTCAGACAGCCTTTACCGGTTTATCAATCCCCGGAGAAAAAGGAAAGCGAATTAGACCGGCATGACCTCATCATGCTGCTAATTTTATTGTTTATGTGTTTCCGTTCATTCTTGTTTGATATTGTCAACTATGTTGCCGAGTACTATGAAGATGGGTTACTTTATATCGGTGTCAGCGCTTTTCTTGGAAAAATCCTTGGGGGCTTTGCAGCAGACAGAGTAGGTATAAAAAAGTTTATCTACGTAACACTTGTTGTTGCACTCATCCTGTTCCAGTTTGGAAAGGATAATATTTATATGCTCTGTGCCGGTATTGTTTTTCTTCAAAGCTCTGTGCCGGTTACTTTACTAATGATGAGCCGCAGTTTACCATTTCATCCGGCTACAGCATCAGCATTCAGCCTGGGAGCCTCCATTGTTTTAGCAGGATTGCCCCTTTTCCTGGTAAGTGACAAGAAGTTGATTTATGATGTTTTTAATATCAATTTATTAACGGCTATTTTATTTTTCGGTTCAATAGTAGTAATAATTGCAGGAGGGCAATATTTTTTCCGAAAAATATACAGGTAAGATTATTTTTTACCTGTATTTACTGCTTTAGTCAATAACTTGGCTCCAAACCTGTCTTTAATATCATCTACCGCTTTATAAAGGTTGAGTTTCCCGGCATTGTTTTCAAACAGGCTCATCTGCATGGTAATAGGGATCATATGGCTGAACCGGACACCCAATAAGCGAACCGGTCTTCCTTTCTGGTATGATTTAGCGAAGAGGTCTTTGACTTTTGTAATTAGCACATCATCCAGTGCGGTATAGTCTACCGTTTCTTGTCTTGATATAGTTTCAAAATCTGAGTATCTTATTTTAACTGTTACACAGCCAGTCATTTTTTGATCTTCCCGTAAAGAATAAGCTGTTTTTTCCGTAAGCCGTACCAGTTCCATGTGAAGAAAATCTATATCTGTGTAGTCGGTATCAAAAGTATTTTCATGGCTCATACTTTTTTGTTCCCAGTCGGTGGCTATTTCTGCACTGCCGCGGCCATGAGCTTTATGCCAAAGGGCTTCCCCCCATTTCCCGGCAATCCGTTCCATTACTTCCACAGGTGTTTTGGCAATATCTTCTATGATGTAAAGGCCGAAACTTTTCAGGTGTTGTTCTGTTTGTTTGCCAACACCGTTAATTTTTTCAATTGCTAATGGCCATAGGAATTCCAGTTCCTTTCCGTGAGGAATTTCTAAGAACCCGTTGGGTTTGGCTTCGTTGGTAGCCATTTTACTAATGAATCTCGCAGAAGATAATCCACAGGAAATGGGCAGCCCTGTTTCCCGGATAATGTGCTGACGAAGTTCCCGGGCATATTTGCTTACCCCGAAAAATTTGTCCATACCGGTGAGATCAATATAAAATTCATCAATGGAGGCTTTTTCAAATAAGGGAACTTTTGAAGCAATGATATCAGTTACCCAACGGGAATACTTACTGTATTGGTCACGGCTGGCATTAGTGACAATAATATCCGGGCAAAGTTGTAATGCCTTTTTCATTGGCATGGCAGAATGGATACCAAATTTCCTTGCCTCATAACTACAGGCAGCTACCACACCTCTTTCATACCCCCCGACAACAACGGGTTTGCCTTTTAGTAACGGGTTGTTTCTTATTTCAACAGAAACAAAAAAAGAGTCAAGATCGAAATGAGCGATATAATGTTTGAGGTCTGACACTTTCACCAAACGTAAAGCTTATTGCAAATAGATTTCGAGTAAACCCTCCGGTAATATTACCACTACTTCCTTTTTTTTATGGTTTACTTTCCGTAAGGTTTCCTCATGCAAAGGGATGAGCACTTCCTTGCCCTTTATTTCCAAACGGCAAAGCAACTGATGGGGTTGTTCTATTAGTTCTAGTATCTTTCCAAGGGGTTCTTTATCATTTATGATGCTGTAGCCAAGCAGGTTGGCAGGCGCTGATTTTGCAGCAAATTTTTTAAAATCTGGCTCTGGCAGCCAAACCTGCTTTTGGGTAAGCTTAAGTGCGGTTTCTCTTACATTAACCCCTTCCAGTTTGATGTATACTTCGTCTTCTGACTTGATTTTTGCTGATTCAATAAACCAGGGAAGAAATGCGTTTTTCTTTTCTTCTATAAAAATTGCGGTAAGTCCTTTGAGAGAAGTTTTTTTTCCCAACTCATGTTTTATTACCAGCTCTCCTTTAAGGCCATGTACAGCAACTATTTTTCCTATACTGAAATATTCCGTCATGCGATGCAAAGCAAAAGATAATCTGTGTAAATCTGTATAATCTTCTGCAAATAAAAAATCCTTCCCGAAAAACGGGAAGGATTAAGAACTTTCAGGATGCGGACGATTTATCCTTCACTTCCGCCTTCGCCTTCAGCTTTTCTTTCAGGCCTGCGGCCCGGAGCAGCACGTCTGGCTCTTTTCTGGCGGTAAGAATCTTCCTGGCGTCTTTTCACCTGGGCTTCATGCTCGGCGCTCCACTTGGTGAATTTTTCCATTGCGGTAGCTTCATCAAACAGACCAAGGCCTACACCACGAAGCAGATGCTTCAGGTATAATACCCCTTTGAAGCTCAGGATACGGCGAACGGTGTCAGTTGGTGTGGCACCTTTGTTCAGCCACTCAAGGGCTTTCTGACGGTCCAGCTGAATAGTAGCAGGAACGGTCAGGGGATTGTACGTACCTAATTTCTGAATGAATTTGCCATCACGGGGAGCCCGGGAATCGGCTACTACAATGAAGTAGAAGGGTCTTTTCTTTGACCCGTGTCTTTGAAGACGGATTTTTGCTGACATAAATAGAAATTTAACAGCGTTAAACAATAATTGTAATCCCGATAGCTATCGGAACCGGTAAAAACCGGACGGCAAATATAAGATGGTCCTTGGAGAATGACAAGTGAAAATTGGGGGTGCAGGGTCGAAATGTATGGTATTACAGCCCTTGTTTTAAGACTATAAACTCCCGTCTAATGATTTAAGACTCAATTCTACTTCTTCATTCCCGGCATCATGCGGCCAAATGCTCCCATTTTGTTCATATTCTTCATCATGTCCCGCATTTGTTCAAATTGCTTCATAAAGGCATTTACTTCGTTGATGTCTTTACCGGAACCTTTGGCAATCCGTTTTTTACGGCTTGTATCGATCAGGTCCGGATCAGCTCTTTCTTCCGGGGTCATGGAATTAATCATAGCCTCTATGCCTTTAAAAGAATCATCGTTTATATCAATATCTTTCACTTTGCTGCCCACACCCGGAATCATACTCAGCATATCCTTCATATTGCCCATCTTCTTAATTTGCTCTAATTGCATTTTAAAGTCGGCAAAATCAAACTTGTTCTTGCGGATCTTGGCTTCCAGCTTTTTGGCCTGTTCTTCATCAAAAGCAGACTGTGCTTTTTCAACCAGTGAAGTAATGTCGCCCATACCCAGTATACGCTGTGCCATCCTTTCCGGGTAGAACACATCTAAGGTGTCCATTTTTTCACCGCTACTGGTAAACTTGATGGGTTTGTTAACTGTGTACTTGATGGAAAGGGCTGCACCGCCTCTTGTGTCTCCATCCAGTTTGGTCAACACTACACCGGTAAAATCAAGGCGGTCGTTAAAGGCTTTAGCTGTGTTTACTGCATCCTGGCCGGTCATGCTATCTACCACAAACAGGATTTCCTGTGGGTTTACTGCACTTTTTACATTGGCTACTTCGGTCATCATTACCTCATCCACGGCAAGGCGGCCGGCAGTATCTATGATGAGAACATTTTTATTTTTACTTCTCGCCTCCTTTACTGCATTCCTGGCAATATCAACTGCATCTTTGTTTTCCAGTTCAATATGAACGTCTACGCCAATTTGCTCGCCCAGCACTCTCAATTGCTCCATTGCCGCAGGCCGATAAATATCTGCAGCAACCAGCATGGGGGAGAGGCCTTTTTTGGATTTCAGGTAGTTGGCCAGTTTGCCACTGAAGGTGGTTTTACCCGAACCCTGCAAGCCGGCAATCAGTATGACAGCGGGGTTGCCTTTGGCATTGAAAGGTGCTTCCTGTCCGCCCATTAATTCCGTCAGCTCATCTTTTACAATTTTTACCATTAACTGGCCGGGAGAAATGGCATTTAATACCTTTTCACCCAAGGCTTTATCCTTTACCTTATCGGTAAATTCTTTGGCAATCTTGTAATTTACATCGGCATCTACCAATGCCCGGCGGATATCTTTGATGGTAGAAGCGATATTAAGTTCAGTAATGCGGCCCTGGCCTTTCAGGTTCTTAAACGCCGATTCCAGTTTTTCCTGTAATGAATTGAACATAGTTCACAAAAATTTTCACAGTCACACAAAGAAAAAGTGAACATTTGATGTTCACTTTTTTAAAGAGTTGCAAAGATAAGTAGTGTACAAGTTATATCATGCGCCTAAATAGGTTCTAAGTAGTTTACAACGATTGGATGTTTTTAGTTTGGTAATGGCCTTGTCCTTAATCTGCCGTACTCTTTCCCTGGTCAGATTAAATTTTTCCCCGATGTCTTCCAGGCTCATGGGATGATCCACGCCGATACCAAAGAAGAAGCAGAGCACCTCCTTTTGCCTTTCTGTCAGGGTTTTAAGGCTGCGGTCTATCTCGGTTTTTAGAGATTCTGTGTGATAAAGCTCACCGTCAGTTTTTTCGGCATTGGGATTTTCCAGCACATCAATCAGCGTATTTTCTTCGCCTTCAGACAGGGGAGAATCCATGCTTACATGACGGGCATTGATACCAAGAGTGGAAGCCACTTCTTCAAGGTCCATATCCAGCACTTCAGCAAGTTCTTCTGCCGAAGGTTCCCTTTCATATTGCTGCTCCAGCAGGGAATAGGCCTTTTGAATCCGGTTGGTAAGGCCCACTTTATTGAGCGGCAATCTAACAATTCTCGATTGCTCGGCCAGTGCCTGTAAAATACTTTGGCGAATCCACCAAACGGCATAAGAAATGAACTTGAATCCCCGGGTTTCATCAAAACGCTGGGCGGCCTTGATAAGGCCCAGGTTTCCCTCATTGATCAGGTCTGGCAGCGACAAACCCTGGTTTTGGTATTGTTTGGCAACAGATACAACAAAACGAAGATTGGCCTTGGTCAACCTGTCCAATGCCCGTTGATCTCCCTGCTTAATAAGGGTGGCTAATTTTACCTCTTCCTCAGGGGTAATGAGCTCGACTTTGCCGATCTCCTGGAGGTACTTTTCAAGGCTTTGAGATTCACGATTCGTAATAGACTTCGTGATCTTGAGTTGTCTCATGCTCATAGGTATGGTTTTTAGAATGGTGTATTTTAAGGGTTAAAGAATTATAAGTTTTGGTATCGCCTTATACTCTAAAAATACCCACCACAATGTCTTAGTTGCTCAGAAAGTATTGAACTTCAAAGCAATTTATGGAAATTGCCTGTTCCGGCAAAATAAATTTTGACATCTCATTAACGTTTGCAGCCCTTGTTTATTTCACAGCTTTTGTGGTTAGGGCCGGTTGAGGGAAAAATAAACCATAAAATATTTTGCCGCAATGATTTATTTTCTATTATTGCAGCCATCGCATCAATTTTTTGATTTAAGAATAATGAGTAAACAGTTATACACCTTAGAGTTCCCGGTTCGTTGCTCGCCATCCATTTTGTACGAGTTTTTATCAACCCCCGCGGGTTTGGGAGAATGGTTTGCCGATAAAGTGGACGAAAGAGACAATATTTTCTTTTTTGGCTGGAATGGTGCCTTTGAGAAAGCTGAAGTTGTGGAAAGTGAGCAGGACAAGTTCATTCGTTTTCGCTGGCTTACTGCCCCTAAAGATGAATATTTTGAATTCCGCATTGATAAATCTGAGATCACCAATCAAACAATCCTGGTTGTAAAAGATTTTGCAGAGAAAAAAGATATCAAAGACCAGAGTATGTTGTGGGATTACCAGGTCAAGGAACTCTTTCACCGTTTAGGTAATTAACCAGCCAGTATATCCAGCAGAGTTGTAAAGTGCCTGAGTAAAAAGGTTTCAGCGGTATCCCATCTGTCTAAAGAAATTTTCGTTGCTATTTTAACGAATGGAGCTTCTTTCATTCGTTTCCTGTATTCATCCTCCGTCATTTTGGAAACAGAAATATAATTTTCAGGAGAGAAATGATGTATCCATTCATTCTTACTGATACAGCAATGAAAGTTTTTTTGCCATAACAAAGTATAGGCGTTACATAGTTTTTCCTCGGATGCTTTTTTATTGATTCCCGCCATATGCAGGGTGATACTAAAAAAATTTCCCCACCAAAACATCGTTCTGATGGCTCCGAAACCGGACTCATCAAAAAAACGGGGGTAATCCAGTACAACATACGGAAGGCCTGAATAATTTTCACCTTTAGATACTTTGGGTGAAGTGGTAAAGAACCCGGAGGGAAGCCTTTTTTTATATAACTGCAGTACATTCTTCTGCTCCTCCTGCAAGGAGGAAAAGAATTGTACAATCTTTTCAATAATGGCATTCTTTGTTAAAATCCAGTCAGCGTTTTTTACCAGTTCGATCTCGGTTGATGAAAGCCTTATTTTTGCCTGATTCATACTTAAAGATAAGTGTTCAAAAAACTAGATAAGCTCATCATCAAGGCCTTTATTGGCCCATTTATAGCAACGTTTTTCATAACGCTGCTGGTGCTTATCATGCAATTTTTCTGGTTGTATATTGATGATTTTGTAAGTAAAGGACTGGGAACGGGTATCATTCTTGAGTTCATTTTATACCTCAGTGCCACACTGGTCCCGCTGGCTTTGCCGCTGGCCATCTTGCTTTCATCATTGATGACTTTTGGGAACCTGGGAGAAAGCTTTGAACTGGTTGCCATCAAATCGGCAGGTATCTCACTTCTCCGGTTTATGCGGCCTCTTTTTTTTGTAACCATTGTTATTTCAGGAATTGCTTTTGTCTTCGCCAACAATGTAATTCCGATCGCTAACCTGAAGCAAAGGACCCTGCTTTCGGATATTGTTTTTGCCAAACCGGCTTTTGACCTTAAAGAAGGAGTATTTTATGATAAGATACCCGGGTTTGCCATAAAGATTGGAAAGAAAGAAGAAAATGACAGTGTGGTAAGAGATGTAATTATTTACGAACAGGGCAACCCGCTGCAGGATAATTTCATTGTGGCCAAAAGCGGCATTATGCGGGTTTCAGATAACAAAAGATTTCTGGAATTTAATCTTAAGGATGGCTGGCGTTACCAGGAAAGAGGGTATGCCTATGCACAAGGAAACAGTGAATTTATCCGGATAGGCTTCAAAGAGTATAAGAAGCAATTCGATCTCAGTACATTGGGTTTTACGAATCGTACAGCTGACAGCGTAAACAAAAACAATGAGAAAATGCTCAGCATGCGGCAACTGCAAAAAGCAATTGATTCCTTGCAGAAAGAAAACCGGCGCATCAAAGATCAAATGACAAAGGACATGTTGCTTCAGTTTCATTTCTCCAGCCGCCCTGATTCCTTTTGGCTTCAGCCGGCATTGAATAAAAAACCTGCCGGAGAAGTAGCAAAACGGTTTGATCTTCTGTTACCGGATTCAGCAGAAGGGAACGTAAATCAGAATGTACAGAATATGGCGGCCTCAGTCAGGCTTAGCACAGAATCACTTATTAATACAACTAACGATAAAGACAGGACTTTGCGCAGGCATAAAATTGAGTGGCACCGTAAGATTGTACTTTCCCTTGCTTGTCTGGTTTTATTCCTGGTGGGTGCACCCCTGGGCTCCATTATCCGAAAGGGGGGGCTGGGAACGCCATTGATTTTTGCCATCATATTCTTTATGGTGTTTTATTTTTCAAGTACAACCGGCGAAAAATTTGCCAAGGAAAATACCTTTACTCCCTTCACCGGTATGTGGATGGCTACTTTTGTTCTTACCCCGGTCGGTATCTTTTTAACCTACAAAGCCATGCGGGATTCCCAGTTATTCAATAAGGAGTTCTATTACCGGGCTGCCCGGTTCATTAAAGGGCTTTTTGGCCGCTGATTCCGCTTTTTTGGCCATTTTGCCCAAAAAATCACCTGTTTGTGGTATAGGATGGTAACTGAAAAACCTTCAATTTTAGTCCACTATATATCCGCTTACTCAGTCAAGACTTCCGTTTACTAATTCCGTAATGAAAACCAGCCGGCAATGTCGGACTTTCAGGAAATCATTGAAAAAACCATTGAACCAAAAATAAAGATTATGCAATCAACCAAAAATGTTACTGTAACAATGAGAAAGCAATCTTTACTTATTCTATCCTTGTTTTTTACAGGAAAAGTAATGTTGGCGCAGGATGTTATGAAGGTGCAATCGGGTGCCGTTATTACGGTGCAAAATGGAGCAGAGCTGGTAGTAAAAGGCGGAATTTCGCTTGATAATGGAAGCACCCTAAATAATGCAGGCACTATCCGTATGTCTCAGAACGGTGCAGCCGGCACAGCTGATTGGACAGATAATACGGTTACCGGGTATAACTATGGAACAGGCAAGGTGATTTTCAACGGGAATGGCGGTCATTTGACCAACTCCAAAAACACCTTTGGACAGATAGATATTGATGCTTCCGGCCATGTTACATTGGGCAGTGATGTGCAGGCCAATAAGTGGTACCTGAAAAATGGCAGGCTGAATACAACGGGGTCTTATAAGGCTATTGTTATTAGCACAGACCAACTGGCAGTAGAGGCTGATCCCGCCAATACCAATTTTTCTAATAGCTGGATTAATGGCAACCTAAGAAGATACATCAGTCCTGCTGTTGTAAATAATTATACTTTTCCTGTTGGCGATCCTGTAAAAGTGAACAGGGCTGTCTTAGACAACTTAATTTCGTCGCCGCTAAATAATCTAACTTACATAGATGCGTCATTTGGTCCTAAGCCGGGTAATGATATTGGATTAGCAGTAACGGAAAACGGTCAACCTTATATTTCTGTAAATCCCGGTGGTGTTTGGTATTTAACACCCGATGCGGTTCCAACTTCAGGAACTTATGATCTGCTGCTTTATTTCAACGGGTTTACTGGGCTTACAGATAATTCTTTCGGTATTCTCAGCAGACCGAATGCATCAAGCAGTGCGGCAGAATGGCAATCTCCTGCCGGAAGTTTACTGCCAGCGAATAACCAACCGGGACGGATTCTTTCCTCAGGATATGCCAGGAGGAACAGCATGAGTAGTTTCAGCCAGTTTGGTATTGGCCAGCTTTCCGGGGCTTTGCCTGTTACATTGGTTGATTTCGATGCAAAAAGACTTACCCGTCAAAGAGTGCAGGTAAACTGGCAAACCGTTTTTGAGCAAAACAATCTTGGATTTGATGTGGAAAGAAGGCTGGATGGCGAATCTGTATTTACCACTATAGGCTTTGCCCCAACAAAGGCATTGAATGGCAATAGCACATCACAAATAGATTACTCCTATACAGATGCCAACGGCTATTCAGGCATCAGTTATTATCGTCTGAAGCAGATAGACAGGGATACCCGTTACACTTATACTCATATTAAGGCTGTAAAAGGCATGGGTGAAACACAGGTAAGTGTGCTGTTATATCCCAATCCCAATTACGGACAGTTTTCAATCAGGCTCGATGGTGTCAACAGGGCATTTGATGCATTTATAACAGATATGAGCGGCAAAGTGGTGAAACAATTAAGGCTAACCAATAATAACAGTATAAATATATCCGGACTTACTTCAGGAACATATCTTATAAAGATTCCCGATGTTTTTGGGGCCGGTGAGTCGTTCACCGAAAAGGTTTTAGTGATCAAATAACCTTTAACCAACCTTAGCCTGGATTGCCTTTGCTGTGTTTACAGCAAAGGCAATTTTATTTCAGTAATTTCGGCAGACCAAAATGAATGACTATGCGGATGTTACTTGTTTCTTTCGTATTGGCTGCATTAGTTAGCTGCAATTCATCCGGAAAAAAAGATAAGGATCCATCTGCAACATATTCAACCAAAACAGATAAAATAGAGCAGCAAGTTGCGCCAATTGAGCCTGTAAAAGGAGCAGCAGCAGATATTCCTGCCTCGATAAAAATTACCGGCACTATTCATGAGGTGTGGAAATGGAAAGATAAAATGGGAGATAATCTGCTTATTACGTCCTTTGTACCCCCTTATGAGGATAAAAAAAAGAACGAATATGGTGAAGAAGGATTTACAGGGGAGCTTTATGCCGCACACTATGCGGGAATGAACGGCAGTTACCAGCCAATATGGTCAATCTCGGAGGCAGAAAAGTCATGTCCTTTTGATGCCACATGTGAGTTTATCAGGGAGGCCATTAGCATAACAGACCTTGATGCAGACCAGGTGGCCGAAACAACTGTTCAGTATAAAATGGCCTGTCGCAGTGATGTTTCGCCGGCAATCATGAAACTGGTCATGTATGAAGGGGGTACAAAATTTAGCCTGAAAGGATTGATGTGGTTAGCCACAAGCCCGGAGGATAAGTTTACAGTTACAGAAAATGATGCTAATCTCGAAAAGCTGCCCGGTTACAAAGGAACAGAAGAAGAATACATGAAAACTTTTGGCCGCTATGAATCGGAAAAAGATTTTTCACAAGCACCAATTGAGTTCATTACTCATGCCCGCAGCAGGTGGATGCGATTTGTAAAGGAATCATTTGAGTAAACGAAATCCCTTGAACAGGTCAAAGCAAAATCTGAATGTACAAAAGTGGGTAGCAATTGTATCAGTACTATTGCTTTCGGTAAAGTTTATTGCCTATTATTCTACACACTCAGTATCAATTCTTACTGATGCATTAGAAAGCATTGTGAATGTGGCAGCAGGTTTTATTGGCCTGTATAGCTTATATATAGCTGCAAAGCCCCGGGATAAAGATCATCCCTACGGTCATGGAAAGGCAGAGTTTTTATCAGCAGCAGTGGAGGGTACCCTCATTGGAAGTGCCGGAGCCATCATTCTGTATAAGGCCATTCAAACGTTGATAAATCCGGTTGAGCTGTATAAAATTGATTATGGTATTTGGCTCATTGCTGCAACAGCACTGGTCAATTATATAATGGGCTATTTCTGTTTGAGAACAGGTAAAAGGAATAGTTCATTGGCGTTGATTGCCAGTGGCAGGCACTTGCAAAGCGATACGCTGTCAACTGTGGGCATTATAGCCGGTTTGGTCCTGCTTTATTTTACCAAACTGATATGGATCGATAGTGTAGTGGCCATCTTATTTGGTATAATAATAATGATAACAGGATACAGGATACTCCGAAAATCTATTGCTGGTATTATGGATGAAGCTGATACAGACTTGTTGGACAGGTTTGTTGGAATATTGAATGCAAACCAAAAAGAAAACTGGATTGACCTGCACAATTTAAGAGTAATTAAATACGGTAGTATATTGCATGTAGACTGTCATCTTACAGTGCCCTGGTACCTGAATGTGCATGAAGCCCACAAAGAAATTGATGCACTTGCTGCACTGGTAAGAAAAGAATTTGGTGAATCTTTGGAACTTTTTGTTCATTCAGACGGGTGCCTGCCATTTTCCTGCAGGATTTGCGAAAAAACAGAATGCCCGGAAAGAAAACATCAATTTGAACAAAAAATTACCTGGACACTGGAAAATATTTCCAATAACAAAAAACATGAACTGGTATGAGAACAACCACCGTTTGGAAAAAGAAACATGAATTTGAAAGCAGGCAGGGCGATAACTCCATTAAACTGGATGGCAGTAAAGAACACGGATTTAGCCCCAAGGCACTATTACTGGCCGGGCTGGCCGGTTGCTCCGGAATAGATGTGGTGGATATACTGGAAAAGATGAGGGTAAAGTTTTCTCATTTTGAGATTGAGACAGAGGCAACGCAAACAGACGATCACCCCAAAGTTTTCAGAGATGTTCTGATAACTTATAAG
The DNA here is from genome assembly GCA_964409055.1 of uncultured Chitinophaga sp. GTDB lineage: Bacteria > Bacteroidota > Bacteroidia > Chitinophagales > Chitinophagaceae > JJ008. Next base: position 19,784 of record CAYPBW010000005.1, on the reverse strand, counting down.
ATAAAAACTGATATTGAAAATGAAGATAAAGTAAGAAAAGCTATTGATCTCTCGCTGGAAAAATACTGCGGTGTATCAGCAATGCTTCGTAAAAACTCGCCGGTTAATTATAAATTGGTAATTGAATAATACGTAGTTGAAATGCTCTCAAAAAAATCACAATACGCCTTTAAGGCGTTAACCTATCTGACAGAAAGGTATAAGAAGGGACCGGTTTTAATCGCAGAGATTTCAAAGAAGAAGAAAATTCCCTTAAAGTTTTTGGAAAATATTCTGCTTGAGCTAAAAAAGGCAGATATACTCGACAGTAAAAAAGGGAAGGGCGGAGGTTATTTTCTTAAAAAGGAACCTTCGAAAGTTAAGATGGCCACAGTTATCCGCCTGGTGAACGGACCGATTGCCATGCTACCCTGCGTCAGCCTCTATTTTTATGAACGATGTAAGAACTGTGATGAGAAGCAATGTGGTCTTCATGATATGATGGTGGAAGTACGGGATGCTACCCTGGGCATCCTGGAAAACAGGACGCTTCAGGATCTTGTTATATAAGTCTACTAATTTAGTAGGAGTTTACTATTTTCGTGTCCTAAAACACTTTTATGGGATTAAGACTCGGTGACATTGCGCCCAACTTTAAAGCTAATACCACTTCCGGGGAAATTGATTTTTACGAATACCTTGGAGATGGTTGGGGAATTTTATTTTCACATCCTGCCGACTATACACCTGTGTGTACAACAGAGTTGGGTAAAACCGCATTGCTTGCGGAAGAGTTTGCAAAGAGGAATGTAAAAGTACTTGCAGTAAGTGTCGATCCGCTGGATAAACACCAGGGTTGGATAAAGGATATTAATGAAACACAGCATTGTAATGTTACATTTCCGATTATTGCTGATGATGACAGGAATGTGGCTGGCCTTTACGATATGATTCATCCTAATGCTTCTGAAACGTTTACCGTACGTTCACTTTTCGTAATCGGACCTGATAAGAAAGTAAAGTTGATGATTACCTACCCGGCTTCAACGGGAAGAAATTTTTATGAGGTGTTGCGGGTTGTCGACTCCTTGCAGTTAACAGCAGGGTATAGTGTGGCCACACCGGCAGACTGGAAAAGCGGAGAAGATGTTATTGTAGTTCCTGCTGTAACTACAGAGGATGCTATAAAAAAATTCCCCAAAGGAATTAAGGTGATAAAACCGTATTTGCGCTATACACCGCAGCCTGATCTGAAATAACCTTAGTTACAGTATAATTATTTTAAGGGCAATGATAATTACTTGCCCTTTTTTCTTTTCTGCAGTTGTTGCAATGTAGCCTGCATGTCTTTATATAAAGGAGCTTCCAGTTCAACCATGCTACCGTTAGTATCAATAAATGATAATTGGCAGGCATGCAGGGCCAACCTGTTTAAAATGGGCCTTTCTTCTTCTTCTTTTTTTGATAATTTAAACTTTGACTTTAGTGATGAAACCAGGACTGGTTTTCCGTCACCGTAAAGATTGTCGCAAACAATGGGATGGCCAATATCTTTCATATGTACCCGGATTTGGTGGGTGCGTCCGGTATGTATTCTGAATTGCAGGAAAGAATAAATTCCAAAGTCCTCCAGTACTTCATAGTCTGTTAATGATTCTTTCCCTTTCCGGTTTATGATCATGGTGCCATTTTGGGCAGGGTGCTCTGCAATCGGGCTATCAATACTATCTTGCTGCTTTTCAGGACATCCGATTACCAGTCCCTGGTAGATTTTTTTGGTTTGCCTTTCCTCAAATTGTTTTGATAATTGCTTATGTGCTTCTTCATTTTTAGCAAATAGGATCAGGCCACTGGTATCTTTGTCAAGACGGTGGACAGTAAAAATCTCTCCATATTTTTCTTTCAGTAATGTTTTTAAAGAAACCTCTTTCCCTTCTCTGTCAGGAATTGATAAAAGCCCCGAAGGTTTGTTTACAGCCACCCAATTCTCTGTTTCTTCAATTACCCAATTGGTTATTTTCATCAAAATCACAATTATCAGTGTAATCAGAAGTTACTTTCCCTTTTTAAAGTGTTTCAAATCTCTAACTTCTTTTTCAGTCAAAAACCTCCATTTACCCCGGTCTACATTTTTCTTGGTTAACCCCGCAAACATTACCCTGTCGAGTCCTTTTACGTCGTAACCCAAATGTTCAAAAATGCGGCGTACGATACGATTGCGGCCACTATGTATCTCCACACCAATTTGTGTTTTATCTTTCGTATCAGCATAAGCCAGTGTATCTACGTTAGCCAGTCCGTCTTCTAATACAACACCATTCAATATTTGATCAAAGTCTTTCTTTTCGAGTGGCTTATTCAGTGTAACATGATATACTTTCTTCACTTCATTGCTGGGATGCGTTAGTCTTTGAGCCAGTTCCCCGTCGTTTGTCAGCAGTAAAACACCTGAAGTGTTTCTGTCAAGTCTTCCTACCGGGTAAACTCTTTCGCTGGTGGCTCTGCCAATGATGTCCAGCACGGTTTTCCTGCCTTGAGGATCATCCGTGGTGGTAATATAATCTTTAGGCTTATTAAGGAGTATGTAAACAAGGTTCTTGGCAAGGAAAATTTTTTTCCCATTAACCCTGATATCATCTTTTGAAGAAACCTTATAGCCGGGCTCTGTCACTAATTCACCATTTACCTTAACAAGTCCTTTTTTCACCAGTTCGGCAGCTTCACGCCGGGCTGCCACACCGGCATGTGCAATAAATTTGTTTAGAGGCATGGTGCCTGCCACTTCAGGTTTGCTATGAGCAGCAGGCGCTGCGGCATGACCTTTTGGTATTGCCTGTTGGTTAATAGATCCCACATTTCTTACTCTTGCTTCCGCTTTCTTCTTTTCGAAGTACTCTTCCCTCTCCTTTTTTACTTTTCTTTTTTCCTGCCTGAATTGTTCTTTAATAGCGGCATTACTTTTTTTACTTGCAAACTTGCCAAAATTGTGAGTGGATTTCTTTTTCATGATGGAAATTTTCTGTTTTACAACAGTAGCAGGGTGTAAAGATAGTCTTTAGCCCGACAATCAGTCGGAAAAGAAAAGCCCCGGGGGACCGGGGCTATAATGTATTTAGGGACTTCCTTTTAAATTACTTCTTTATCAGCAGGTCTTTGTCCGTGATGTTTACCAGGGCCACCAGGTTTTCTTTGACCGGGTTTTCTGCCTTCCTGCATTTTTTTCATCTGCTCTTCTGTAAGAACTGATTTCATGTTCTCTTTCTGCTTTTTCATCAATTCTTTCATTTCTTCTCTTTTCTTTTCATCGCTGAGAGATTTATTTTCACGGATCGCTTTCATTTTTTCTCCCATTTCTTTTCTGTTCTTTTCAATCTTAGCTGCCTGTTCTTCAGTGAGGCCCAGATGAATCTTCATCTTCTCTATCCTGGCTTTGGCATCTACTTCATGTATGGCTTTTCGTTCAGATTTCATTTTTTCCAACTGGGCTTTTTGCTCAGTAGTAAGAATGCTTTCCATTTTTGTTTTTTGATCCTTACGGAGGTTTTCCATACTGGTTTTCCATTCTTTTACAGTGATGTTCTCATTTTTTTTCAGCTCATCCATCTGCTTACGGAAATTTTCCCTTTGTGCTTTCATCTGTTCTTTCTGGGCATCGGTAAGGTTTAGTTTTTGGAACTCTATTCCGCCGGGACGGTGATGCATTTTTCCGTGGCGTTCATGAATTCCTTTACCGTCACGTTTACGTTCCGGGATTTCCTGTGCTTTTACAGAAAAGGTGGCTATAGCACCCGCTATTACTGCTGCTACTATTTTTTTCATGGTTATCATTTTTAGTTTGGACGCCGGCTTGTTCTGAAAACTTTCGGCAGGTCTTGTTATAAAATATTGTGAACGAAAAACAGACTCAACCGGATAGGGGAGGTTTAACCATAACTAGGAATTTCTTCGTAAGTGGAAAAAATCGGGGATTAATGGCTATCCTTATTAGCCAATTGGCCGCAGGCTGCATCTATATCTTTTCCTCTGCTGCGCCGCAATCGTACATTGACACGGTGTTTTTGCAGGTATTCCATAAAGGCCTGTACTTTGGCTTCTTCGGGTTTTTCAAACCGGGCAAAATCGATAGGATTGTATTCGATTATATTAATCAGATCAGCGGGAACCTGCCTGTATATCTTAATTAGTTCGTCTGCATCTTTTAATGAATCATTGAAATCTTTGAAAAGGATATATTCGAAAGTGATCTCATTGCCGGTTTGTTTATAGAAATAGTTGAGTGCATCAATGAGTGTTTTAATATTATTACTGTCGTTAACAGGCATTATCTCATGCCGCTTGGCATCATTGGCTGCATGAAGCGATAAAGCCAGTTTGAATTTTACCTTGTCATCACCTAATTGTCTTATTCCTTTGGCAACGCCAGCTGTGGAGACCGTAATCCGGCGTGGGCTCATCGCCAGCCCGTCCGGGGCTGTAATGCGTTCAATGGCTTTGAGTACATTTTTATAATTAAGCAGGGGTTCGCCCATGCCCATGAAAACGATATTGCTGAGTTTTTTTCCATGAATTCTTTCACATTGCTGGTTAATCAGCACCACTTCATCGTAGATCTCGTCAAAATCAAGGTTTCTTTTGCGGTCTATGTACCCGGTGGCGCAAAATTTACAACTTAGTGAACAGCCGATCTGGGAAGAAACGCAGGCTGTATACCGGGAAGTAGTGGGTATCAGCACACCTTCCACCAGGTGCCCGTCATGTGTCTTGAAACGGGATTTTACAGTGCCATCTGCTGAATATTGCGTAGCATCGGTAGCCAATGCCGGAAGAGTAAAAGTTTCCCCCAGCGTTTGACGAAGATCCTTGCTGATATTGGTCATATCGGCAAAGCTCATAGCATGTTTCTGCCAGAGCCATTCATACACCTGCCGGGCCCTGAACTTTTTCTCGCCCATTTCCTCAAAATACTGTTCAAGGTCTTGCAGGGATAAATGCCGTATGTTTCTGCTGGTTTTCTTCATCATCTGCAAAGATAGCCTGCAAACAAGGCATTCACGGGATTTCACAGATATTTGCTTTCAAATTTTTTAAATGAATCCTGTCTATATAATAGATACCATAAGAACCCCGGTTGGCAAGTATGGAGGTATGCTCAGTTCCGTTCGTCCTGATGATTTGCTGGCCATTGTTATTAAAGCCCTGGTTGAGAGAAATACATCTTTAGATGTAAATGAAATAGAGGATGTAATTGCCGGGGCCGCTAACCAAGCTGGCGAGGACAACCGTAATGTAGCAAGAATGGCCGCTTTACTGGCAGGGCTGCCGGTTACCGTGGCTGGAAATACAGTCAACCGGCTTTGTGCTTCAGGATTGCAGGCAATTATGGATGCCTCCCGTCAGATTATGTGTGGAGATGCAGAACTCGTCATCGCCGGAGGGGTTGAGAGTATGACGAGAGCCCCATATGTATTAGCTAAAAGCAGTGAGGCATTCAGCCGTTCGGCAGAAATCTATGATACAACCATGGGTTGGCGTTTTATTAATAAGGAGCTGGCGGCTATGTACCATCCCTATACAATGGGAGAGACTGCGGAGAATGTTGCTAAGCAATGGAACATAAGCCGTGTTGAACAGGATGAGTTTGCATTAGCTTCTCAACAGCGTTATGCTGCAGCAAAAGCAGCGGGCAAGTGGAATGAAGAAGTAATTTCCGTTACAGTAAAGAGAGGAAAAAAAGCAGAAATAGCTGATGCTGATGAGCATCCACGGGAAACCTCCATGGAAAAACTGGCGGCTTTGAAACCGGCCTTCATCAAAGATGGGACAGTTACGGCCGGAAATTCTTCAGGCATAAATGATGGTGCAGCGGCTATGTTGCTGGCCGGCGAAAAATCTGTCAAAAAATTTGGATTAAAACCTATGGCAAAGGTTATTGCAATGGCCGTGGCCGGGGTAGACCCTTCCGTAATGGGAATTGGCCCGGTGCCTGCAGTGAAGAAGGCATTACAGAGAGCAGGATTGACTATTAAGGATATTGACCTTGTTGAACTAAATGAGGCATTTGCATCGCAAGCCATAGCTTGTACCAGGGAACTTGCCCTTGCTACTGAAAAAGTAAATGTAAATGGCGGAGCTATTGCCATAGGTCATCCGTTGGGGTGTAGCGGTGTCCGCATTTCCACCACTTTATTGTATGAGATGAAGAGAAGACGTTCCCGGTTTGGCCTGGCTACCATGTGTGTTGGGGTAGGCCAGGGAGCAGCAATTATTTATGAGAATAGGTTATGATTTGGTAACTTTTCTTTTCTAAATTCGTTAATTCACTTCAAATATGAAATGTATGAAAAGCTTCTTCTTTCTTTTACTTACTATTGGCAGTTTATCTCTCAGCGCCCAAACAGATTCGCTGGAACAGTATGCCGGCAAATACAAGTTTCCCGATGGAAGCCCGGTAACTGAAATCGGAATTGTTGTTGAAAACGGAACATTAATGGCCACTTCTGCAATGGGTAACTCGGAATTCAGAAGAACTGATACAAAAGATGTATTTGAAGTTGTGGCATATGCCGGTACAGCAACTTTTCGAAGAAATGATCAGAATAAAGTTGTAGGTGTGTTTATACAGGTGCAGGATATTACTATGGAAGGCGCAAAGTCAGATTCGTTCAAAGAATTTTCTTTGTTTTTTCCTGAAGCTGTGCCGATCCCCGGAGGGAGAATTAACCTCTTTATGTACTAAGTACATGGTAATCAGCCTAAAATATTTTTTATTTTTTTACTTATTATTCCCTTCAATCTCTAAATTCGTGCAGCAAATTTTGAACCTTGCTTGTCAAAATTTGTAAAGGCTCTGAAATGCAACTGCTGTAATACTTCACCGTATTCAAGCAAGCTTCATTTCATTTTTACTGTCTGCTTATTTATTAACAACTAAAACTAACTGCATGAAGAAAGTTTATCTGCTTCTTCTGGGCATGCTGTGTATTACATTGCAGCTTCTTGCCCAACGGACAGTCACCGGTAAAGTGACTGATGACAAGGGAAATCCGCTTCCCAATGTTACCGTTCAGGTAAAAGGAACTACGGCCGGAACACAAACCGGTAATGATGGAGGTTTCTCCATTGTTGTGCCTGCCAATGGAAGAATACTCGTTTTCTCCTCTGTTGACATGGAAACAAACGAGGTTGCCATCGGCAATCAATCGGTCATCAACACTTCTTTAAAAACGACCGAAAAAGCGTTGCAGGAAGTAGTGGTAACCGGTTATCAAACGGTAAGAAAGAAAGATGTTACGGCTGCTATTTCCAAGATCAGTGCAGCTGATATTGACAACCTTCCGATGCCCAACTTTGCGCAAGCAATGCAGGGCCGTGCTGCAGGTGTGATTGTAGCTGCAGCGAATGGTGTACCGGGTGGTTCATTGAGTGTATTAATACGTGGAGCAAATTCAATAGGAGCCGGTAATGTACCGTTATATATAGTTGATGGCATTCAATTAAATACCGGTGTTGGTTCTATTAACACGCAGAACAACCCGCTGAACTTTTTGAACCCCGATGATATTGAATCAATAGAAGTATTGAAAGATGCGGCTGCGGCTTCAATATATGGTGCAAAGGCCGGAAATGGTGTAATTTTAGTAACAACAAAAAAAGGTAGGACGGGTAAGCCAAAGTTTACTTTCAATTCATATATAGGCAGGTCTACACCTCTGGGGACTGTTGATGTTTTATCAACACAGAACTGGCTTAGGCTACGTATTGAAGCCCTCGTAAATTCAGGCGTGGCGCCCGCAACAGCCAGAAGCACTGCCTTGTCCAATCTTGGTTTGCCGGCCAGTACTTCTGATGAAAAAATTGACAGCCTGCCCACTTATGACTGGCAGGATGCCGCTTTTGGAACCGGTACTATTTCCAACGTAGAGATGTCTATGAATGGCGGCTCACAGAATATTAATTATTACCTGTCAGCTTCCTATTCCAAACAAACAGCATTTATAGCTCCTACTAATTTCCAAAGGGGGGCTTTATTGTCAAAGACTAGTTTTAAGATCAACGATCGAATAACTATTGATAATTCGTTAAGCATTAGTACGGTTTCTCAGAATGCGCCGTATAGTTTGGGTAATACCGGATTTGGTAACCCTGCTTATGCTTCGGCCATGATACTTCCGATCAATCCGATTTATAATCCTGACGGAACATATTTTGGTTTGCCGGGTTCTGGCCAAAATATGGTCGGTACATTTAACCATAATGTGATGGCGGTAGGGGATTATGTAAAATATTTCACCCGGACCAACCAGTTTATTGGAAGCGCATCGGTTACTTACAAACCCATACCCAGCCTTACTTTAAAATCATTAATTGGTATTGATTACAGGCTGACACAAGACCACCGCTACCAGGATCCAAGGGTGAACGATGGATTTGCTGTAAATGGTCGTTTGTCAGAACAAAGCGATTGGAATACAAATTATATTTCGACAACTACTCTTACTTATCAAGAGACATTTAAAGATGTTCATAACATTAATGCTTTTGCAGGTATTGAGTATCGTCGTGATCAGAACCAGTGGATACAGGCAGATGCACAGGGCTTCCCGTCCTATCTTTTGCAATATCTGAGTGCTGCTTCGACTCCAGTAGCAGTTTCAGGAGCATGGAATGCAAGTGCAAATTTTTCTCAGTTTGGTAAAATTGGTTATTCATACGCTGGGAGATATATTTTTAACTATACATTTCGCCGTGATGGTTCCAGCCGTTTTGGTCGCAATAACCAGTATGGAATCTTCCAGTCAGCCCAGTTTGCATGGAATATGAAAGATGAGAACTTTCTTAAAAATTCAAAAGTAGTTTCTGACCTTAAGATCAGGTATTCATTTGGGCAGGCAGGTAATGACCAGATTGGTAATGTGCTCTATGCTCAATTATATAGTGCAGCAAGATTATATGGTGGTCAGTCTGCAATAAACCCTAGCCAGTTGGGTAATCCTGATCTGACATGGGAAAACAGGGAGGATAATAATATTGGTTTAGACCTTGGTTTATTCAAAAACAGGATCACTTTAACAGTAGATGCTTATAAAAGGATAAATAAGGACTTGTTGTTAGGAAGACCCTTATATGCTACTACAGGGTTTACATCAGTACAACAAAATCTTGGAAAAATGGAATCTAAGGGGTTAGAACTTTTATTAAGTGTTACTCCCTTTGATGGCAAATTCAAATGGACAAGTTCATTTAATATTGCTTTCCAAAAAAATAAAGTAGTGGAGCTATATGATGGACTACAATCTCTACCATCAGATGCTTCCATTCGTGTAGGCTCTCCCATCGGTTCTTTCTATGTGGCAGAGTGGGCAGGAGTAAACCCGGCTACGGGCCGTGGGATGTGGTATGACATCAATGGAAATCTTACTTACAACCCTACTGCTAATGACAGAAAAATAATAGGTAATATTTATCCTTCACATTTTGGAGGATGGAATAACACCCTATCTTATAAAGGGTTCTCTTTGGACGCTTTTTTTCAGTATGAATATGGTCGTGTAAGAGTAGACGGCCAGTACCAGCAAATGATGCGTATGGCTGGTGCTACAGTTAACACTTTGTCTTATGGTTTTATCACCCGCTGGCAAAATCCCGGCGATATCGTTCCTACACCCCGTGCTTTCAATGGTTTGGCAGATTACAATAGTGCCGGCTGGGGAACTGGCAGCCGCTATATTTTCAAAACTGATTATATCCGTTTGAAGCAGGTAACATTGGGATATGATATACCGGCCAATTTTGCCAAAAAATACAAGCTGGAAGGTGCCAGGGTATATGTGCAGGGAATCAACCTTTGGACGTATACTAAATGGCCGAGTTATGACCCGGAGTTTACCGGCGACAATTTTGGAATTATCCCTCAATCCAAAAACATAACTGTAGGTGTACAGGTTCGTTTCTAAAATCAAAAAATGAACAACATGAAAATCAAAACATTTAAGATATTATCGCTTGCAGTATGTTCAGCTTTGCTGATATCATCCTGCAAAAAGCAACTCGATATCCCTTCCAGGAACTCACTTGATGCTGGTGTGGCGCTGACTACAAAAAATGGAATCGAGTATGCTATCAATTCGGTTTATTCAATTCTTAAACGAGAAAGCCACTACGGCCGTGATCTTTTTTCAGTAACAGATGCGATGGCTGATATTGCTTTTGCCAATGGTCGTTCATCTCGTTTGCTCGCAGAGAACAGAAATACGGCGTTGGCTAACGTAAATATTTGGGGAGGTTCTTACACAGCCATTAATGAAATTAACCTGACATTGGCTGCTTATCCTGCTATTGCTGATGCCACTGCAGCGGAGAAAGCAAGATGGGAGGGGGAGTTAAAATTTCTGCGTGCCTTCTATTATTTTGATCTGGTTCGGAACTATGCCTATATACCTACGTTTCTAGTACCCAGTCAGGACAAAGGGGGGGTAGTTCTTACATTGCAGGGTTTTAATACTGTAACAGGGGCAACTGGCTATTACCCATCTAGGGCTTCCATTAGTGAATGTTATTCCCAAATATGGTCAGACCTCTACAGGTCAATGGAGCTCTTGTCCAATGCAAATAAGGGACGTAACTATGCCAGCAAACATGCTGCTTTGGCATTGGGTTCCCGTATAGCATTGTATGAAGGCAACTGGGCCCGTTGTGATTCATTTGCTACTGCTGCAATCACTTTGTCCGGAGGAATTGGCGCCCTGACCAATACAAGTAACTATGTTACCGGTTGGCGGGCAGCTGATCACCCAGAAGCAATTTTCCAGGTATGGTACGCTACACTGGCTGAAAATCTTGGTGTAAATACATCACTGGCAGCAACACATACAACATTGTCTGCACCCGGTGCATTTGCCGGTGTAAGGCAAGGGCAGGGTGATTTAGTACCCAATGCATTCCTTTTAACTCAATTGGGTATTTCAGGTTTTCCAACTAACCTGGCACAATCTCCGCCGCCTCCGGCACTTACTTATAGCAATGATATCCGGAACAGGCTGTTTGAATGGGGAGTGAATGCATCAGGCCACTACGTGGAGTGTACAAAGTGGATGGGTAAAAATGGCGGCCCGAACTGGGACAACACTGTTGTACTGCGTTGGGCTGAGCTGTACCTGAACAGGGCAGAGGCAAGATTCAGACTGGCCAATGAAGGAGGCGCCTGGAGCGATCTGAATGTGATCCGCAGTAACAGGTATGTTGGCTTTACTGTTCCACCTGTTCCATTAACCGGCCAGGCTTTATTGGATGAGATATGGAGACAAAGAATGCTGGAGTTTGCTTTTGAAGGACATCGTTTCTATGATCTTAAAAGAAATGGTTTGTCAATTGTAAAGACTAACCCGGCTGTAAATATGCCCGCAACAGATTACAGGCTGCTGCCCAGAATTCCGACTGGTGAGGTGGATGGTAATCCAAACCTGGTTCAAAATTTTGGATATTAATACCCATAAAACACAAGAAAATGAAGAATAAGCTTATATATACAATTACAGGATTGATAACTGTATTGTTATTCAGTTCCTGCATCAAACAGATCGATAAAACATTCCAGGGGAATACGGTTGTGGAAATAGATCCCACTCCGTTAAACTCTGCTAATGCGACTGCCGGCTACCCGGTATTGACAAGGATACCTGCATTTGGTATTCCTTTAAGAACGTCTGACTCTACTTTACGCAGGTTAAATGGTACTGTAAGAATTCGGGTGAACCTGGTCGGGCCACAATCAGATCAATCACAAACTGTAGGTTACAAGGTTATGGCGGCATCTCCTCTTACCAGTATTGCCTTTCCCGCAACTGCTTCAGGGCAAACTCCTTCGGCTTCAGCGGCCACATTGGCAGTGCAGAATGCCGTTTCAGGAACTCATTATACAGCGCTGAGTGGTACCTGTACCATACCTCCGCAGAGTTCTTTTGGATACATTGATGTGGCTATCATTAATAATGGCCCCACTGCAGGGCAGGCAAGGTTCCTGGGAATACAACTGGATTCATCCGGAACATTGAAGCCTAATCCCAATTACAATAAAATCGGGCTTGTAATAGATCAGCGTTAAAGAAGGATTGAAAAGAAAAAGGGCTGCATTTGCAGCCCTTTTTCTTTCATGCTATGTCAGATTAAAAAGGATAACTGACCAGTAAACCTGAAGGAATAGTCTCCTGTTCACCGGTAGCCAATCTTTTTATTTTGCATTTGTTTTCCATCATCTCGGCTTCACCATTAATGATGGCATAAGGGATGTTTTTCTTTTCAGCGTATTTAAACTGTTTGTCAAATTTGCTGTTCTCATGATACAGCTCACAGCGTATTCCTTTATCCCGTAATTGTTGCATCAGGGCAAATGAATAACGGCTTTCTTTTTCGCCAAGATTGAAAAATAAAACCTGTGTACCAATATGTACATCTGGCGGGAATAACTGCAACTCTTCCATAACATCATAGATGCGGTCAACTCCAAAAGAAATACCCACACCAGGAATATTCGGTACGCCAAATAAACCTGTCAGGTCATCATAGCGGCCGCCGCCACCGATGCTGCCGATCTTTACTGAAGGCGGTGCTTTTGCTTCAAAGATGGTGCCTGTATAATAATTGAGTCCTCTTGCCAATGTCGGATCAATGATTAAATCAACATTGTGAGTGCTAAGTTGTGTAAATAAAAATTGCAGTTCTTCAATTCCCTTTTTGCCTGTTTCTGTATTTCCGATTAATGATTCCAGGCCTTCCAGTATTTCTTTATTACTACCGGTTACGGAAAGATATTTTTCTATGGTACTTAACTGCTCATTTGTCAACCCACGTTGGGCCAGTTCGTCTTTTACTTTATCTAATCCAATTTTATCCAGTTTGTCGATGGCAATAGTGATGTCTGTCATTTTATCGGTTCCGCCGCAAATTGCTGCAAGGGCTGCCAATATTTTTCGATGGTTAACCCGTAATTCAAAGCCGGTAAGTCGGAGCCTGGTGAAAACAGTATGATAGATAAGAGCCAATTCCACTTCGTTGAGTAGTGAATTACTTCCCACCACATCGGCATCGCATTGATAAAATTCACGATAACGTCCCTTTTGTGGTCTGTCCGCCCGCCATACTGGCTGTACCTGGTAACGTTTAAAAGGAAAAGTCAACTGGTGATGGTTCATCGCCACATAACGGGCAAAAGGAATTGTAAGGTCATACTTCAATGCCCGTTCTGTAATGCCTTTTGTATTCTTGCCCTGTAATATCTTTTCAAAATCTTCCCTTATTTGCTTTTCTTTCTCGGGATTATCCAATCCGTTATTCAGTATTTTAAAAATGAGCTTATCTCCTTCCTCGCCATATTTGCCCATCAGCGTATCAATGTTTTCCATCGCTGGTGTTTCCAATGGCTGAAATCCATATACTTCAAATACAGATTTAATTGTGTTTAGTATATAGTTTCTTTTGCGGACGACCTCTGGTCCAAAATCTCTTGTTCCCTGTGGTAGTGTTGGTTTGCTCATAACGTTGAAAGGTCAAAGATTTGCTTCAGGTATACTTACTCCGTACTTGCTGATTATTGTATCGCATACACGGTCAAGCATGGTATACACTTCATGATAACCGGCTTCGGGTCCATACCAGGGATCTGGCACATCCAGATTTCTTCCGGGATGAATTTCATTCATCAGCAGGTCCACTTTAGCAGGATCAAATTTATCTTTTGCAATTCGTTTTATTTCATCCAGTACATCGCCGGCCAAAGCATATATCTTGTCATAAGTTGCAAAATCACTGGCTGAAAATCTCCTTGCCCTTTGATGACTGATATCTATTCCGTTGCGCTTTGCCACTTTTTGTGAAAGGTGATGAGGCGGTTCGCCGGTATGATAGTTATTGGTCCCGGCACTTTCGATACTCCATGTTAAACCTGCCTTAAAAGCTTTATCCTGCAGTATTCCTTCTGCCATCGGACTGCGGCAAATATTACCAAGACAAACCATTAAAATTTTCATAAGGGCAAAGGTAAGCTTCGTGCAATATGCACCAAGTCAATTTGTATGAAGAAATGATGACAATCCTAGTTATGGATTTTAATTGATCACCGCATCTATCTGTCAAACACACACCCATGACAAACAAAGAAATTTTAAAAGCCGATTTACTCGATATCATCTTCGAGAACAGGAATAAGGAATATGGCGCTTATGCGCTACGCAAGGGATATAATGTTCGTATGCTTACCGCATTAGGTGCCGGTTTATCTGTCATTTTATTTTTTGCCCTGATCAATACATGGAAGAAAGAAACCAGCACTGCTGGTCATCAGGTAATGAAAGAAAGAAATGAAGTAATAATACGATCTGTACAAATGCCACAGGAAAAGCCAAAAGAGCCGGAGCAGCAGAAACTGGCTTCAAAACCTAAACTTGCTCCTAAAGTGGCAGAGATAAAATTTACAAATCCGAAAATAACAGAAGATAACAAAGTAAAGGAGCCTCTGCCTCCTGTAGAAGATCTTAGCGGAAAATTAACTTCTACACAAAATGTAGCAGGCGTTCCGGATGATGGCAAGGAAAAACCTGTAACTAAGCCGGAAGATCCAGTCGGTACCGGTACTGCCGGACCTTCTCAGCCTGTTGCTGACTTCGTTATCCAGGAAAGAGATCCTGAATTTCCGGGTGGTGCGGAAGCATTAAAAAAATTCCTTGCCCGGTATCTTTCTACTCCGGATGAACTGGAAGCAGGAGAAAAGAAGGTGGTGAAAGTGAAATTTAAAGTAGATAAAGATGGTAGTGTGAATACTTTTGAAATTGTAACCAGTGGTGGTGATGAGTTTGACGGCGAAGTACTTAGAGTGGTAAAAAAGATGCCCCGTTGGGTGCCGGCAATCCAGAATGGAGTAAATGTTCCGGTAAGCTATGTACTGCCCGTAACATTTATAGGGATGGAAGAATAAATTTTAATAATTTGCCTGCCCCGAAAAGAAATGGCAATGTTTGAAGATTATGAAAAGAGAAAACGAAACCAGGTTTCGCTGATGAAATCCCTGATGGATTATGGGATGGGACTGATCATCCTTTTATTAGGTGTGTTTTTCTTCTTCCGTAACCAGTTTAAACTTTCTTTTAATGAAAGGTTTCCGCCTGATGATATTGATAAGATATTGGGTGTAATGTGCATCATCTATGGCATCTGGAGGGTTTACAGGGGGTATAAGAAAAACTATTTCAAATGAGTTACCGTACAATAGGGAAGATACCCGGTTATTTTATTGTCATCTTTTCGATGCTGGTATCTGTGATTGGCTGTAAATCTTTTAAGGAGCAGGAGGATGAGTTGCCGGATAACAGGAGAAGGGGCACCATATATGTTAGTGCAGATGAATCATTCAAACCCATCATCGATGAGCATGTTAAGGTGTATGAGTCCAATTATCCCGGCACAAAAATCAATGTAGAATATAAACCGGAAGCTGAATGTCTGAAAGACATGCTGATTGACAGCATCCGGCTGGTTATTACGACAAGGACTTATCACCAGGATGAAAAAGACTTTATAGTTGACTCTTTGCGGAAATCGCCGAGAAGCATGGTTGTGGCAAGGGATGCCATTGCAGTAATCGTTCATCCCGGTTCACCTGATACGTTATTTACCATGTCTGAAATAAGGGAAATACTTACCGGTAAGTACAAAAAAAAGTTAATTCCTGTTTTTGACGGTGTAAAAGCAACCAGTACAGTACGTTTTGTCATCGATTCAGTGTTAAGAGGTGATTCATTGACACCGGAAGCAATGGCGGCCCGCAGCAGTGAAGGTGTGATTGACTATGTGGCAAAAACCCCGGGGGTGATTGGCTTCATTGGTGTCAGCTGGATAGGTAACCCGGAAGATTCAAGTCATCTTAGTTTTTTGAAAAAGGTAAAAGTGGTATCACTGGAAAGTACAGATATACCTGATGCATATGTTAAAGCTTACCAGGCAAACATTTACATTAAGCGGTATCCAATGGTACGGGATTTGGTTTATATATTGAAAGAAAACCACAAAGGATTAGGAAATGGATTTGCGAATTTTATGAGCGGAGAGATCGGGCAGATGATATTCAGAAGGGCCTATTTGGCGCCGGCACAAAAAAACTTTGGAATCCGGCCCATCAGGCTGAATGAGTAAAAGAAGGAGTTAGTTATATTTACAAACTTTTTAAAAGAAGAAGTAAAATGAAGAAAACCTTAATTACATTACTTGCATCAGGACTGCTATCGGTTGCGGTGCAGGCACAGACACTGCAGGAGGGGATAAACAATCTCTATGCAGGAAGGATTAAAAATGCCATCTCAGTTTTTGAAAAATTGCTGGCCGTTAACCCCAATAACATTGAGGCAATATACTGGCTGGGTCAGACAAAACTGGAAACAGATGAGATCATGGGCGCCAGGTTAAAGGATGTCAGAAGCATTTATGAAAAAGCGCTGCAGGCAACAAATGGGGCGCCGCTTATCAAAGTAGGGATGGGCCATATAGACCTGCTGACCAATAAAAATGAGGATGCCCGCCAGCACTTTGAATCAGCACTAACCATGACCCGTACCAAAAAAGGCGATGACCCTGTTATTAGTACTGCCATTGGCCGAGCAATTACAGATACCAAAAACGGTGATTTTGCCTATGCCATCAGGCTTTTGGAAGACGCTGCCGCAAAGGATCCAAAGAATACAGAAACATTATTGCAATTGGGCAATGCTTACCGCAAAGTAAGGCCTGGTGAGGGCGGCGGTTTAGCCTTTCAGACCTATAAAAAAGCTATTGAGGTTAATTCCAGTTTTGTGGGCCCTTACCTGAGGCTGGCCAAGTTGTTTGAATCTCAAAAAAACTGGGAATTATACCTGCAGTACCTGAATGACGGGGTAGCTAAAGATCCTAAGTTCACGGCTGCTTATTATGAATTATTTTATTATTATTTCTTCAGGGCACAATTTACCGAAGCGGAAAATTACCTGACTAAGTATATCGACAGTAAATTACCTGAAACTGATATCCAGGATCAGTTCCTGTATGCACAGCTTTGCTGGGCTAAAAAGGATTTTAGCTGTGCAATCAGTAAGGCGGAAATCGTATATGTAGCGATGGGTGATGTAACCAAGCCCAAAGTGTTCCGCCTGCTGGCAGATGCTTATTTCCAAAAAGGAGATTTTGCTAATGCCAAAAAATACAGCGACCTGTTTTTCCTGAAAAAGAACCCGGATGATTATATCTCGGGTGATCATAAAATAAGAGCCGACATTTTATCTAAAACGGGTGGTACTACTGATGAGATATTTGTTAACTACCTGCAGGGCTCTGTTTTAGATACTGTATTAAGCTCGAAGGTCGACTTTCTTAAACAGGGAGCAGAGTTTTTGAAAGCCAGGGGCGATAGTATCAGCAGAATCAGGGAAGGTGATCTCAGACTGGAAATTGTTAAGTTGAAGGGAGACAAAGTTGGTCAAAGGGACTTCTTTGACGCCGGGTTTGCCTACTACCAGGGTAAGAATTATGAAAAAGCGGACAGCATCTTTGATGTGTTCACTGACAAATACCCCGATGAAGTTTACGGTCCGATGATGCAGTATAATATTCACAGGGCCCTGGATAGCACCATGGAAAAAGGTATGGCAGTGCCCTGGGCTGAAAAGTACCTGAACATTCTTGAAAAAGATACTGCGAAAAACAAAAAGACGATTATAGGTGTGGCCAGTTACCTGGCATCTTATCATGCCAATATTGTAAAAGACAAGGATAAGGCATTGGAGTATCTGAGAAAAATGCTTGTTTTGGATCCCACTAATGAAATAATAAAAAACAATATAAGTGTGCTGGAAAAAGCCCCGGCTACAAAGCCGCCGTCCCCTTCTAAAGGCGGGGCAGCGCCGGCCAAGGCAGGCAGTCCTAAACCTTCTGCCAAAGCAGCAACAAATAATGAAATTCCTGTAAAGACTTAGAACTCGGTTTTCTTCTTTTACAAAAGAGAATCCCTTGCTGTAATGGCGGGGGATTTTTCTTTTTTGTTTAAAAACCTGATGATAACCACTTAGCGCTATGATTTTTAATTAGGGTATTTTGCGCCGGTCACCTTATTTTTGCCGACAGTTCAAAAGAGCTTATGATTCACCTTCTACAGACCGGTTTGAACACAACAGACGCCGGATCCTATCTTCCGGTAGCGCTACAAGTGCTTATAGCAGTGGGTTTAGTAGCATTTTTGATGGCAGTAACACATTGGTTGGGCCCCAAGCGTAAAACTTCAGACAAGTTGCAGAACTTTACCAGTGGAATTGAGTCACATGGTGATGCCCGCCAGCCCATGGCAATCAAATACTTTCTAACGGCTATCCTTTTTGTGTTATTTGATGTGGAAGTGATCTTTTTCTATCCCTATGCGGTGAATTTCAAAGGGCTCGGGTGGGATGGATTTTGGGCCGTATTGATGTTCGTAGGATTTTTCCTTTGTGGATTCATATATATAGTAAAAAGAGGAGCATTGAAGTGGGAAGACTGAGCAATTGAATATTTGTTTATGGAATATTGAAGATTGGGGTGAACCCCGGGTATTAAGAGTTGTTTTAAATTGTAAATCTTCAATATTAAAACGGTAATAACATGTCTCGTCCGGTATCATACAACCTTATACAAAAGCCGCTGGTAGCTGATATCAGCATGGCTGAAATGCCAGAAGGCCACCAGGGAGAAGGTTTTTTTGCTACTTCTCTGGACAAAGTAATCGGGTTGGCAAGGAAAAACTCTATATGGCCCTTGCCTTTTGCTACATCCTGCTGCGGCATTGAGTTCATGGCTACCATGGGGTCACATTATGACCTGGCCCGTTTTGGTTCTGAAAGGGTTGGTTTTTCTCCCCGGCAATGTGATCTTCTGATGGTTATGGGTACCATTGCCAAGAAAATGGGCCCGGTGGTAAAGCAGGTTTATCTGCAAATGGCAGAACCCCGTTGGGTACTGGCTGTAGGTGCCTGTGCCAGCAGCGGGGGTATTTTCGATACCTATAGTGTTTTACAGGGAATTGACCAGGTGATACCGGTAGATGTTTATGTACCCGGCTGCCCTCCAAGACCCGAAGCCATTATTGATGGTGTTATAAGGATACAGGATCTCGTTGGTAAGGAAGACCTCAGAAGAAGAAATACAGAACAATACAAAGCATTATTAGAAAGCTACGGAATACAATAATAATGGCGTTAACGAACGAACATATTAAACAGAGGCTGGTTGAGAAATTCGGAGAGCAGGTTACTGCTTTTGAAGAACCTTATGGCATGCTGACTTTTGAAGCACCGAGGGAAATGAACCTGAAAGTGCTCAACTTTTTATACGACGATGCCGAATTGAAATTTCGCTTCCTTACAGATATTACAGGAGTGCATTACCCGGATAAAACCGGGCAGGAGCTGGCAGTTGTATATCACCTGCACAACCTGGAAGATAATGTGCGAATACGGTTTAAAGTTTTTACCAATATCAATCAGCCTGATGTGTACACGGCCACTGGCTTGTTCTCTGCGGCTAACTGGATGGAAAGGGAAACTTTTGATTTCTTCGGGATAAACTTTGTGGGTCATCCTAATCTTAAGAGGATATTGAATGTGGAGGAAATGGATTATTTCCCGCTGAGAAAAGAGTTTCCGCTGGAAGATCAGACAAGGATTGATAAAGATGATGAAATGTTTGGAAGAGGTTGATTAGTTAATGAGTCAATTTGAAAATTAATAATGTCAGAACATCATATCAAATTACCCGAAGGCTCA
>CAYPBW010000004.1:44588-49013 GCA_964409055.1 uncultured Chitinophaga sp. | reverse complement strand
TTGTCAAGGCTTCATCGGGCCATTACCCTCAGCCTTTCTTGATAAGTAACTAAAAGAACTTACCTGCGGTAAGCAGGCTGGTGCAAATATAGCAGTGGCTTTTCGGTATTTCCAAATATTATTTTTAAAATAAACCCCAAACACTTGTTTGGATGTTTTCTAAAAACCTTTACTGTAAAGGGTTTCAGCGAATGAAGGAAAGAAAAAATGAATAAGAATGTTAGAAATCAGCATCTAAATAACTGAATTTTCAAGGTCCGCCCAAAAACAAACATGTTTCTGCAGTAGCCTGATAAAGTTTTTTTCCGGAAAATTCCCTTTCGCTTTGATCGTTCGGATAAGTAAGCTCTTGTCTTTATCACTCCATCTTTCAATTGAGAGTAATGACTGAATAAGCAGGCTCCATTCGCGGAAGGCTTTTTGCTCATCACCACTCCATGTATGAATGGAAGTGAGGCCTAATTGTCTTTTGGTTTTATTTTCACATGAAAGTGCTGCAACGTCTCTCTTTCCTCCAAATTGCTGATTTATAAAATCAGTAATTCTCCTGCTTACAACCGAAGCATCAAAATAAGGGATGGAATTTTCAGCGAAATCAAGACATAGGTTCGATGTAGTAAATTTTTTTAACAAAGTAACCGGTGTCCTGTATAGCTTATTTGTTTTTCTTTTCTTCAATTCTGCCATTACCAGTTCTTGTAATGTTTTGTCTTCTGGTCTGAATCCTGCTTTATAGTAGAACCAAAAGGCGCCAGATCGTAATGCTTCGGTATTATTTTTTCCAAATTGATAGGGTTTCACTATAAACCGCTCTGCGCCATAATACTGTTTAAATACCCGCAACAACTGATAAAATAAGAAGGCTGATTCTCCTCCGCGAAACTGGGGTAGAATATTAATACCGAACTGGCAGCGCTGTCCAAAAAGCCAGCCTCCGCCATAAGCAACAGGAATTCCGTTTTTAAAGGCAAGGTATCCAATATAGGATTCAATAGATAATCTCCGTTCTGCATTCATACTGTACAACGCAATCCCAAGCCCCCTTTCCAGTTCGAAATAGGTTACTTCATTGTCTTCAGCATAGGTAAAGGGTTCTATCTCCCTGTGCAGAAAAGCCAATACGGATCGGCCAGTATTGACCAGGTGTCTTTTTTCGCTTTCGGTGAACTTGCCAGGAGGTGGTAATTCTTTTGAAACAATTTTTTTTACATCAGCCTGCTTGTTAATAGTGCTATGAAAAAAGGTTTTACTATTTAGTCCTGCACTACGGGTTCTGTTAAAACACTCATTGTTTAACTTCCAGCTGATAAATATCTTAAGATGGTGAAAAAAAGCTTCTTTGTCTCTGTCAGAAAGGGTGGTGGAATCAATTTGATGTACCAGCCAGCTTACCAGGGAACCTTTTAATTTGCCTTTAAGTTTTTGAATGCGTTTGACGAGGCCAAGTTCACCGGAAAAAATGCTTTCATACTCCGTTCTCGGCAGGATCTGGTTAAAGGATATTCGCACAGATTCAGCATCTGCCTGGCTGCTTTCGATCTCAACATCACCTGGAAAATTTTCTGATAACCATTTGGTAATTGCATAGCTGAATGAACCAGTAATTGTTGAACCTGCTACACCACTGCCAGACAGGGACCGCTGCAGCCGGTAATTGTTACCCGAAAATATTTTGGTTAATTTTTCTTTTAAAGAGGTTAGGGCTGTTGTCGTTGCTTTAAACAAGGTTTTATTGGCAGGGTATGCCAGCATCAGCAACAGGCAATCATGGCAGGCCAGCAGATCTTTTGCTTTGAGTGGGGGCTTATTGGTTAACGCTGCCAGCAGCCTGATTTTTTTCCGGGCCGATCCTGGCTCCATTTGCAGGGCAACTGACCTTAGCTCTTCCAGTTGTTGATGGTATCTTTTTGTTTGGGCAAGCATTAGTTACCCTAAAAAAGACATTTAAGAAATAAATAGGCCTGACTTTTTGATAACTAAAACCTGATTTCTGTCAGCCAAAGCAGCAACTTTCCGGGAGGTTCTTTGTTCTTACCTTCGTTGTCCTGCAATGAAAACGAATACTGAAATAGCTACAGCCCCGGAGCTGATCGAAGTCTCCGGCGCACGGGTGCACAACCTCAAGAATATTGATATTTCCATTCCCAAGAATAAACTGGTGGTGATTACAGGAATAAGCGGCAGCGGAAAATCCTCTTTGGCGTTTGATACTATTTATGCGGAGGGCCAGCGACGCTACATGGAAACATTCGGTGCTTATGCCCGCCAGTTCATAGGGGATATGGAAAGACCTGATGTGGATAAGATCACTGGCCTTTCCCCGGTTATATCTATCGAACAAAAGACTACGAATAAGAATCCCCGGTCTACCGTAGGCACGGTAACTGAGATATATGATTTCCTCCGGTTGCTGTATGCAAGAATTGGTGAAGCTTATTCTTACAATACAGGAAAAAAGATGGTAAAGTGGAGCGAGGAAGAAATAGTAGAGAATATTTTTAAAAAATTCAAAGGCAAAAAAATTGCCTTATTGGCGCC
This sequence comes from uncultured Chitinophaga sp., assembly GCA_964409055.1. Taxonomy (GTDB): domain Bacteria; phylum Bacteroidota; class Bacteroidia; order Chitinophagales; family Chitinophagaceae; genus JJ008. Next base: position 46,475 of record CAYPBW010000004.1, on the reverse strand, counting down.
TCTGGTCAGGGGAAGAAAAGGGCATTACCGGGAGTTGTTTGAAGAAATGCGGAAGAAGGGTTTTTTGAAAGTGAGAATCGATGGAGAGATAAAAGACCTTGTTCCAAAAATGCAGGTAGACAGGTATGTTATCCACGACATAGAACTGGTGGTAGACAGGCTGCAGGTTACAGAGGACCTTAAAACGAGGCTCAGCCAGAGTGTACAACAAACACTGAAACTGGGCAAAGACCTGTTGTTTTTACTGGTCGATGATTCAAAATTTATTCAGTATTCCAAGTTATTGATGTGTGAGGATACTGGTCTCAGTTATGAGGAGCCATCACCTAATGCTTTTTCTTTTAATTCACCTTACGGAGCCTGCCCTGTTTGCAAGGGTTTGGGTAATGTGTATACGATCAATATGGACCTTGTATTGCCAGATAAGGATTTATCGGTGAAAGAAGGTGGTATTGCACCCTTGGGAGAGGAAAGAGATGCCAGTGTTTTTCAACAGGTAATTGCTTTCGCTAAAAAGAATAAAATAAATCTGGATAAGCCGGTAAAAGATTTACCTAAAACCCATCTTGATCTGTTGTTATTCGGCGATAAAGGAATCAGTCCTTCTTTAACTGTCGATGATGATGAATCAATTCCATTGGAATACACCGGTAGTTACGAAGGCATTATTCCTATGCTGAAAAGATGGTTTATATCACCGGGCAGTACTGATTTTCTCAGAGAATGGGTGGAGAAGTATATGGAACTGGCCGTTTGTCATAGTTGTAACGGGGCCCGGTTGAAAAAAGAAAGTCTTTGGTTCAGGGTAAACGGAAGGAATATTTCCGAATTAAGCAACATGAACCTGGATAACCTGGCTGCCTGGTTTGACGGGATAGAATTAATGCTGGATAACAAGCAGAAAGCTATTGCCAAAGATGTGTTGAAGGAGATCAGGGAGCGGTTACAATTTTTACTGGATGTAGGATTAACATACCTCACCCTTAACCGGCCTTCTAAAACACTCAGCGGAGGTGAGTCGCAACGGATACGGTTGGCTACACAAATTGGTTCACAACTACAGGGCATTACATATATACTGGATGAACCTTCCATTGGGTTGCACCAGCGGGACAACCACCGGCTGATAGAAGCGTTAAAAAACCTGAGAGATATTGGGAACAGTGTGCTGGTAGTGGAGCATGACAAAGACATCATGCTGGCTGCCGATCACTTGATTGACATTGGTCCCAAAGCCGGGTTTCACGGTGGTAAGATTGTCGCGGAAGGAGAACCGCAGCAGATACTCAAACTAAATACACTGACGGCAGGTTATCTAAATGGACATCACCGGATTGCTATTCCATCAGAACGAAGGAAAGGCAATGGTAAACTCCTTGAGCTAAAAGGGGCCAGGGGCAATAATCTTCAGCAGGTGGATGTAAAGTTTCCCCTGGGAAAATTTATTTGTGTCACTGGTGTAAGCGGCAGCGGTAAATCGACTTTGATCAATGAAACGCTTTACCCGATCTTATCCAAACATGCTTATGGTTCCAAGGCAGCGCCGATGCCTTATAAATCAATTAAGGGGCTGGAGCATATCGACAAGGTTATTGAAATCGATCAGTCGCCCATTGGCAGAACGCCGCGGAGTAACCCGGCTACTTATTGCGGTTTCTTTACAGAAATACGAACCTTATTTGCTTCTATTCCTGAAGCCAAGATAAGGGGATATAATGCCGGTCGTTTTTCCTTTAATGTAAAAAGCGGCAGATGTGATGTGTGCGAAGGAGGAGGGATGAGGGTCATCGAAATGAACTTTTTGCCGGATGTATATGTGCATTGTGAAAAATGTAATGGCAAAAGATATAACCGGGAAACGCTGGAGATCCGGTACAAGGGTAAATC
>CAYPBW010000004.1:41767-44488 GCA_964409055.1 uncultured Chitinophaga sp. | reverse complement strand
GGCAATAATGGCGTATTTAATACCGAGTGAAACTCCGGATACCTTTACACTGCCAAACCCATAACTGTAGCTTTTACCGATAAATCCCCATCCTATGAAGGATGCAATAGCACCAATGGCGACCAGTGGAATTACATAAGTTGTAAGAATGCTTTGTACGTTAGGCGTTTCATTGTCAATTTTGTCCCATTCTGTTTTAGGGGTCATGAGAATGTTCTTTGCCCTTTCAATTAGATTCATAGCTTGGTTGATTTTGGTTGGGCCTACTCGTTTGGCTTTTCGGCATTCGCCCCTGACCTTATAAATCAGGTCTTTCTGGTTTTGATAAACCTAATATAAGACAGTTTTTTAAAAACAGGTCTGCAAGGGGTCTTTTTTTTTGAACCCGTTTGTAACATTAAGGATAAAAGGAAGAAATAAGAGGAAAGAAGCTCAATAAACCCGTAAGTAATGGCAGAAAGTGATTGCAAAAATATTTTCTCGGTTCCAGGGACGCTGGTTTTTCATCCGGATATTGATTTAAACAATTTTTCTGCCAGTACGGGTTTTTCTTAGTTATGACAATTAAAAGAGCTCAAGGTTTGTATTCAGCCGCCTGGCGGCTTTGTTAGTTGACAACCCGCAAGCGGGGCAGAGAGTGTTTAATAAAATTTTTATACAAATGAGAGTACCAATAGAGAACGGATTAGGTTTTTTCAACCAGGTATCAGATTTTATTAAGCTCTCTGCGGCTTACAGGTTTTTTCTTTTGTTTTATCGTATTTCGAATTTTCCGGTAGCGGTTTCTTCATCGCCGCTGAAAACCCTGTACACATAAGTGCCTCTTGAAAGCCCGGTCAGCCGGTAGTGGTCTTTTGCTTTCATTTTGTAATTCTGCACCAGTGTGCCTTGCAGGTCAAAAACGAAAAAGTCAATTTCTTTTCCATCATTTTCTTTGGCTACCACATGCATGTCTCTCTTGACTGCATCAGGGTAGATCTTTACGGCACTGTTGTTCAGCGATGCAAAGGAGGTCTTAGCCTTCGATTTATTTTTTTTGGCAGGTTCCTCTTCTGCCGGTGCCGTTATAGAGATTTTCTTTACTGGCCTTCCGGAGGCTGAGGCTTGTTGTACAAGTACCATTCCGGAGGTCAATGTAAACATACAGGCTACTGCCAGGTGTCGGTAGTAAGGGTGTAGTTTCATAGTGGTTCGGTTTTTAAGGTGATATTTCGGATTAATAATATACTGGACATTTAAGCTGCCGCTTCGCCCTGCCGTTAGGCGTATTCATTCCGTTCAATCTCCATCCAAAACGCAGGATGCCGGAAAAGAAAGCATCATTATCTTTTGGATCTCCTCTTTGCTCATTGGTGTACACCCGGCTTACAGAAGGGTTATAGATATTTTCCCTGAACATCAATTGCCTTGCTACCGGAACTTGCTCAGGAGCCAGGTAATTATTAAATAATGCAGGGTCTATATAAGTGGTGCTTACATCATCAATATAATCAGTAAATGTTTTCCTGTGCAGTATTTCAAAACCTACGTACATGCCGTCAGTCAGATAGTATTTGAAACCACCACCCATTACGATTTCCAGCTGAGTGAGTGAATATTCCTTACGATCAGGATACTCATTCATTCCCTGTCCTTCAAGGCGGAGTGGCTTTAGTTCCACCATTCGTTTATTGCCGTTCGATTCGATGAACTCACCTTTCGGGTTGAAGTGAAATACACCAACACCACCCAGGCCGTAGGGACGAATTTTGCCGGCAAGTCCGTCATATTGTTCAAGAAAAACAGTAGGATATAACTCGAATGCTGCGTAGGCCTCGGTGATTCTGGATTCAAATTTCAGGTTTCTTTTTCTGCGAAATCTTTCAGCGCCGCCTTTATCAGGCGCCTGTGCATCATCGCCCTGAACATATCCCAGGTTGCCGGCTAAGCGGAAACCCAGCCACTCCGTAGGATATAGATTAAGGTAAATTCCTTTGCTGATCTTGGTCATTGGCAGGTCAACATCTTTAATAAAGGTTCTGCCGACTCCCTCACTTCCTCCCAGGTCACCCAGGAAGATCATTGGGCCAACGCCAATACCTACTTCAATTTTTCCATTGGGAGTACTTAAAGATTGTGCTGTGGAAAGTAGCGAAACGCTAAGAAATGTGCTGACAAGCACGGATAATCGTACAGTGTGTACAAAAGTTCTCATTGGTATCAGATTTCTGGTTTTTCGACTATTGGATTCTCGCAACTAAGGTAGACAGTGACAAGAGAATAAGACAAACGTTTTGTTATCTTTTTTTGATTCTCACCGTTTTAAAAGTTGTTCTACTAAGTGATTCTACGAAAAACGGATTATGGTTTTACCATTTCAATATGTTCAATGCCATCTTCGAGGTAAATGCCGCCGGCAGGTTCAAAGCCCAGTGAGGAATAGAATTTCTTCAGGTATAATTGTGCGCCGATACGGATAGGTTGTTTTCCGAATAACTTATAAATAGCATCAATTGATCTTTCCATTAGTTCTCTGCCTGCACCGGTGCGCCTCGAAGAAGGAGATGTCACCACTCTTCCAATAGATGGTTCTTTATAGGCAGTACCTGCAGGAATCAAGCGGGTATAAGCAACCAGTTTGTCCCCTTTCCATCCCATCAGGTGAAAAGAGTACCTGTCTTTATTATCTGCATCCTGGTACACACAATTTTGCTCTACCACAAAAACTTCATTGCGCAGTTG
>CAYPBW010000004.1:0-41667 GCA_964409055.1 uncultured Chitinophaga sp. | reverse complement strand
CTGCATCCTGGTACACACAATTTTGCTCTACCACAAAAACTTCATTGCGCAGTTGAATGATGGCGTAAAGTTCATGCGGTGTTAACTCTTCAAATTTTTTCAGCGACCAGTTCATGTGATGCAAATATAAATAAGCAGTGACCAGTATCAGCAAAAGAACAAATCACTAATTTTAAGTAAATCAAGTTTATGCCGCTTAAAGACCTGAGTACTGTTCATCAGTTTGCAGGAAAACTGTTCAGATGGCCTTCGTCTAAAGAAGAGTGGGAGAGTTTTAAACTGAGTGAGGAGCAATTGGCATTCTTCAGAGAGAATGGGTACCTGGCCGGTGTAAAAATGCTGGATGAGGATCAAATTGAAGTGATCAGGAAAGAACTGGCTGAGATTGCCGATCCCGCACATCCGGGGCATTCTTTATTCTATGAATTTCACTCCAACGAATCAACAGATCCTTCCACCATATTATTTCATGCATTAGGAGCCTGGCGCATCACTCCCGGTTTGCATGACGTTTTATGGAATCCGAGGTTCCTGGTAGCAGCGAGTCAGCTATTGGGCAATGTACCTGTACGTTTCTGGCACGACCAGTTGTTCTGGAAGCCTGCAAAACAGGGCGGCGTGGTGGCCTGGCACCAGGACTATTCCTACTGGACAAGAACAAAGCCGATTGCTCACCTTACCTGTTGGTGTGGTCTTGATGATGCAACAAAGGAAAATGGCTGCCTGCAATACATTCCCGGAAGTCATCTGTGGGGTCTGTTGCCAAAACCAGTAATAGCCGGTGAACTGGAGGGAATCAAAGATTACTTAAATGAAGATCAAAGAAAGCAATTTGAAAATCCCCGGCTGGCAGAGGTTAAGGCCGGGGAAGCTGTGTTTCATCATTCACTGACATTGCATGGTTCTGGTGCCAATACATCTCCAAGGCCCAGGAGGGCATTTGTGATAAATGTATTTGCAGACGGCGTCAGGTCAGATGCGGATGAACCCATGCTGGAGGGTGTACCGGTTGTACCCAAAGGAGAGAAGATGCAGGGACAATTTTTTCCTTTGTTATTTGATCCGGCTGTAACGGGTCAATAATTATACTTGTCTTTCCAGAGATTTTTTAAAAACCTGCGCAATTCTTCTTCTCTTGCATTTTTGCCGGGTTCATAAAATTTGGTGCCCGCTATTTCTTTGGGTAAATATTCCTGCGGAGAAAAATTGTTTTCATAGCTATGGGAGTACTCGTAATTTTTTCCATAATCTAAATTTTTCATTAATGCAGTAGGTGCATTCCGGATATGCAGGGGTACGGAAAGGTCTCCTCTTTTTCTTACTTCTGCCAGCGCTGCGTCGATGGCTGCATAAGAAGCATTACTCTTTGGTGAGGATGCCAGGTAAATGGCGCATTGAGAAAGGATGATCCTTGCTTCCGGGTGGCCAATTTTATTGACAGCATCAAACGTAGCATTAGCCATCACTAATGCGGTTGGGTTAGCATTGCCAATATCCTCACTGGCCAGTATCACCATCCTCCGGGCAATAAATTTTACATCTTCGCCACCGTCTATCATACGGGCCAGCCAGTACACTGCTGCATTGGGATCGCTGCCCCTGACGGACTTGATAAAGGCAGAGATAATATCATAATGTTGTTCGCCGGCCTTATCGTACAGGGCAATTCTTCTTTGCGCTACCTCCATAACATATTTGTCCGTGATCACAACTTTTTCACCGGAAGCATCACAGACTATTTCCAGCAGGTTTAAAAGCTTTCTGCCATCACCACCGGAGATATTGATAAGTGCGGCCGTTTCGTTTAATTCAATTTTTTTCTTTTTGAGAAACTCATCTTTTTCAATAGCAGTCTTCATCAGTTTCACCAGGTCTGCTTCTTCCAGGGGCTTTAATACATAAACCTGGCAACGACTTAGCAAGGCAGCATTGACTTCGAAAGAAGGGTTTTCTGTTGTGGCGCCTATCAAAGTGATAGTGCCTTTTTCTACTGCTCCCAGCAAAGCGTCCTGCTGGCTTTTATTGAACCGGTGAATTTCATCAATAAATAAAACTGATCCGGGTTGTGATTTAGCATTTTCAATGACTTCCCTGATGTCTTTTACACCGGAACTGATGGCACTCAGCTGAAAGAATGGAACATTAAGTGTGTGGGCAATTATATTGGCAATTGTTGTTTTGCCGGTACCTGGCGGCCCCCAGAAAATCATGGAGGGTATTTTACCATTTTCAATGGCTGACCGCAGGATGCTGCCTTTGCCAACGAGGTGTTGCTGCCCGAGTAATTCATCCAGTGTAACCGGTCGTATACGTTCTGCTAATGGTATATGCATATTCACCCTTCAAAGTAACAAAAAAGCATTCCTTGATGGGGAATGCTTTCAATAATTATTTGTACTGGTCAGTTTACATTGGCCGTAATAAAGGCTTGTATCTTATCAAACGAATCGGCCAGGTTGGGGCCGGTCCAGCCATGATTTTCAGTTGGGTAAAAAACATATTGATGAATCACACCCATTGTCTGTAATTGGTTTCGGAGCAAGACGGATTGAGATGGAGCCACGACGATATCCACACCACCGTGCAATACAATCGTAGGAGGACTTTGTGCCGTGACGAAATTCAACGGGCTTGATTGCTGATACAGGGCAGCATGGGTAGTTGGATTACCACCGGTCACCTGTAGCAGCAGTAATGGTATCAGCGGGTTGGGCGGATTATTATACATATTTACCAGCTCAGTGGGGCCAAAAAAGTCAACAACCGCTTTTATTTTTACCGGTGTGGTGTATTTATAAGCTTGCAGCAATGCCAGGTGTCCTCCGGCACTGGCCCCCAGCAAAACATAGTTGTCGCTGATGGCATATTCATTTCTTTTACTGTAAATGAAATCAAGAGCAGCCTTTACATCATTTTCCTGGGTGGGGAAGAAATTGGCCGAGCCTGTAGCCAGCCGGTAATTGATATTGAAAATGGCATAACCAGGTAATCTTCTTTTCAGCGTATCTACATAGGCCGTAAACTCTGACTTATCACCCTGGGTCCATCCGCCGCCGTGGATCATTATCAAGACCCTGGTGGATGAGGTGTTTCTCCCCGCCGGGAGGTACACATCCATTTTTTGAGCCGCATCAGCGCCATAAGCTACATTAAGCTCTGTTTTTTCAGGTAATGGGGGATCGGGCACCGTATCATTATCTTTTTGACAAGAGGCAAGTAGCAAAGCACTTAAAACGATCAATGACCAATGCTTCATACAATGAATTTTTAGTAAGATAAAGAAAAGTCTGCGCTTTAACAGCAGTAAGCAGATTCAGAATTTACCGGCTATGATGTGTCAACTTTGCCCGGAGTTGCTTTCGAAGCAGGTTTATTTTATGAAAAATACCTTTTAGCGACAGGCTGATGTAAGCAGGAAGAGGTTAAATTCGGGTTATGAAAAGGCTGTTTGTCTTATTAGCTGCATTTTTTACTGTCTTACAGGTCTATGCGCAGGATAAATATGCTTTATTGTTTTCAAGGCCGGTTATAACAAACGATACCAAGCAGGATGAATTCAATAAACAGGTCAATCATAATAACCTAAGGGTTATAAGTAATGGGCTCTCCATACAGCGATTTAACCCCTCCAACATTATTAAGGATACGGCTGGTAGTATCCGCCAGAGCATTATGAAATCAGTTACCCAAGTTACAAATAAGATACGGCAGGGCGATTTTGTGTTTTTGTATTTTGATGTGCCGGTTTTTATTAATAATAAAACTGAAGAATCGGGTTTTGGTTATTCGGAAGATGATTTTGTTTCATTCATGGAAATAAATGAGTTGTTTAAAAAAGTCGTTACCAGGAATAATGACCCTTCATTGTTTTTTGTTTTGGTGGATGCAGATATTCCAAAAGAAACTAAAATTGGTAACAGTCTTTACAGTCACTATTTGTTAGCCAGCCAGCCTGGACAAACCGGAGCTTTGAGCGATAAAACCACTGTGTTTGCATTAGCAGTGGAGAAATCGATGAAATCAATTTCAGGGTTGAATGCTTCATATGATGGTTTTTGGAGCAGTGTAAAATCGAACATGTTGTTTTTTACCACGAAGCAAACGCCATTATTATTTTCACCCGGTAGGGCCGGTGTTTTTTTTAATAATCTATCATTGAAGTTTCCCCGGTATTATCAGGTTGTTGAAAAAAAGAATGACAATACAGTCATCATCAATGCTGGAAGCAGAATGAATATTGCTACTGGGTTTAAAATACAATTTTATCCACCGTACTCAGATACATCCGGGCAAAAGCCCTTTGTAACAGGTACTGTATTAAATATTTCATCGGCTAATGCGACTGTCACTTTGAGCAAACCTGTAAGGCAAGACATAAGCGATTATTGGGCATTTATTCCTGGTTATGATCCCTCAATGCTCACACCGGTGATCAGGTTCAATAAAAAAGACAGAAGCGTTGATGATAAATCTAAAGAGTTATTTAAGCAATTATTGGCTTCGTGCAAGAAAGAACAGAACAGCTCATTTATCCAACTAACGGATCAGGGTGGCGATATTGGGGTTGGTGGTATCACCAGGCTTCCGGATAAGAAGTTTGAAATAACATTATTGAACCCGCAAACCAACCAGGTACTTACTACAATGGTGATAAGCGGAACAGCGGAGTTGGACAAGGTAACCAGTTATTGCAAAAAGCTGGCACAATATGAGTATATATCAAACCTTATTAATTATATACCTGAACTGGCAGTTGATTTTCAGATGACAGATAAGCAGGGAAATCCCATAACAACAAGGGAAAACGGCTATGATATTTTATACGAAGGGGATGAGGTTATCATTAAAATCCGTAACGCAAATCCACATAAACTTTATTATAGCCTGGTGGACCTTACCCAGGACAAGAATTTTACCGTTATATCGGGAAGAGATATGGAGGATCATTTTATCGGGCCAAACTCCGAGCTAAAACTTCCCATTATGATCAGTGCCCCTTTTGGGAAGGAGAGGATAAAATTGTTCACCAGCAATGTCCCTTTCGACCTTGGTGATTTTCAAAATCCTACTACCCGTTCAGTAAAAAATAATGTGGGTTTTGCAGATATTAATATTCAGGATTACGATTTTGAATCAAGAAGTTCTTTGTATGCCAGGAATGCAAAACGAAATGATGAATTTCTTTCTATTACGGTTAAGGATTTGCCAAAAGCAAATAGCAGGGCAATAGCTATCAGGAACCCAGGTTCCGAAAGGGTATATTTTAATGTATTCCGGCAGAAAGAAGATGGAGGCTATACAACGATCTTTCCGGGCAATGGATTAAAGGATAAGGATTGCTATGTGAATTTTGGAGTTACCCGGGATTTCTCATTTGATGAGCAATTGAAGGCTTTTGACCAGTTAATTACTGTGTATGCTGACCGGCCTTTTAATCTTGAGGGACTAATTACTGGTGAAAGGAAACTCAATGGTCTTTTTGCAGACATTGCCAAAAATGGCCGCATTCCCGGAACGGCGTTAAACAAAATTGGATTAGCACAGGCATTGTTTCAGCCCGGAACTACCACAACCATGAGAGATGGTGAAACCATATTTATTAAACTTATAACCCCTAAAGTCTCCAATGACAGGGGAATAACCATTCCGGCGCCCTCTCAGCAATACGATATAAACGGGTTTGCCATGTCCGCGGAGAATAAACCGGTGAAATCCTTAAAAATTAATAATGAGACGGTTAGTTATGATGCCAGCCTTAAATTCTTTGAACATACGGTTAATCTTTCTTACGGTGTGAACAAGGTAATAATTGAGGCTACCGACGAAAAAGGGTTTACGGCTGTCCGCACTCTTGAGTTTGAACTGAAAAACAACAATAGTGTTGCAGCTGGGGGAAAGGGCAAAAGTTACTTTCTTGGAATTGGTATAGATAATTATAAAACATGGCCGGTACTGAATAACGCCAGGAATGATGTAGTTAAGTTTGCTGAGCTGCTGAAAGCAAAATATGGTTTTGACAGTAGTTTCCTGTTATTGGATGAGCAGGCCACACGGAAAAATATCATTAATAAGATCAGGGAGTTTTTGAAGAAAGCAGGACCCAATGATAATGTGGTCATCTATTTATCCGGTCATGGCAACGAAGATCAGCTGGCAGATGGTGATTATTATTTTATTCCGCAGGAGGCCGAAGCTGATGATGTAACAGGAGCGGTGAAATCAACCGATATAGTGGATAATTTCAAAAAGATAAGGGCAAAGCGTTGCCTGCTGATTGTGGATGCCTGTTATTCGGGAATGATAACTAATAGTGTAAACCCTTCCGGTATGCCCCTTACTTCCGGAACGGACCTTGAGTCAGCCGAAAATGCGCCTTGTAAATGGATCATGACATCGGGAAGGGCCACCAAGGTTTCGGATGGGGAAAAGGGTAAGAACAGCCCTTTTGCCACCGTACTAATTAACTACCTCAGGGAGCATGAAGATGATGCCAGCCTGAAAATGCCGAGGCTGATAGACTTTCTCAAAGAGAAGGTGAAAGAACTGAGTAAGCAGCAGGAGCCGTTTGGTATGCCTATTGAGGGCCGGGGGGAGTGGATATTCAGGATACCCGGTAAGTAACGTATGTTTATTAATGGTTCTTTAAAAATACCCGGTTAACGGTAGTTGAAGCAGGTAATTACAGTAGTATCTTAGTAACATTAAATTATAGGTGTACAGGATAATATTTATTAAGCAATTTTTAAAGTCCATGCATCTTTAAGCAAAACTTTTGTATCATTGAATTCTAAAACAAAAAACATTTAAACTCACACATTATGAAAAAGCATCTTCTTCTTTTAGCCACATTTTTCGTTGTTGGCTTTGGAATTACAGCCAATGCCCAGGTAAGAGGTAAGTACAAAAAAGAAACCATTGTATCCAACGCCATCTCCAGCCCCGATCCCAAGGTAGACGGATTGCAAAAAGCGGTAAACCAAAAAAACAACCCTGTACAGGAAGATAAATCCAGGGGTAATGTTTACGGCCCCGACTATAGTGATGTGGTGGTTGATAACTGGACTGGTTATTATGTTGACATTTATGTAAATGGTAACTATCGTGGTACAGTTTCTCCCTGGGATAAAAGAGTAACATGGGCTATCCCTGGTACTAATACCCTGTATGCAAAAGCAGTTTTTGATGATGGAAGCTACCTTTACTGGGGTCCTAAAGTAACTTACACTGGTTACCAGTACACCTGGAAGCTGAATCCTTAATTCTATTTCTTAAATAAACAGTATTGTGAAGGCCGCATAGAATGCGGCCTTTTTTAATGTATATTAATTAAGCCTGAATTGGCAATGAATAAAATTGAAACCTATGCTTTCAAATCAGTATGGGTTTTCGAAATATTGAAGTTGCCGGCTTAATGCTTTGGTCATTGGATACACAGGCTGAATTATACCGAATGAAAAAATGCCAGTTACTGCAGCAAAATCTTATTATAGCTTTAAAAAGCTTATTGAAGCGAATAAGACTGACGGCTGTATGAACTTGATGCAATGACTTAACCAAAGGGAGCATTCGCCAGAAGGAATATTTTCAAAGCTGTAATTTAAAAGCCGCAATAGTTATAATTCTATTGCGGCTTTTATTGAAGTTTATTTAAACCTAATCAACCAGACTATAAGTTTCTTTCAGGTAGGATTTGTATTCTGCAGGAATGAATGGATGTTTATAAGCTTTTGTGGCGGCTTCTTTCGCCTTTACTTCGTTTTCTGCCTGTGCAGCACATATCATTTGCATCAGGTATAGCCAATATTCTTTGTCTTTGTCAATAGCTCTTAATTTGAACAGGTCCAGTTCCGTACCCATGGTTTTAAAATTTTCATCTTCAAAGCGGCTTGCGTAGTTTATAAACCAGTTGCCAATAGCTTCTATACTTACGGGTTTTTGATTGTCTTTGAGGTAGCTGATCAGCAGGCCGGTGGCTTTTGCCGGATCTTTGTCAACATAAAGGGCCAGTTTGAAGTCAAGATCCTTAAGGGCATAGTTTTCATTAGAAGGATCAAATTTCCTGATCACAGCGGCAAAAGAGTCTTTGTTGCTATTTGTTCTGTCGTAGGCATTGACTGCTTTGGTAAATAACAGGCTGTAAAGTGTATTATTTGTTTTGGCATCATCCCACTCCAACAGCTGTTTGATTTTTGTTTTATTAGCATATAAATAGTTAAGTTGCTTTTCAGTAAGGTTGCTGGTATATAATATGGCTGTCGTAGCTATGTCTTTATTGGCAAGGATATCTGCCTTTTTAGTAAAGTAATTGTTCAGTATTTCTTCACTATCATCATCTTCCAGGTCAGAAGCCAGGGATGCCCAGGTGGTAAAATCGGCATCTGATAATAGTCCTTTTTTTGCTTTTTCCTTCAGGGTAAAATATTGTTTAGCGGGATCTTTGGCGTCTTTTCCCAATTGTACAAATTCATCTATTTCCATTCCTCCCACATATTTATGCACAAGCTTTCCTTCGGGTGAGAAGAATAAAAAAGTAGGATAAGCTGTTACGTTGAATTCTTCAGAGAGGGTGATGCCCTCCCCGGCTTCCATATCCATCTTTACGTTAATATAATTTTCATTGTAATAGTCCCCGGCGGCTTTCTGGGTATAAACAGAATTATCCATGTATTTGCAGGGGCCGCACCAGGTGGCATAGGCATCAAAAAAGATCATTTTCTTTTCTTTTAGTGCTTTTGCTTTGACCTGGGCCCATGTCATTCCTTTTACAAATTGAATTTCATCAGCTGCAAGGGCCGACATAGTCAGCGATAATGTCAGGAAGAGTGTTGTAATTTGTCGCATAGATTGTTTTTTGAGTATACCCGGAATGACGCATCCGGGAGCCTTAATTCACTCGTTTGTGTGTTAAAATAATTACAATGAAACAGTAACAAATAACGTAAAAAAAAGAGGCTTGTTGCCAAGCCTCTGCATTTTTTGTGGTACACTGCGTTTAGCAGTAGCAGCGCCAGTAATAGTAGCAATATCCGCTATACGTACAGTAGTAGTACCAGTAGCAGCAGGCACCTCTTGAATCGCCGGCAACTTTACCTTTAGCTTTTTTCTTACCCTTATTGTTCTTTTCGAAATTTTCCAGGGCTGTTTTCAGGTTGTTTACATCATCAGCATTTAGCGTTTGACCTTCTGTGTAGGTTTTGCCGTTGATGGTAACTGTCAGTTTTTCCCCCTGTCCGCGGGAAGCACTTACTGTAGTGTTATTAACAATGTTCAGGAACTCCAGGTCTGTTGTGGTTAATACTGTTCCGGGTTCAATTTTGGAAACATTTTTAGTTGTTTGTCCAAAGGCAAATGAGCAGATTGCCAGGGCAAAGGCGGTGGTTAAAATTTTGATTTTTTTCATACTTGTTTTGTTTAATGTTAAGGTAATAAAATTCTGGTTTAAATAAAGAAATTGTAAAATATTAATGTGTTGTTTTTACAGCGAGTCTCAGCAGGTTCCAGTTGGTAGGGGTGGCTGTGCTAAGCCCCCTTGCTTTTGATTCATTGCCCATATCCAGCAAGGCAGACAATGAACTTTTACTTCCCCTGGCGGCACCGCGGACACCATCCTGGTTAAACAATCTGCCGGGTTCCTGTATAGGTTCTTTGGAAGCAATCAGGAAATAATTGTCTGTTCCTACAGGCAGTGATGCCGTTGCAGGCCGGTTAAAAAAGTTCATTTTCTTCCTTGGCATACCTTCTTCAGTATTAAGCGGGAATTTGTTTTGTACACTTCCTTCCGCCACGTTAGGATAGATCAGCTGCATCTTTCCATTGATATCAATTGTAAAAACATAGATATACTTTTTTTCAATGGGCCTGTCAAGATAATCTTCAGTGGCTTCAATGGACAGATCCAGTTTGTCGCCAATCTTTACACCATTGCTGTCTACTTCTTGTTTGGTTGCAGCATTACGCATTACAAGTCTGTAAGGGAAGAACCCTGCCTCCTGCGGCGGCGTAAGAGTGAGCCAGCCTCTTATTTTGGAGAGTTTTAATGAAACATCAAAAAGACTGTCAATAATTGCTTTATAGGCAGCATCCGTGTTGCCTGTAAGGGGGAAAGCTCTTGTATTTATCGGCATAGATTCCAGGCTGTCCCTGAGTGAAATATTGGCCTTTACCAGCCCGTATGCCATAGTGTTATCATCATTAACAGTACCGTACAAGATGTATTGTGCTTCAGCAGGGTTTGATACGAGTTGTATTGTTTTATATTCCGTGAATTTTGCTTTTATTGCATCGGTAAGCTTTTTGGGAGCAGACAGGTTTACAAAAAGATTTTTGTTTCCGGCAAATTTTTGTACTTCGTTTATGCTGAATTCTTTTAATGAAGTATTGAGGTTGGGTGTAACAAAGTCATTACCTATCACTTTTCCACCGGAGAAATTGATGGTAACATCCGGTTCATATGCCTTGAAATCGTTGAACCATTTTACACCTGAAGTTTTTCTTAATTCACTATTCACAGAAGCCTGCTTCACTACATCCTCATAAGTATAATTGCCTTCTGGTACATATATCTTCAGCAACGGCACCTGTGAACTTACCCAGTTGGTTACTTCAAAAGGACCTGCTTTTTTTACATTGGCAATATCTCCGCTGATGATAACTGCCTCACTTTGGGCCAGTCCGCTTACTTTGGTTACTTTAAGTTTTACAGTCGTATCGTTTTTGCCGGTAAGTTCATTATCGGGGTTTATACCTGCTGCATATCCTGCCTGAAGAAATACCTTAGTTCCTTGTACATCTAATACGGGAAAATATATTTTATCAGATAGAAGCCCCTTTTCAATACCGAGCAGGGTTTCATCGAAACGGGCCGGATCACCGGCTAATACAGGTTCCTGGGTTTTGCCAAAGGCCTTGATCATGGCCCTTACGCTATTAAAAATATTCTGAACGGAGGTTTTTGCAGATTGCTGTTTCAAAACTTCCATTAATGCCAGGGTGAATGCCCCGTGTACCGGCTGTTTATTATCAAGCCGGTGTTCCTTGGCAGGTTCATTGTCCTGGGCGGCAGAAATGATCAGGTATTTTGAATTAGGCCGTGTTTCAGGTGGAGTTACCCTTGATGAATCTTTGACATCATAATTATTACCAGCGATAAACCTTGATTTGCCGGGGTCTGGTAAAATGCCTCTTGCTATAGAACCGCTATGGCAGCAATCGAAGATGGCAGTTAGTTTAATGTTCTTGTCAACAAACCGGTTGAACATCCGGGCTATTTCCTTGTCGCGGATATCCGGGACACCCTCTTTCCAGGTATCTGCAGGCACCATCGATTCGTCATAACCATCACCTTCTGCACTTAGCGAATTGGTAATATAGCTTCCATGACCTGCATAATAGATCAGTGCAATACCATTTTCCGGTGTGTTTGCCAGCAAATCTTCCATGCCTTTAAGGATGGCAGCCCGGGTGGCTTTAGCATCATATAACTCAGAAATGTCCTTTGAATTGAATCCAAACTTTGACGTAATAATGTCTTTCATGGCCAGGGCATCGTTCTTACATCCGCTCAGGTCGGGCCATTCCAGCCGGCCTGATGAATTAGATACCTTAACACCTTTGGGGGGATTGTAAGTGTCAATACCAATTAATAAAGCTTTTTTTATCGGTTCTTGTGCTGACTGGGCAATAAGTAAGGTGAAATTGGTGAGCAGCACTGTCAATAAGGAAAGAATCTTCTTCATAACTGGTTTTTTATCTTTCAGGTGATTGGGATGCTCAATCTGGCATCCGTTTATCATTATTGGTTGCAATTGATCATCTATATTACTTATTTTTTTTAAGTCGGCCATTTTTTGCTTTCCCTGGTCACTTTGCATTTCTGGCTAAGGTTACGTAAAAATAACCCATGGTAAATTGGAAAGTCTACCCTGCAATGGGTATATTTTAAAATAGGCGTTATTGACATCACAGGAAGTTTTTTTCATCAAAAATACCTGCCATATGGTATAAGCTGCTTTCCAAATTGTTTTATCTTTTGAAAAAATTGGTTATGGTTAAACATAGAAAAATTGTTTTTGTTGCCCTGTTTCTTCATGCATCAGTTTTTGCATCTGCCGAACCGCCAGGCATTTCACAGGAGCAAACTTTAGTATTAACAGCCAGCCAGTATCCTCAGCAAATCAAGAAACATAAGCCGGCCCGGGTTTATCTTCTATTTGACGGGACACCTTTTTTAAAAAAATATGAAGGTGTTTTCCTGAAGAAAGATACCATTACCAGTCTGAAACGGTTTACAGATTCTTTGGGATATGGCATTACCGGTTATCGGCTGATTTATGGAAAGGGGGAAGTGGTGGATAGTGTTTGGCAGTTTAATACTGAATTCGGGTTGACCGATAAAGCAATTGGTCTTGGGATGAATAGGCTTCAGTTATTTACTTATAATAAAAAGGGTGATCCAACAGACCAGTTTGTTCTTGATTTAAGCGAAAAGTTTAATAAAGAAATTAAAGGACTTGATCAATTATTCAGAAAATATACCATTTACACCTATGCAGACAAAGAAAAGTATAGTATCCGGAATGTCTGGATTTTATCAATTGGTATTGATGATTACGGGGGTGATGTATTTCGATATTGTGAATCAGATGCAACTGCCTATGATGCTTTTTTTTCAAGGCAGTTTCTGAATTACAAAGGTTATTTTAAGGATGAGCAAATCAGGCGATTTCTTTTATTGGGAAACCATGCAACAAGGGATTCTATCCTGTCTGTTTTGAGTACCATTGCATCGCAGGCATCAGTTAATGATTATTTTATTTTCAATTTTAGTGGCAGAACCTGGTTATTTGATGAAAGTTTTAAAGCATTTTCAACAAATACGGATTCGTCAAAATTCACTACTTATTTCTTCCCTTATAATGTTATTTATGATGATGAAATTAAAAACCGTGATACATTGGATGTCACAATTCCTTCTAAAAATTTAATCTCACTTAAAACACTGCAGGAATACATACAATTGATCCCTTGCATAAACCAGTTATTCATATCTGAAGCCGGTCCGTCTGAAAAATTTAAAACGGAATTTGTAAAAACAATGATGCTAAATTCTCCGGAACTGGCTTCGCTGCTGAATATTAACCGGGTAATTATAGTACCCAACCGATTTGGCCTGGATGAACTGAGAGGAACTGGAATGGGGCCTATTGCGTATTATCTAACTCACCTGGATTCTGCAAAAAATATTTATGATATTTTCAGCAATGATCACAAAAGTGCAGTAATTGCTTATTTGTTAAAGTCTGAAGAGTTTAAACTTCCAACGGGTGAAAACAAAGATTACTTCTCTGTTTTCTTTGAGAGAAATTTCCTGCAGCAATACAGGGAAATTTTCGGAGATACAAAAATGAAAAAACGAGGGCTCGATCTGGGAGGTACAGATATTAGTACTGTCAAATCATTTTCTGGTAACAGGCATGCCCTGATAATTGGTACTGATAATTACAGTTCCAGGGATTGGGAAAAGTTAGAGAATCCAGTTTATGATGCTACAGAAGTGGCAGAAGTATTACAAAGTTTTTACAACTACGAAGTGACACTGCTAAAAAATCCCCCTATGGATACAATTTACAAGTATCTCAGTACTTATTATCGCAGCCTTAGGGAAGATGACCAATTTATTATTTACATAGCCGGTCACGGAGATTTTGATGAAGGTTTGCTGGATGATGGTTTTATCGTTTGTACGGATTCAAAATCACCGGAGGCTGACCCGTTGCGTAATACTTATATACAGCACACCAAGCTGAAAAAAATGATCAATAAAATTCCGGCAAAGCAGGTTTTGGTATTGCTTGATATTTGTCACGGTGGTGTATTTGATGAGAATGTGCTGGGTAAAACAAGAGATAACCCTGCCGCCGCCATAACCAACAGGAATGTGCTGGAACTATTGAAGGATAAATCCCAGTATGTAACCCGTAAAGTACTGAGTTCTGTTGGGAAAGAGTCTGCTTTTGATGGCCGGGCCGGAAAACATTCACCCTTTGCAGCTTATTTGCTTAAGATATTGAAGGCAAGAGGCGGCGCTGAAGGGATTGTTACATTGTCAGATATTTATGCGTTGCTCCAAAAAGCCAGCCTTAACGAAACAGAAACATTAAAAATTTCACCACACCTCGCCGGTTTTGGACAGAATGACCCGCAAAGTGAATTTATACTGATACCAGTGGAAAAGAAGTGATATTTACTTTGTCTTTTTTGTTTCTTCCGGAAAATATTTTTCCAGCAAAACATTGAATTCCGGCGATTGTCTGATAAAGTCAAGGTCTTTGTCTCCTATTAACTGGTAGTAGCTTCCAAATCCAAGTTTAAGTGCTTTGTCCAGACTTTCGACAGCTCCCGTTTTGTCTTTTTTCATCGCCTTATAGCAGGCATGGTGAAACCAGGTAGTGGCTTCGTATTGTTTATAAGTGAAGAGTTGCTCAAATACATAATCTACTGCTGAAGTGCTGTCTATCAGCCCGGGTACACGTATATAAGCATACAAAATTGACAGATAGGAGAAATAAGCCATGTTAAAAATGTATGTCCGTTTGCTGAACTCTTCAAATGATTTTCGGTTACTGGTGTCGTAAGACTTTCCGAGATACAGATTAAGTTTGGTAATGAAGCCTTCTGTAGAACCTGTTGCATTGACAATGGTAGAATAAAAACTTTTAATGGCAGCTGACGGGTCGCCTTCTTTTTCTTCAATTACACCGAGGTTAAAATGAGCAAACGGATAGGTGCTGTCTTTTGCCAAAACCTGCCTGAAATATTTTCTTGCTGAGTCTGTATTGTTGTTGACAAAATAAATATGACCGATATTGTTATCACATATTGAACAATACCCGTTGTAGTATTTCTTTGATTCATTATAGAAGTAAATGGCGCTGTCCATTCTATCCTTGCGGGAATAATAAATGCCTTTTAAAAAATGACCTATTAGTTTATCAGCCGGTTCAAGCAACATTTTATCAGTTAACTCCATAAACTGGACATCTTTCTCCATATTCATCAAAATATCTGCCAGTTGAATCCGGAAATCAGAATATTGAGGATATTTAGTCGCCAGCTCTTCAAATATCTTTTGAGCTTTATTGTATTGTTTCATTTTTGAATAAACGAGTCCCAAAGAGTATTTTGCATAGAGATCATATGGCCTTAATTCCAGGAATTTTTCAAAGGCTTTATTTGCTTTTTCATACTCATATAAAAAAGTATATTGAATACCCAGAGCCATTATTGTATAAGAAGCATTGGGTTCCAGCTCAGCCGACGCTTCAAGCAGATTTGTTGATTTTTCTACTACAGGCCGCCAGGTGAAATTGTATTCGTTGTCATTTAAGGCCCAGGTATAGGACATGGCTTCCATATATAGTTTTCTCGCCTTTAAATTCTGATACATATAATGCTGCTCACCCAGTAATTGCATGCAGCTGTCTAATTCCATGGAAGCATAATAACACATATCACGGGTAGAATAACTGGTTTCGCCTCTCAGCAGGGGAGAAACAATGGAGTCGAATCGCTGGTTGAGTGCAGCTGCCAGGTTGCGGCGCATCAGCGGTGTCAGCGGACTATCATTATATTTTTTGGCAAAAGCCCTGTAATCCTTCAGGGCATTGGTGTCAAGAGGCCAGATAAGCTTTCTGTCAGTTAAATTCTTTTTATAAGAAGCATATAGTTTTTTACCAGCCGGGTCAAGCGAATCAACATATTTTTCTTCTACACCTTTTGGATTTACCTGTGCCAGTGCAGGACGTTCTTTGGCTTTTTGAATCTTTAACGCTGCCAGTACAGCAGGATTAACATTTACAAAGGGCTTGCTAAGATCACCAACAATGAGTGGTATTTGTTTGTCTTCACTAAAGGTTTCAACCTTATCCCTTATGTAACGATCGAGTTCTGAAAAACTGATACGGCCATCATTATTCCGGTCGGCAAGGCCTTTCATTCCTTCTTCGAGATGGAGTGAGAACAGGCCTCGTCCGCCACCCCATTCCTCGCTTTCCAATGAAAGCTGGTTGGGCTGGCAGGAAAGAATTTTATATTCTTTGCCCCAGGAAGCGGCTAGTGCTGAAGCAGTTTTTTCAACTCCTTTTATACCACCATTCAGGTTGCCTGAATGACAGGCATCAACTATAAAAATCATCTCTACGCCTCTTTCAGCCAGGGGTGACAAGTATCTTTTCAAATCCAATATTTCCAGCACATCGTCTTTCATGCCAAAATAATTGCCATTGGGACTATTATATAACAATAGCAGACCATTTTCTATTTGGGTAAGATCCTCCATATCTCCATGACCGGCAAAGAAGAAATAAAGCCTGTCGCCCGGTTTTGCCTTACGGGCCATGATAGAGATGGCATCAGCTACATTATTACGGGTGGCATTTTCATTCAGAAAAGTTTCTATGTTAGAGCGGGGTACTTTTCCGCCGGCATCGCTCAGCAGAAAGTCTTCAAATGCCTGCGCATCTTTATGGGCAAATTGAAGGGAGGGAACCTCTTTGTACTTACTAAGCCCAATGATAATTGCATAAGTAGTGCCGGTGGGCTTTGTTGTATCTCCTCCGGGAAGTTCAATACCCCGTTGGGCATGGACAATAAAGCCGATGATCATGGCTAAAACGAAAAAAATACTTTTGAGTTTCATATTGAACATGGCATATTGAAGTTACAAAATAACCATTTATACGGGCAGTTGGAATCAGTACCAGTGGGCATATTTACTATTTGACGGTTTTACTATGAAACGAGTTGGCTATTTTTAAATACCTTCCCAAGGGTATTGCCAGGCTCTCAATCCTTTGTAAATTTCACATTTTTAAGAAGCATGGGTAAAAAGATAGGTTATACACTGGTTGTATTTGTTCTATCCATTTTGGGAGCTGATGGGCAAAATGAAAAAAAACTTGATAGCCTTATCAGCGTCGCAGATTCTTTTTACCGGAACGGAAATTATACATCAGCACTTATACATAATCTTAATGCCATTACCCTGATCAGGAAAGAAACAGGAAATAATTATTTCCAGGTAGTGGCGCCATTAGTCATGCTGAATACCGGCAAATGCTATAAGCAATTAGGGGAAGTAAAAAATGCCCATCGGTTCTTGACTTATTCTTTGCAACTGGCCCGGGCCAATAAAGTGCATGTTGATATTGAAGCCGCTTTCATTGAACTGAATTTACTTCATAAGTACATAAGCACCGAAAATATTGTATTTGACTACCCGCAAGTACCTGCAACAGAAGAATCGGCCATGTTTTATGTCATTGAGAAAGTTGAGAAGGTTTCTGCTGATTCTATTCGTATTGTTATCCAGGGTGGTAAGTATGACGGCATCATCGATTCTCTTAAAAAAGGTGGTATCATATCAAGATATAATAAAGGAGAGAGAGAAAGACCCTTTGGACTGGTAAACTGCTATATCCGTGAAATCGGGAATAACCATTGTGTTGCCTATGCCAGGTATGATTCTTCTTTGTATGTAAAGGCCGGGGACCTCGTTGAACTAAAAACCAATATTCCGTTATCCTGGCGAAAACTGGATATTGGTCAAACACTCATCCAGGCTATTACTTTTAGTGATAACTACAAGCAAATCATTTTTCATCCCCGCTATCTTTATTACTATGCAGATTCTCTTACGAACAGGGATTTAGCTGCTATTTTCAAAAACCAGGTTGACGATATTGTTTCCTTGCTGGCAGAAGATACTGCCAAAGGAGATTTTGTGGATGTAAAAGGCGACAAAGGAATTTTTGCAGGGGATAATGTAATGAGGGCTATGTCTCAAAGCAAGCCGGAGCATATACGCCTCTTTCTCTCCTATATAAATGCATATCCCAGAACCTATTTAGGTACAGCTCCCAAGTTTGCTGAGTTTTATGCTACCTGGGTAATAAATAATACTCCGCTTGCTCCCACTGATGTAATGCCATGGCTGGTAAATATCCGTAACCGGCAGGCGAGACAAAATATGGCCGCTAACCTTGCTTCCAGCATAAAAGATAATGGCCTGATCGAAAAGTGGTTTAACGATGGAATGCTGATGGCCAATTCGGATAATATTGATTCAGCTCTATACATGGCTGAATTGTTAGAGGATGCCACAATTGCACTCGATATAAAAGATTCCCAGGGATGGGCTTATTATTTGTTTGGGTATACGTTTAAAAAACTAAAGGAAAAGGAGAAGGCTAATGACTTTTTTAAATTGGCTCTTGCAAAATTTCAGCTGACGAGTAATACAGAGGGAATTACATGGGTTGAAAATGCTGTAAAGAATTTGGAACAGGCAAATAAAATAAGCGTAAATGTTCAAACCGGTAATGTTTTTCAGTACCTGATGGCCTTCTCGCCAAATTCTAAATACATCGCTACAGCCGGTAGTTATGACAGAATATTAAAAGTGTGGGACCTCTCTTCGGGGAGAACCATTACTTCATTTGCTGCTCACCAGTTAGAGATCAATTCTGTTCAATACAGTTCTAACGGACGTTATATAGCCACCTCTTCAGAGGATAGTACTATTAAAGTATGGAACGCCTATGATTTTTCTTTGTTATATACGATAAAAAGGCCAAAGCCAGAGTTAGCAGTAATCTTTTCACCGGATGGAAAGTTTCTGGTAGCCGGTGGAAGAGATTCTTTGGTAAAATTCATCAATATACATACCGGCAAAGTTCTTAAAACATTGAAAAAGCACCGGGGCTCAGTTACTTCCTTATGCTACATGCCCAATGACAGTGATTATCTTTTTTCAGGTGGCGCTGACAGTGTGGTGTATAAATGGAACTTGACCACCAATGACTGGGATCATTGGTATGGAGCAAAAGGGAGAATCATGAATGTTAGTGTTTCCAGCAATGGCAAATACCTGAGTTTTGTGGCTTCAGATACACTTATAAGGGTATGGAAACTGGAGAACAACAAGTTTTACTTCAATATCAGGCCCAACTATTCAAATGCTACACAAGTCGATATTGCTTTTCCATCGTTTACACCGGATGGCAGGTATATGGCCCTGGCATTAAAAAGTGATACACTGGATATTATTGAGTTGTCAACGTTAAAGGAGCAGGTGTATGGCTTTAAAATGGAAAAATTCCAGGGATTGTATGACATGGTTTTCAGCCCGGATGGCAACTCGTTAGCTTGTCGAATGAGCCTGGGCGGCCCATTACGGGTGTTTAACTTTTCGGGATGGGATTTTCATACCAACGCAACGGTAAATTCAAAGGACCTTCAGAACTATGCTAACCTTCCATTGTCTGTTCAATTCACAAAAGATGATAATGAACTGGTGATCGTACATGATGCTGTTTCTAAAATTGACCTCCGGAATGGAGCAACAACTCATCTTTATAATGAGTCGTTATTCTTTCTGAATAATAACATCCTTTTGAATGATGGGAAAACGGGTTTGTACAATGATCTTGTCCGACCCGGCCTGAAATTTTATGATATAGCTTCAAAACAGGTAAAACTTTCACTTAGCCTGCCTGAAAAAACTGAAGAATTAAGAAGGTTTGAATTGTCCGCAGATAATAGCCGGATTTTCATCGGTGGAATCAACAATAGTATTGCTGGTTTTTCTTTGCCTGGCGGAGAGCAATTGTTTTACGGTAAATATAATCTGGGAGACCGTGAGAGTTTGATTTTTTTACGTTATGACAGTATCAGAAACCGCTTATATGCCATCGGGAAAAACCAGGAAATACTGGTCATTCATCCTCAAACGGGGGACTTAATAGGGGTTATTAAAGCAGATTTTCCCCAAACAATCGAGGTAACACCAAAATATCTTTTTGTAACCTGTGATTCCAGCCTGGTTTACAAGTATGATGCAAATAATTTGCGCCTGTTAAAGAAAATATCGGTGCATAATAGCAAAAGCTATTGCTATGGCTCAGTGATGTCATGGGATTACAAATACCTGGTTGTGCAAGTGGCAGATAAGTTTGTAACACTGGATACAAAAACTGACAAGGTTTTGTATGAAAGATTTGACCATGAGTATGAAAATGGCATAATGAGTATTAGTCATGATAATAAAATACTGGCAACGGGTGGATTTGACAGTAAAGTAAATTTGTATCATATCGCAACAGGAAAGCTGATCAGCAGCATATATACACCACGGGGCAAAGACTTTATGCTGGTTAACGCAGACGGATATTACCTGGCTCCCAAAAACACACTGGAGGCTGTTTCGTTTACTTATAACAACAGCACATATGGTTTTGAACAATTTGATGTCCGGTATAACCGGCCGGATATTGTGTTAAAAGATCTTGGTAAAGCTGATACCGGACTGATAAATTTATTCAACCAGGCCTGGCGAAAACGGTTGAAGAAATTAAATCTCAGTGAGTCAGAAATTGGCAATGAATTGCACTTACCGGTTGTAAGAATGAAAGATAAGTTCGTCGTAAAACCGGGTACATCGCTCCAGGAGTTTACATTAACAATAGAATGTTACGATGCAAAATATCCTTTGCAATCGCTGCAGGTGCTGGTGAATAATAATTCCATTTTTGGTTCAGCCGGTAAATTGATTCCGGGGAATGTAAATAATACTGAAATTGAAGTTAAAATACCATTATCGCCGGGAAACAACAAACTTAAAATTTACTGTACTAATACAAAAGGGGCAGCCTCATTGGCAGAGAATATGGTCATTAACAGTACCTATAAGCTTGCAGAGAAAATGAAAACATATTTCATTGGTATTGCTGTTTCCAATTATAAGGACAGCACCATGAATCTGCGTTATGCGGCTAAAGACGTAAGGGACCTCGCTGCATCTTTTTCCTCTTTGTTTTCAAATATTCAGGTGGATACCCTGATTGATGCCGATGCAACAAAGGAAAATATTACTGCACTTAGGAAAAAGCTGCTGGGTACAACAATAAATGACAGGGTAATTATTTCCGTTAATGGGCACGGCTTATTAAGTGATAGTCTGGATTTTTACTTTGCCACACATGATGTTGATTTCGAAAAGCCGCAGTTGCGGGGTCTGAAGTACGAAGACCTCGAGGCCTTGTTAGATGGTATTCCGGCAAGGAAAAAACTTTTACTGATTGACGCCTGTCATTCCGGTGCACTGGATAAAGAGGAGATATTGGCCCGGCAGAAAGATAACCAGTTAATGCTGAAAGATACTTCTGCAGATAAAGGAATGATAACTGGTATAGCTTCCAGAGGGATCATCATTGAAAAGTCACAATCGGCCCTTGATGCCAATAGCTCCTATGAAGTGATGCAGAATCTTTTTGCAGATATTTCCTCCGGTAACGGCGCTGTAATTATTTCTGCTGCGGGTGGTATGGAATATGCGTTTGAGTCTGATAAATGGAATAATGGGGTGTTTACCTATTGTATCAGAAAAGGAATTGAAGAAGATCTTGCTGATAAGGAGGGGGGTAATAATGACAGGATGGTTAGTGTTTCCGAACTTAAAAATTATGTTAGCCGTAAGGTAGGCGAACTTACAGGCGGCCTGCAAAAGCCGGTTTCCAGGAAAGAAAATATTGAGTTTGACTGGATTGTATGGTAACCCTGGGGAAATTTTTTCTCATAAACTTCCTTTGCATTTGAAAATAATACTGGTTAACTTTAAAGGAACCATTAAAACCAGTGTTATGAAATACATTTCTTTTCTGGCTGCATTAGTCTTTTTAGCTAATTCTTTATTGGCACAACGAACATTGATAGCTCCTGCCAAACAAGAGAAAATTTTTCCTCAATGGGTAGGAGGTGACAGGGATTTTTGGGGGCATGGGCCAAGAGTAACCGGTACCGTAAGGGTTGAGGTAACTGAAGGGAAAGGACAGATTATTGCATTTATAAATTTAAGATTGGAAGAAACAGAGGGTGATGGAAGTGCTGCAGAAATAAATGAAACAAGGCTTATTTATAACGCACCGTCCGGAAAGCAAATTCGATCAATTATTACGCCGGGTCCATTGGTAAGTGAGTTTAATACAAAGCTTGCAAGAGGTGGATTAAACAGGGTAGGCCCTGCTTCCCGGATTGGGCCGGTAAGCCATTTAATTGTAAATGGGGATGGTGAAAGTAAAGACATCGGTAATAATACAAATGACGATAGTTATGTCAGTATATTTTTTAACGGGTTTGTCGTTGAACTTGAACCGCTGCCTTCTGGAGTGAGAGAGTACAACCTTGCTAAATCTTTACTATCATCCATTGTAGCTGCCAAACTAAATGGCACAAAAGGAAGATTGAATACCTATGGCCCGAGGGTTGGTGACTCATGGTTTAAGCCCAATGATTCCTGGATTAAATTTCCTGATGAAATAAGAACTGATACAATGTTTTTTACACAAATGCAGGAGGTATTGATTTCACCAAGGCGATACAATTATTACGATATTAATTTAAGAAATATCAGAGGTGATGTTAATCAGCAATATCTACGTTTAAGTGTGAATTGGGAAAGCGATGGCCCGGAATTCAGGGGAGAATGTGTGAATGACGTTGGCTGTATGTTTGGTTCCCCTTCTGTTCAGCTTGATAACTTTAGTATCAAAATTAACGTCAGGCCATTTGTAAAAAGTAACAGGGTATTGTATGATCCATGGGATATACAGGTTGATTTTGGTTATAACTACAGCGCCGATTGTGGAGTGCTTTCTGCTCTGTGTACTGAAATTTTTAAGGATCCCGTACAAAATGCATTTTTCAATGCCCGGTTTATGCTGGCATCCGTATTAAGGGAAGCCGCCACACTTGATCAGATTTCTGTAGCGCTTACCGACGGAATATTGACTTTTATAAGAATGCCAAGCAGATTTCCTGCGGCTACTCAGATAGTAGAGGTGATGGATAGGGGTAATGATCTTTCTATAAGGTGCCGGTAATGAAAAAGTACTTAAATCAAAAAACCGGAATTAATATCCGGTTTTTTGATTTAAAGATTATCCCATGTTATGAAACACCTTTTGCACATCATCATCCTGCTCCAGTTTTTCGATCAATTTACTTACATCTTCTGCCTGTGCATCTGTTAAGGGTACTGTAGTTGAAGGTATCCATTCTACTTCTGCACTGATAGGAGTGAGGCCTTTATCTTCCAGGGCTTTTTGCATATTTCCAAAATCCGTAAAGCCGCAACGAAGTACTATTATGTCCTCACCATTTTCACCGGTACCTTCTCCCATTTCTTCCAGTCCATTATCGATCAGTTCCAGTTCAAGTTCTTCAATATTTAATCCTTCTGGTTTTAATTTGAAAACACCCATTTTCTTGAACTGAAAGGAGACGCTGCCGCTATTGCCCAGCGTACCACCTCCTTTATTAAAGTGTGATTTTACATTGGCCACTGTTCTTACATGATTATCTGTGGCTGTTTCAACCAGGATAGCAACGCCATGTGGCCCGTAGCCTTCATAGAGAATTTCATCAAAATTGTCCATCTCCTTGCCCATTGCCCTTTTAATAGCAGCTTCGACACGGTCCTTGGGCATATTCACACTCTTGGCGTTCTGAAAACAACGACGCAGGGCGGCATTGGTAGACGGGTCAGGGCCACCGGCTTTCACTGCAATGGCAATCTCTTTGCCGATACGGGTAAATTGTTTGGCCATCCGGTCCCACCGTGCAAACATCGAGGCTTTACGTACTTCAAAAATTCTTCCCATGAGTCAATTCACTTTTGAGGCTGCAAATCTACGGGAATGGGGGTAAATGAAAAACCGCCCGAAGGCGGTTTTGTTGACTATATGAAAGTTTGTTTAGCGTTTGGTTGATTCAAAATCATCAGCTGTTGGCAACACATCGGCAAATTTTCTGAGATGACTTTTTTTACGGCTATAGGCAAAGTAAATAATAAGACCTATGGCCATCCAGATAAAGGCTACTTTAAGTGTTTGTGCATCCAGGCCAACAATCATAGCGGTACAAATAATAGCTCCGAGGCTGCAAACAACAGGAACAAGTGGCGTTTTAAATGGTCGTTCTATATTGGGGTTTTTAACCCGCAGAATCCAAACGCCAATACTAACCAGTACAAAGGCGAAAAGTGTTCCGAAACTGGTCAGGTCACCGGCAACATGGCCTGGAACAAATGCTGCAAATGCGCCAACGAATACAAAAAGTATCCAGTTGGCTTTATAAGGTGTTTTGAATTTGGGATGCAGGTCGCCAAATGCTTTAGGTATCAATCCGTCATTACTCATGGTGTAGAAAATCCGGCTTTGGCCCATCAGCATCACCAGTATTACAGAAGAAAAACCAGCCAGTATTGCTACGGTTACACCAGTAGAAAGCCATTCATAATTTTTCATGTAAGTGGAAATAGTATAAGCTACGGAAGCTTCCCTTCCTTTTTCAGGGTCGACAAAGTCTTTCCAGTTGGCTACTCCGGTTAACACATGCCCAAAGAGAATATATAGTATCGTACATACTACGAGTGAGCCAAGGATACCAATAGGCATATCTCTTTTTGGATTTTTTGCTTCCTGTGCTGCGGTACTTACTGCATCAAAACCAATAAAGGCAAAGAACACAATGGCAGCACCGCCAAGAACACCTCCCCAGCCATGTTTATTCCAGCCGGAATAATCGGCAATCACCTTACCGGCCTGGTCAGTTACGGCAGCCGTTCCTTCCGGAATCAAATAAGGTGTATGGTTTTCCGGTTTTATAAATTGCCATCCAAGGGCGATGAACAGGATAACAATAGCAACTTTTATAAATACAATTATGGCATTGACAAAAGCAGATTCCTGGGTGCCTTTAATAAGTAGCAAGGTCAGGGCAAGCAAGATGATCAATGCCGGAGCATTCATAATACCTGAATGATGTACACCGGCCGAATCGGTGAAACTTTCAAACGGCGAATGGCACCATTCATATGGAATAGCCCCTCCTAACAGCTTATTTAAGTATTCACTCCAGGCAATAGATACAGTAGCGGCTCCAAGGGCATATTCCATAATCAGTGCCCAGCCAATAATCCAGGCAATCAATTCGCCCATGGTAACATAAGAATAAGCATATGCGCTTCCGGCGATCGGTATCATGGAAGCAAATTCAGCATAACATAATCCGGCAAATGCGCAGCCAATTGCTGCTACCACAAATGATAATGTTACAGCCGGGCCAGCAGCCTGTCCGGCGGCAGCGGCAGTTCTTACAAATAAACCTGCACCAATAATAGCTCCTATGCCTAAGGCAATCAGGTTGGCAGCTCCAAGGGTTCGTTTAAGTCCTTTTTCATTATCAGCCGCCTGCGACAATACCTGGTCCAGTGGCTTTTTGACAAATAAACTCATGCGTTAGTTTTTATTAAGTGACTAAGATAAGTATTGAAACCAAAATTCTATGATTGTTTTTTATTGGCGGAAATAGCCAGGTAATACAAAGGAACACCAAGCAGTACAATGATGAGGCCTGGCCAGGTAAATTGCGGTTTATATATGATTAGAAGCAGGCAAAATGCTGCTCCCATTACAATATAAATTATCGGTAAAAAGGGGTAGCCAAAGGCTTTATAAGGTCTTTCGGCATCCGGTCTTTTTTTCCGAAGGATAAAAATGCCGGCGATGGTAAGCATGTAAAATAATACTACAACAAAAGATATCATATCCAGCAATTGCCCGTATTTGCCACTCAGGCTCCAGATACTTGCTACAATGCATTGTATCCATAATGCCAGTTGGGGAACAGCATTTTTATTTAACTCGCCTACATTTTTGAAGAACAACCCGTCTTTTGCCATGGTATAATACACCCGGGCGCCGGCCAGTATCAGTCCGTTGTTACACCCGAATGTAGAAACCATGATCAGTAACGCAATCAGGATGGTGCCAAAAGATGGAAATATTTTATTTGCTGCCGCTACTGCCACCCGGTCATCTTTAGCAAAAGCCAGTTCATCCAGTGGCAGTACATTCAGGTACATCAGGTTTACAGAAACATAAATAATTGTAACAATCAATGTGCCCAGGAAAAGGCTTAAACCAATGTTCTTTTTTGGATTCTTCATTTCACCGGCAATGAATGTTACATTATTCCATGCATCGCTGCTGAAAATAGAACCAACCATGGCGGCTGCGATAGCACCCATCAGCACACTGCCGGAAATAGCAGTCCATGAAGTTGGCTGTAGCTGGCCTGTAGCGTCTTTCTGACCAAAGTCCTGCATAGCGGAAAATCCTGTTTTCCAGTTTTCCGCCCAGAAGCTTTCCTTCACCAGAATAAATCCAAAAAGGATAAGGCCAAAAAGCGCCAAAAGTTTGGCAGATGTAAATAACGTCTGTATAAATTTACCTTCCTTGACTCCTTTTGAATTAATATATGTGAGCAGGCAAATGATGAATATTGCTACTAATTGTCCCGAATAGATTTTTGTTATCCCTGCATCAAACAGGAAGTAATTATTGCCCAACTCCGGAACCAGGTAAGCCAGAAATTTTGAGAAGGCGACACCCACAGCAGCAATGGTGGCTGTTTGAATCACCGCAAAAAAACTCCAGCCATATAAAAATCCCATCAGCGGATTGTAAGCTTCTTTCAGATAAACATATTGTCCCCCCGCTTTTGGAAACATACCGCTAAGTTCCCCGTAACTGAGAGCTGCAGTAAGTGTCATGAACCCTGTTATGAGCCACACAGCAATAAGCCATCCGGCGCTGCCAGTATTGCGGGCAATATCTGCACTGACGATAAAAATACCGGATCCAATCATTGACCCTGCAACGATCATGGTGCCATCAAATAAGCTGAGAGTGGGTTTAAAGGAAGTTTGGTGATCAGACATTTTATTTGTTGGTTTTGGGTTGATTCTGTTTTATGAAGAGGGGAAAATACAGATTTCCGCTAAAAGCAGGGCAAAAGAATTACCGGTGGTTATTTCAAGGGATTTTCCCAATTGACCGTAAACCTTTAGTTTTGAAACTTCACAGTTTAAACTATGAACAGACGCCGGTCCGGGCAGCTTGCCTTACTGTTATTCACTATCGTATCTATTCTGCATGTAATCTATTGGTATAATATTGCTGCTATTCCGGAAACAGCACTTTCTATAAGCCGGTGGGTATTTATTGCGGCTTTATGTGTATATGCCTGGTATAAAAAATCACTGACCGCATGGATCATGGTCTCTATGGTATTGGGGGTACTTATTGGCTATGAATACCCGGCTTTTTCCCAGGATTTAAAATTTTTGCGACAGATTTTCCTGAACCTTGTGAAGGCAATTGTGGCACCGTTATTATTTTCTACCCTGGTTGTGGGTATTGCCGGGCATTCTAATTTGAAACAGGTGGGGAGGCTGGGCTGGAAATCATTACTTTATTTTGAGATTGTAACCACCATTGCGTTGATTATTGGCCTCGTTGCCATTAATATTTCACAGGCTGGCACAGGCATTATACAGCCCGAAGTGCTGGAGAAGCTGCCTGAAACCAAACCATTATCATGGGATGAACATATCGTTGATATTTTTCCTTCCAATTTTATAAAGGCAATTTATGATGGTAAGGTATTGCAAATTGTTGTTTTTTCTGTTCTGTTCGCCATAGGCCTTGCCATGTTGAAAGAGGAAAAGAAAAGACCAATGCTCAGGGCCTGTGAGAGTTTGTCCGAGGCCATGTTCAAGTTTACCAACATCATCATGTACTTTGCGCCCATTGGTATCGGCGCTGCCATGGCATTTACCGTTGGGCACCTTGGAATCGACATCCTCAAAAACCTGTTTCAACTGGTATTAACATTATATGCGGCATTGATTGTTTTCCTTTTTGGTGTATTACTGCCGGTAGCTTTAATAATAAAATTGCCGATAAAGAAATTTGTACAGGCTATCAGGGAACCAGTTTCCATTGCCTTTGCCACTACCAGTTCTGATTCTGCACTTCCCAAAGCGATGGAGAATATGGAGAAATTTGGGGTGCCAAGAAAAATTGTATCCTTTGTCATTCCTACCGGTTATACATTTAACCTTGATGGCACTACATTATATCTTTCCCTGGCTTCGGTCTTTGTAGCACAGGCGGCTAATATGCACATGAGTATTGGTACACAAATTACAATGTGCTTTGTACTGATGTTAACCAGCAAAGGTGTGGCAGCTGTTCCGAGGGCTTCGTTAGTGATATTAATTGCAACGGCTGACCAGTTTCAGCTTCCATTGTGGCCGATTGCAGCCATTTTTGGAATTGATGAATTAATGGATATGGCCCGCACTTCTGTAAATGTGATTGGTAATACACTGGCCAGTTGCGTTATTGCCAGGTGGGAAGGTGAATTTGATGATAAAAAGGCACTGGCTTTTAGTGAAAGAGAAGCTGATGCTATCAGGGATTAAGTAAAAAAATAGAATAAAAGAGGAAAAATGGATTTGATATTGTTAGATGCTTTTCATTGGACAAATTTATTGCAGCCGCAATGGTATGTGGAAAACGGTGGTTTATGGCTGTTGCTTTTTGTGGTTTTTGCAGAAACAGGCTTATTTGTCGGTTTTTTTCTTCCCGGAGACTCGCTGTTATTTGTTGCAGGCATTTATGCACATGAAATAAAAACCAAGGCCGGGGAGCTAAAACCCGGACTTGGCAACCAGGTACTTGATTGGTTTGGGTTTCAGTATTCCCATTATTCATATTGGCTGGATTTATTAATACTGGTCGGATTGATCTCAGTGTGCGGTATACTTGGCAATGCAGTAGGATACTGGACAGGAAGAAAAGTAGGCCCCGCCATGTATCATTGGCGTGACAGGATGCTTTTCAAAAAAAGATACCTGCACCAGGCCCATGATTTCTATGAAAAACATGGAGGTCTTGCGGTGATTGGGGCAAGATTTTTACCTTTTATCAGAACCTTTGCCCCTATCGTAGCAGGTATTGTGGAAATGGACAGAAAGAAATTTCATTTTTATAATATAGTGGGATGTCTTGCCTGGGTTATAACAATGGTGCTGGGTGGATTCTTCCTGCAGAAATGGATATTGCAGCAATTTGGATTCGACCTGAAAGAGCATTTGGAAATAATTGTATTGGGAATTGTATTAGTAACCAC
This sequence comes from uncultured Chitinophaga sp., assembly GCA_964409055.1. Lineage (GTDB taxonomy): Bacteria > Bacteroidota > Bacteroidia > Chitinophagales > Chitinophagaceae > JJ008. The sequence continues at coordinate 12,573 of CAYPBW010000004.1, read as the reverse complement.
TGCTCCCGTAATCATTAAGATGATCTCTGGCAGAAAGAAACCAACCCCGCCGCCACCGGGAAATTCAAACGCTTAAACTAGTATGAACCAGCAAAAGGCCTATGGCATACTTTCCATCCCGGTGATTGTGGCAGCACTGGGTTATTTTGTCGATATCTATGATTTGTTGCTATTTAGTATTACAAGGATAGAAAGCCTGCGTTCATTCAATTTAACCCCGGAACAAATTACTTCAGAAGGGGAAGGTATCATCATGTGGCAAATGGCTGGTTTGCTTATCGGGGGTATTATCTGGGGAATAATGGGTGATAAAAAGGGGCGATTAAGTGTTTTGTTTGGTTCAATTGTTCTTTATTCATTAGCAAATATTGCCAATGGTTTTGTGGAAAACACCATGCAGTTCCGCCTGGTGAGATTTATTGCCGGGCTCGGGCTTGCCGGTGAACTGGGAGCCGGTATTACCCTGGTATCAGAACTTATTCCCAAAAACAAAAGAGGTATCGCCACTTCGTTTGTGGCAGGAATTGGTCTTACCGGTGCGGTGGTGGCTTTTATAATGAAACAAAATTTTGACTGGCGCACCTGCTATTTTATCGGTGGCGGTATGGGGCTTGGGTTATTGTTGCTGCGTATTTCGGTTTTTGAATCCGGAATGTTTCATGAGGTTAAAAAAATGGATGTACAGCGGGGCAATTTGTTGATGTTGTTTAATAACCGGGACCGGTTTAAGCGATATTTCCTGGGTATACTTATAGGCCTGCCGACCTGGTTCGTCATTGGTGTGCTGGTTTCTTTTTCAAAAGAATTCGGAAAACATTTTGGTATTCAGGGGGAGATTGATCCCGGCAGAGCTATTATGTATGCTTATGCTGCCATTTCTGTTGGAGATATATTAATAGGTTTTGTCAGCCAGTGGTTCCGCAGCCGTAAAAAAGCATTATATCTTTTTTACTGCATTACTGCAGTGTTTATGGTTTTGTTTTTTACGGTACAATGGAACGGAAGCCCGTCAATGATGTACTGGATCTGTGCAGGACTTGGCTTTGGCACAGGTTTTTGGGCGATTTTCGTTACCATGGGTGCTGAGCAATTTGGCACCAATCTCCGGGCTACAGCGGCTACTACCATTCCCAATATGGTCAGGGGTATGCTTACCATCTTTATTCTTCCGCTTTTCCAGGGTCTGCGTATGGTGACTGATTATGTTACTGCCGGATGGATAGCTGCCATTATCATTATGGTGATAACGGTAATTGCAGCACTTTTTACCCGGGAAACTTTCAATAAGGATATGAACTTCCTTGAGCTGGAAGAAATGACGCCATAAATATCGAGTGCCTAAATTTCTTATCATACGGTTTTCTTCTATCGGTGATATTGTACTCACCACGCCGGTCATTCGATGCCTGAAACAACAGGTGCCCGATGCTGAGGTTCATTTTTTGACAAAATCTTCCTTTCTCCCGGTTGTTCAGCACAATCCATATATCGACAAAATACATTTGCTGGCGCACAGCTGGGAGTTAATGATCGAAGAACTGAAATCAGAGAATTACGATTACATTATTGATTTGCATCATAACAGCAAAACGCTTCGGGTTAAATCGTCCTTAAAGAAAAAGTCGTTTTCCTTTTATAAGCTGAACATTGAGAAGTATATCTACACCAGTCTGAAGCTGAATCTTTTGCCGAAGATCCATATTGTAGACCGTTACCTGAAAACCGTTGAATCGTTTGGAGTGAAAAACGATGGGGCCGGGCTTGATTATTTTATTTCAAAAGAGGAAGAAACGAAAAGAGATGATATTCCTGCTTCTCATTCTGCCGGTTTTGTGGCTTGTGTAATTGGTGCCGCCCTGGGCACCAAGCAATGGCCGGTGCATAAGTGGAAAGAGTTTTGCCGGCAATTAAATCATCCTGTGATTTTGTTGGGAGGACCTGAAGATGTGACTGCCGGAAATGAAATTGCTGCCATCGATGATGTAAAAGTGTATAATGCCTGTGGTAAATTTAAACTAAATGAAAGTGCAGACCTGGTCCGGAAAGCAAAACTGGTAGTTACGAACGATACCGGACTGATGCACATAGCTGCAGCGTATAAGAAACCCATTATCTCTCTTTGGGGCAATACTGTTCCTTCATTCGGCATGACACCCTACTACGGTGTGAGCATGGTGCCTCACACCATGGTTCAGGTTAATAAATTATGGTGCCGTCCCTGCAGCAAGATCGGGTATAAGAAATGCCCCCTCGGCCACTTCAAATGCATGGAAAAAATAGAAGTGGAGCAGGTGCTTCAAATTGTAAAGCAGAGTTTATGATCTGCCGGTTTTTAGAAGAAGAACAATGTCACCAAACCAAACATGATCACAAAACCTGCAATCACCAGCCTGGCCTGTACATCTTCATTCTGTAACATGAGTCGAACTTTTTTCATAACCTGATTTTAGTTTTCAAAATAGATTTGAGTAATCAGGTTTTTCCGGAGTGGATAAACAGGTATTCCGAAAGGATAGGAGCCAATGAAAAAACTGCTGCAAAAATAAAGTACAGAAAAAATATTTGCAACAAAACAGTTATAGGAAAACTACGATGAATATCAAAAAGCAGAGCCTAACTGGCTAAATTTGACAATGCGGCTTATTCTTTCACTGGCTATATTTCTATCGCTACCGGCTGTAGGTCAAAAGGATAAAAGAATAATTGATTCCTTTAGCGTTTACAGTGATATTAAAATAACGATAGATAAACCAGCTGATTTTTCTTCACGCCGTAAAACAATTGTAGTCTTTTATGCGCTTCCCAACGGAAATACAACTCAGCAAACCATGGGAAAGAAAATGCAACCTGGGGATGACTGGCATTTCGATATTCAGCATATTAAGGCGCAAACAAGTTTTATCAGGCAACAGCTAAAAAACAAAAACTTTATTGTGGTTTACCTGGAGAATAGTTATAAAAGCTGGCCTGCCTGGAAGCAAAAACACAGCGGTTTCAGGGATACAATTCCCCGTTTGCTCGATTCAGTTTCATCTGTTTTCTCCAAAAGGAAAGAAGTTTACCTGAATGGACATAGTGGTGGCGGAAGTTTCATTTTTGGTTATTTGGCAGGAGTAAAGATTATTCCAAAGTATGTTAAGCGAATTAGTTTTCTTGATAGTAATTATGGATACGATAGTAGTTATTATACCAAAATCAAAGACTGGTTATTGCGCAACAGCGATGCGGCACTGAATGTTTTTGCGTATAATGACAGTGTGGCTCTATACAATGGCAAATCGGTGGTGTCTGCTACCGGCGGAACCTGGTACAGATCACACCTTATGCTTAAGGATATGGAAGACGATTTTTCTTTTCATCATATCACTACAGACAGCATGAAAATTGCCCGCAGCACAGATAATAAGATTCAGTTTTTCTTAAAGTACAACTTAAACAAGGGTATCTATCATACCCAGCAAGTGGAATTAAACGGGTTTATTCATTCGGTTTTATGCGGAACAAAGTATGACTCCCGTCGTTATCGTTATTATTCAATCCGTGCTTACAGCGAGTTCATTGAATAAGACTATAAATCGTAGGTAAAGCCAGTTGAGAAATTATAGATCGTTTTGGGTGCAGTTCCGGCAGGGAAACGGTCGTGTAAATAATTCCATTTTAAAGTGAGTGAAAAATGAGGAGTTGCTTTTACTCTAAATACAAATTGGTTCATGATGCGATAGTCACTGAATTTTTTAAGAAGTGGCTGAAAATAGGAAGTGCTGATCAGTTCAAGATAGTCTTTAGGCAGCCAGGTAAATGAAAGGTAGCTGCTATTTCTGAAATCACTATGCCTGATGACGGGATCTGTAGCTTCTTTCTCCCTCTCATACATAAACAAACTAGCTGCATATAGCTTGAATGTTTTAGCCTTTGCCAGTTTAAAACGGGGTCCGGTACCAAAGAGAAGACGGGAGTCTATCTGTGTGACTTCATTGTTCTGGAACTGACCAAAGAACTCCCAACGGAGCCATTCATTCACTTTCCTGTTATAGCGGAGATGGAGTAACCCGTCTGAGAGAAAGCGATTCTTTTCAATTTTCAGGAAGTTAAGATTGCCCAGTATCAGCCATAAGCCCTGGTCGTTACTGGTTTTATACTGAAGATGGGCATCTGCACTGGCACCGAATATTTTTACTTTGTTTTTATTCATGGTAAAGGATGAGCCGAAGCTACCCATCCATCCAATTGTATCAGACTGCATCCTGGCACTTTCTATATTTACGATTTGTGCAGCGCTTTTTTCTGTATCGAGAATAAATAAGTACAACAGAAAGCAATAAACGGATAAGGTTTTTAATTTCATGCTTGGAAGAGTATAATAGATTAGTTATTCGACTTCACTCAGTTCGAGCCAACGAAGTTCTTTTTCGTCAAGCAGGCGGGTTACTTCACCTATCCTGACAGACAATTGCTGCAGTTCTTCAAAAGAGGTACTGCCGCTATTCAGCCTTTCAGTGATAACTTCTTTTTCTTTTGACAGGTCGCTGATCTCTTTTTCAAGTAATTCAAATTCTCTTTTTTCCTTAAATGTTAACTGGCGCCTGCTTTTTTCTTTAGCAGGTTGTTCGGTTTGTTTTTCTTCCGGCTTTTTTATTGATGTTTCGTCTTTTGTTTGCTGTAACCGGTATTGACTATAGTTGCCCGGAAAATCCCTGATAGCCCCATCTCCTTCGAATACGAATAAATGGTCAACCAGCCTGTCCATGAAATACCGGTCATGTGAAACAATCAGCAGGCAACCAGGGAACTCACTTAAAAAGTTCTCCAGCACACCGAGGGTGGGAAGATCGAGGTCATTGGTCGGTTCATCCAGTATAAGGAAATTGGGGTTTCTGAACAATATGGAGAGCAGGTGCAATCTCCTTTTTTCGCCACCACTGAGTTTGCTGATATAAGTGTATTGCTTATCAGGATCGAAAAGAAATAGCTGAAGGAATTGTGCTGCAGATAATGAACCGCCGCCGGCAAGAGGAAAGCTTTCAGCCATTGATTTTACAAATTCAATAACCCGCATATCTTCTTTTATGACTAACCCTTGCTGGGAGTAGTTGCCAAAAATTACCGTATCTCCCACATTGATTTTCCCGCTGTCGGCTTTTTCGATTCCCTGGAGCAGGTTGATGAAAGTTGACTTCCCTACGCCATTTTTCCCTACAACGCCAATCCTTTCCCCCTTTTTAAAAGTGTAATCAAATCCTTTCAGGATGATTTTATCGCCATAACTCTTGTATACTTTTTTCAATTCTATTACTTTGCCTCCCAGCCGGTTCATCTTCATGTCAAGCTGCATTTGTTCATCGGCCACTTGCTGTTTTGCTTTTTTTTCAACTTCGTAGAAGTTATCCTGCCTGCTTTTACTCTTTGTGGTTCGGGCTTTTGGTTGTTTCCGCATCCATTCCAGCTCTTTGCGGTATAGATTCCGGGCTTTGTCAATACTGGCGGCATCACTCTCTAGGCGGGCTGCTTTTTTGTCCAGGTAATTTTCGTAATCTCCTTTGTAAACATACATATTGCTTCCATCCAGTTCCCATATCTCATCACATACTGCATCCAGGAAGTAACGGTCGTGGGTCACCAGCAACAAGGTTACATTTTCTTTATCAAGATAGTGCTCGAGCCATTCTACCATCTCTACATCCAGGTGGTTGGTGGGTTCATCCATAATCAGTAAAACATGTTTATGGTCGAACCCAATATCAATCAATGTTTTTGCGAGGGCTACTCTTTTTCTTTGACCGCCGCTCAGTGTATTAACCGGCTGGGAAAGATGATGAATATTTAATTTGCCAAGCACCTGTTTTACTTTGGCATCAAAGTCCCAGGCGCCCAGTTCATCCATTTTAATAATAGCGGTGCTGAGTTTCTCTGCATTGTTTGTTTCACTAACCGCTTCATATTCTTTTATTGCATTAATAACCGGATGGTTATGGAAGAATATGTTGTCCAGAACGGACAGCTCTTCTACAAATGACGGGTCTTGTTCAAAAAGTACTACATCCACATCTTTATTGATCCAAACCTTACCCTCATCAGCTGTTTCTTTACCAGCCAATATTCTGAGTAATGTTGATTTCCCTGTTCCGTTTCTGGCAACTAGGGCAATTTTATCTCCCTCTTCGATATGAAATGAAATAGCAGAAAAAAGTGGCTGGATTCCGTAACTCTTGGTCAGGCTCTCAACAGAAACATAGTGCATACGGCAAAGATAATCTTAACGGCTCATTAGCCAGATAAGTCCGCAGATTAATAAGGTGAAGAAAAGAATAACAAACGGCTTGTACTTTTCAAACTTGTCCCTTTTTTGAGTGTCCGATGCATGATTTTTTATTAAGAGGATATCAGCTTCGTTTTTGTCAGCCAGTTTTATTAATTGATTGATAACGGGGCCAGCCATTTCCGCTGACAACGGATGTATGGTTTTTAGCAATATTGTAATTACACTTTTTATGGTTGAGTGTTCGTTAAAGGCTTTTATCTTATTAATTGTGTCATCACTTAGCATTTCGAGCAGGTAGTCTCTTAGTTTTTCCCTATCCATCCGGAAAATATCCAGTTTCGAAACATATTTCTCGAGTTCCAGGGATCGTTTTAACAAGGATACGGGTGTTACAATATCTTGTGTCTTCTGGTATCCCATACTCTGGTTATACCAGCGCTGTTGCAGGTAATATTCTTTTTTTACAGGATCAGTCAATACTTCATATGCTTCTTTTATTTCGGCAAATTGAGCTGATGAGTATGAATCGTTATTGTTCTTATCGGGATGATATTGAAGAGCCAGGCGGCGGTAAGCTTTTTTAATTTCTGCGATGCTTGCAGAGGGTTCTACCTGTAAAATGGCATAGTAGTTTTTGATGGAAAACATGCATGCGAAGATAGGCGACCTGAAAATACAGGGTTATTTCTTTCTTACAGACATATAACATAAATCAATCTCTATATGTTGTAATAAGATTTACCTTTAATCATTCATTTGAATAAAAAACCTGACATATATGAAGAAGATTGTAAAAGACCGGCGTGAGTTTTTAAAAGCAACTGGTTTGTTTGGCATTTCTGCTTTTGTATTACCCTCCTGGGCTTGTGCAACGGGTAAAACAGCCATGACTGGAATCGCCGGAGAAGAAATTCCATTTGAACAACAGCCATTGCCATATGCTTACAATGCCCTGGAGTCTGTGATTGATACGATGACAATGGAGATACATTATTCAAAACATGCAGCTGCTTATGCCAGGAACCTGGCCGATGCTGTGAAGGCTGAATCTGTCGATACAGGTTCTGAGAAACTGACTTCCTTATTAGGTAAAATTTCTAAATACTCTGCCAAGATGCGTAATAATGGCGGCGGACATTATAACCATGAATTTTTCTGGAAGAGTATGAAAAGCCCTGTTGAATCCAATACACCGCAGTCTGCAATCCTGAAGGCCTTCATAAAGGATTTTGGTTCATTTGAAGCTTTTAAGAATCAGTTTAGTGAGGCAGGTAAGAATCGTTTTGGCAGCGGCTGGGCATGGCTCGTAAAAACGGCAGATAAGAAATTGATAGTGGGTTCTACACCCAACCAGGACAATCCCCTGATGGATTTAAGTGAATTAAAAGGAACTCCATTGCTTGGACTGGATGTATGGGAACATGCATACTATTTGAAATACCAAAACCGGAGACCTGATTATATCAATGCCTGGTGGAATGTGGTAGACTGGAAAGTTGTGCAAAAGCGTTTTGATGCAGCCTGATCTAATCCAGGTATTTATTAAAAAAATCAATTGTCCGCTGCCATGCTAACCTGGCAGCGGCTTCATTATACCGGGTAGGTGCCGTATCATTATGGAAAGCATGCTGAGCGCCGGGGTACATATAGAGTTCGTAGGTTATTTTGTTGGTTTTTAACGCCTCCTCGTAAGCAGCAATTCCTTTATTTACCCCTTCGTCCATTTCAGCATAATGTAGCTGTACGGCGGCTTTTATTTTTACTATATCTGCAGTGGCAGGTTGACGACCATAAAATGCTACTGCTGCTTTCAGGGAAGGAACATTTACAGCTAAATTATTGCTCATGGCACCGCCCCAGCAAAAACCCACACATCCATATTTCCCGTTGCAATCTTTCCGGCCTGGCAGGTAATCAAATACTTTAATAAAATTCTGCAGGTTGTCTTCCGCTTTTAACTGCTGAAATTTTGCCCTTGCTTCATCAGCATTTTCAGGTGTGCCGCCCAATGAGGATAAGGCATTTGGCGCAATAGCGAGGAAACCGGCTTTGGCAGCTCTTCTGGCTACATCTTCTATATGTGCATTTAATCCCCTGTTCTCATGTATCACCACTACGGCAGGATATTTTTTATCTTTTTTGGGTCTTGCCACATAGGCTTGCATATCTCCATTAATTCCCGGGTAAGTAATTCTTTCGGTAAAAAGATCTTCTTCAGAAGTCACCGCAGCATGGGCATAGTTTACTTCCAACAGGGGTAATAAAGCCATGGCTGCTGTAGTTCCTCCGGCCAGCAGGCTAAGTTTACGGAGAAATTCCTGCCGGCTCAAAGGTTTATGTGTGTACTCGTCGTAAAGATTGATTATTTGCTGGTCCATTGTTTTTTATTTGTCTTTAAAGTTATATAGAACTATCATCCAAGGAAGAAAAAATATAGTTCGTTGATCATCGCACAAATATCGCTTTGTGATGAAAAAAGCTGAGTATATTTATGACAAGTTTACTTAATACAACCAGCAATCATGAAAACTACCAACTTCCCATACCGTGTTAGGACAGTCATTTTTATTGCCCTGGCTGCAATATATCTCACTGCATGTCAAAGAGAAATAGATGGTCCGGGTGGCGGCTCACCTGTTAGCCCTGGTGTAAATGATAATGAAATGGTGACCGGAGGGGTTACTGGTATCGTGGTTGATGAAAATGACAGACCGGTTTCCGGGGCTACTGTTATAAGTGGTACAAACTCTACAACAACTGACCGCTATGGTTCTTTCCGTTTCAGGAATATAAGTTTATCGAAAGCTAATGGAACAGTAAAGATTATACACAACGGTTACTTTAATGCTTACAGGTCTTTCATTTCTGTTGCCGGTAGGATCAATAATGTTCGCATAAAATTAATTCCCAAAACCAATGCCGGTAATTTTTCTGCTGCTTCAGGAGGAACGATCAGTATTTCGGGAGGAGCAAAACTGGTAATCCCTGTTAATGCAATTGCAGATGCAGGTGGTGCTGCCTACGTTGGAACCGTAAATGTGGCTATGGCATGGATTGACCCTTCTTCAACTGACCTTCCCAATATACTAATGGGTGACCTCAGAGGAATTACCACTGATAACCAGGAAAGAGGACTTTCCACATATGGCATGATCGGGGTGGAGCTAACCGGAACGGGAGGGCAGCCATTGAAAATAGCAGCGGGGAAGACAGCAGAACTCACTTTTCCTATTCCGGCTTCCTTGCAGGGTAATGCGCCGGCTACAATCGATTTGTGGCATTTTGATGAAGCAACTGCAAGATGGAAGCAGGAAGGAACAGCTACAAAGACTGGTTCAAACTACATTGCACAGGTAAATCATTTCTCTTTCTGGAACTGTGATGCGCCATTTCCGCTCGTTGACCTTTGTATGTCATTCAAAGATGGGAATGGTCAGCCGCTTATTAACGCACAAGTTCGCATTAAAAGAACAGTAAACAATACTTTCGGTTACGGAAGAACAGATTCTTCCGGTAACCTCTGCGGAAAAGTACCTAAAGATGAAGCACTTGTTCTGGAAGTACTTGATCAATGTAATAATGTTGTTTACAGTCAGAATATCGGTCCGTTCAGCACTGCTACTACATTGCCTGTTATTACTGTAAATATTCCGGCAGCAAACAGCCTTATTATTACTGGAACTGTTACCAACTGCTCCAATGCCAACGTTACAAATGGTGCTGCTGTAATTTATATGGGAGGAGGAAATTACTACAATGTGCCGGTAACGAATGGCACATTCAGCCTTACTATTCTTCGATGCAGCAGTGGCACTGTGAATTTTACCGTACTTGGGGTAGATTATACTACTATTCAGCAAAGTGTTCCGGTAAGCGGAAGCGGCACAACCGGTACTGTTAATGTCGGAACTGTCCAGGCATGCGGTACCTCATCAGCCCAGTTCCTGGAATTAATTATTGATGGCACACCTTATAACTATGTTTCCCCGCCTGATAATTTTAATTATTCAGACTCTGCAATAGCCGGTGTTTACACTAATAAAACCTGGATATTCGCTTTCAGACAAAATGCTGGTACAACCACGTATAGTTCTTTTTCATTTGATAACAATGCAGCCGCTGCTACCGGATTACCACTTAACAACCTAAATGTTTATTTGGGAGCTGCTTTGAATTCCCAGACAGTTACTACAGCAAGCCCCGTAGTTAATGTTACCGGGTTTGGCCCCGTGGGTACTGGTTTTGTTGAGGGTAATTTCAATGTACAAATGGATTTTGCCGGTACTATCCGTAATGTGGTCTGTAATTTCAGGGTTCGTCGAATGTGACAAATGCAATATTTTTTTTGCAAAAGGTGTGCTAAATGCACACCTTTTTTATTGTTAACAGTAATACAATGTTTTGCTAAAAGAACATCCTGTGAAATATGTGACAACCATCATGGCATAGTTATGGCGTCATATGGATGTAATAAAGAAGAAAACCGCTTAACAATTTTCCGTATGCATCAATTTATTACAAAAAAAGTATGTCCATGAAACGCATTTTTCAAATGACTGCATTAGTACTGGTGATAGTGCTGGGCAGTTCTCTTCGACAAACCGCTTCTGCCCAGTATTATGATGACAGAGGCGAAGTAACTTACCAGACTTTTTATGATGAGTTAAGTCCCTACGGCCAGTGGATCGAGTACCCGGAGCATGGTTATGTTTGGGTTCCCGATGCAGGTCCTGATTTTCGTCCTTACAGTACCAATGGCCATTGGGTCTGGACGGATGATTATGAATGGATGTGGGTGTCTGACTACGATTGGGGGTGGGCTCCATTCCATTACGGCCGATGGTTAGAGGATGACTATTACGGCTGGGTATGGGTACCCGGTTATGAATGGTCTCCTGCCTGGGTAGCCTGGCGAGATGGTGGTGATTATTATGGTTGGGCTCCATTACGACCGGGAATTAATATTTCCATAAACTTCAACATAGGTAGCTATTCACCGCCTTATAGTTACTGGAATTTTGCTCCAAGACGTTATTTAGCATACAGAAATATCGGGTCTTACTGTATTGACTGGAGGCGAAACGTAACAATCATCAATCAAACAGTTATTATTAATAACTATAGTTATAGCCGTAACGTTTTCCGCACGGGCCCCCGCAGGTATGATGCTGAAAGGTATATTGGCAGAATTAACCCTGTGAGATTTCGTGACACTTATACACCCGGCCGAACGTTTTACAGGAATAACGAAGTAAGTGTCTATCGTCCAAATGTTAGAAGAGATGATAGCCGGAATTTTACTCCAAGGCAGTTTAATCGCTACGACAGAAGAGATGCTGACAACAGAAATGGCCGGTCTGATAATGGGTTCTTCCGAAGGAATGACAATGGTGGCAGAAACGATATTGCAGAACGCCGGAACAATAATCTGCCACAGCGCCGTGAATTTGAAAGGAGAGACGATAATAATGTAAGACAACCCCAGAATAATAATGACCGGAGAAGATTTGAACGAAATGATAACAATTCCCGCACACCCGATCCCAATGACAGGATTGATAGCAGGAGAATGAACAGAAATACGGAAAGGCAAGATAGAAAGGTCTACCAAAATCCCGGCAATAGTGGTAATGACAGAAGATTTGAAAGACCTAACAGTGAGAACAGAAATAATAATCCACCTTCAAGAGAACCAAGAGTGAGAGAAAATAATAATGGAGGTTATCAGCGTCCGGCACCCCAACAAATGGAAAGAAGAGAGGAAACCAGGCAACAGCCGGGTCGCCAGTTTGAGAGAAGAGATAATGGTAACCGGGGTGGAGGTCAGCATAATGGAGGAAATAGCGGAAATAATGGAAGTGGGAGGGGCCGGTCAAGATTCTAATTGAAAGATTAGTCCTTGTATAATTAAAGGCCGTTTGAATTAAACGGCCTTTAATATTTTATGAGATATAAACTTTATGCCTCTGCCTCCATATAAGCTTCTACCGGTTCACAGGTGCAAATCAGGTTCCTGTCACCATGTGTATTATTTACCCTTGCTACTGAGGGCCAGAACTTATTTTGGGTTACATAGTAAAGAGGGAAAGCTGCAGTTTGTCTTGAATAAGCATGTTTCCATTCATCTGCGGTTACCACTAGTTGTGTATGGGGTGCATTCTTCAACTGGTTATCTTTCTTTTCTGCTTTTCCTTCTTCAATTTCCCTGATTTCTTCCCTGATGGAAAGCAAAGCATCACAAAACCTGTCAAGCTCTGCTTTGTCTTCACTTTCGGTTGGTTCAATCATGATAGTTCCGGGTACAGGAAAGCTCA
>CAYPBW010000003.1:25633-49094 GCA_964409055.1 uncultured Chitinophaga sp. | reverse complement strand
GCTAAAAAATAGCTTTTCTCGTTGAAGGTTTAAAAATTGAAACTTCCGGGGTGTAATGCCCCGGAAGTCAATAAAAACAGGGTTATGAATAACAAATTGAGTGTTGCGTCAAGGATATTAGTAGCGTTTGCATCCGGTGCATTAATTGCTGTTTTTTTTCTGCCAGCCTGGCGTATTGATCTTTTTGCACCACAATATCCAGAAGGCCTTACAATGAACATATGGATAAATGGCCTCTCAGGTGATGTTGAAATAATTAATGGCCTGAACCATTATATCGGGATGGAACACATAACTGTTGATATGTTCCCGGAATTTAAATACTTACCTTATGTAGTCGGTTTTTTTATGCTCTTAGGCATGCTGGTTGCTATTACAGGAAATCGAAAATTCTTATTCGCTTACCTGGGATTGACAGTTTTAGGGGGTGCGTTAGCGATGTATGATTTCTACCAATGGGGATATAAATACGGACATAACCTTGATCCAAAAGCTCCGATACAAGTGCCGGGCATGTCTTATCAGCCGCCGCTTATTGGACACAAACGCTTATTGAACTTTGATTCTTATTCATTTCCTGATGTAGGCGGCTGGATAGTAATTGGAGCCGGCTGCCTTGCATTCGCCGTTTGGTTTGCAGAATGGTATAAACATCGAAAAGCCGCTAAAAAACTTAAAACAACCACTTTTGCCGCACCTGTAATTCTTCTTAGCCTGTTCCTTAGCTCCTGCTCCGCAAAACCTGAACCTTTTAAGTATGGACAGGATAATTGCCACTTCTGTAAAATGGGAATTATGGATCCCAAATACGGTTGTGAAGCGGTTACTAAAAAGGGTAAAGTATATAAATTCGATGATCTCGTGTGCATGATCAATTTTCTTAAATCCGGCACCCTGGAAGACAAAGAAATTGCACAAAAAGTAGTCATCAACTTTGAAAAAGAAAATGATTTCCTTGATGTAACCAAAGCAACCTTCTGGGTAAACCCTCAGCTCAGAAGCCCGATGGGAAGTAATGCCGCAGCTTTTTCATCAAAGGAAGCAGCAGAAAAAGCCAACAGTACGAAAGAAGGTACATTACATTCCTGGGATGAACTGTTCAAAAGTCAACAATAATGTACCGCTTTGCTCTTATAATTTTATTGCTATTGTCGGCAAACGGATTCGGCCGCAATATCATTGTTGGAAAAAACCAGCCGGTCTCTTCTATCCGGAAAGCTATAGAAATTGCGAAAGACTTTGATAGTATAACAGTTTTACCAGGACTATACAAAGAAGGAGCATTACAACTTACTAAATCAGTAACCATTATTGGTCAAAACTATCCTATACTGGATGGAGAAAATAAATACGAAATCCTCCTTATAAGTGGCCAAAACATTACTATAAAAGGCCTGGCTTTCAGAAACTCGGGTTATTCTGCACTGAACGACTATGCTTCCATAAAACTGGTGGACGCCTCAAAAGTCACCATTGCAGGAAATAAAATAACCAACGCTTACTTCGCCATACATGTTTCAAATACAAGTTATGCCACGATTAGGAACAATTTTATTATCGGCACTCCGACATCTGAACAACTGACGGGAAATGGCATCCACCTCTGGAAATCGAGCTATGCCTTAATTGAGAACAATAATGTTCAGGGGCACAGAGACGGCATTTATTTTGAATTTGTGACTAACTCCACTATTCGAAATAACCATAGTGAAAAAAATATCCGGTATGGCTTACATTTCATGTTTTCCAACGATGATGCTTACCTGAATAACACTTTTAAAGATAATGGTGCCGGGGTAGCCGTGATGTATTCAAAGAAGGTAAAAATGGAAAACAACCATTTTGACCAAAACTGGGGGCCATCAGCATATGGAATACTATTGAAAGATATTTCCGACAGTTATATCATGCATAATACATTTTATAAAAATACAGTTGGCATTCATATGGAAGGTACCAGCCGGATGACAATTGAGCGAAATATTTTTAAAGAAAACGGCTGGGCCATTAAAGTACAGGCCAGTTGTGAGAATAATAGTTTTCAGCGCAATAACTTTACAGGTAACAGCTTTGACGTTGGTACCAACGGGTCGCTGTCGCTAAATGAATTCAGCGGCAATTATTGGGATAAATATGAAGGATACGACATTAACAGAGATGGTGTGGGTGATGTCCCCTATCATCCTGTAAGTATGTATTCAATGATCATTGAACAAAATCCAAATGCCCTGATGCTGCTGAGAAGTTTTACCGTTCAGTTGCTTGACAAAGCAGAAAAAGCCATACCAAGCCTTACCCCTGAAAACCTTGTAGACAAAAAACCAATGATGAAATCACTGAAGCTATGATCAGTATTGAACATATCAGCAAGCGGTTCCGGAAACTGCAGGTACTGGATGATATTAATGCCCATATGCAAAAGGGCCAGGTTATTTCACTTATCGGGCCAAACGGATCCGGAAAAACCACCCTTATCAAATCTATTTTGGGTATGGTTCGTCCGGATAAAGGCAAGATTACTGTTGACAGCCATGTCATCAGTGGCGATCACTCCTACCGGGCTAATATTGGTTATATGCCACAAATAGGCCGCTATCCAGACAATATGAGGATCGGGCAGCTCTTTCGCATGATTGAAAATATAAGAGGAGTAGCTGCAGATAAGCAGGATGAAACACTGATCAGGCAATTTGAACTGGAAAAAATTTACGATAAGCCAATGCGAACACTGAGCGGAGGTACCCGTCAAAAGGTTAGTGCTGCGCTGGCATTTTTGTTCGATCCTGCCATACTAATTCTTGATGAACCTACGGCAGGCCTTGATCCGCTTTCATCTGAACTCTTAAAAGACAAGATCATTGCTGAAAAGAAAAAAAATAAGCTGATCCTTATTACCTCCCATATACTAAGTGACCTGGATGAACTAACCACACATGTAATGTACCTGCAGGAAGGTAAACTGCAATTTTTTAAAGATATGCAGACAATACAGGAAGAAACCGGGGAACTGAGACTTGGCAAAGCTATCGCCAGGATCATGAAAGGAGAAAAACTCACAAATGAGTGGATTGACAAGATAATAGAAGTAAAAAAAGACGAAAAAATCTATTAAACCCTGCAGCTATGATGAAGGTATCCAAATATGTACTGTATGATATACTGAGAAGCAAGATCGTATTAGCCTATACCCTGTTTTTGCTGATTGTTTCGTTGAGCATGTTCAATATGGAGGAAAATAGCAGTAAGGCCATGCTGAGTCTTCTGAACATTGTATTGATCGTTTTGCCGCTGGTAAGCCTTGTGTTCACTACCATTCACTATTATAATTCGTACGAGTTTATTGAACTGATGTCATCGCAGCCCATGAGCCGTACCCGTATCATAATAAGTGAGTTTGCCGGTGTGAGCATCTCGTTGCTTAGCGCCTTCCTGATTGGCGTTGGTTTACCCATTTTGATTTATGCCCCTGATGAAACCGGCTTTGCGCTGCTTTTCACCGGAATGGCTTTAACCCTTGTTTTTGTGGCCATAGCTTTTTTTGCATCTGTCTGGTCAAGAGATAAAGCAAGGGGTATCGGTGCAGCCTTACTGCTTTGGTTTTACTTTACCCTGATTTTTGATGGCCTTATTTTGCTTATGATATTTAACCTGAGCGATTACCCGCTTGAAAAAATTACATTACCCCTTATATCATTAAACCCAATTGATGTTGGAAGAATCTTCGTTACGCTGAAAATGGACATCAGTGCATTAATGGGAGTCACCAGTGCCCTGTACAAAGATTTCTTTACCAGCAGCACCGGCCTGCTTTACACCATTGGCATTATGTTGCTGTGGACAGCAGCTCCGCTGTGGCTGGCCATACGCAGATTCAATAAAAAAGATTTGTAACAAATCTAACCAGACTAAAGTCAATAAAGCATTGTAAATTGGTTGTTTTATAGTCTATTAAAAAAGTAGATTAATTGAGAAATATCAGGCATCGGGCTGAGTAAAATCACCATTGTCCGAAAAGCCGGAAAATACATTCGCCCCTTTAAACAAAGTGCTGATGATCAAAATAGCTGTCTTTCTCACACTTTTTACCAGCTATGCTGTTTATAGTACTGTCATTTATTCAAAGGGAACGGAAAGTGAGATAAAGCTATCGGGTCAACAGGCAGAAAAAGTATCACAAGGCAAATATTTATACGAGCAATACAATTGTGTAGCCTGTCACCAGTTGTATGGCTTAGGCGGGTACCTGGGCCCTGAACTGACAACTGCCTACAGTGATCCGCAACGTGGAGAAATATATATGAAAGCCTTTCTGCAGGCAGGCGGCCCCAGGATGCCCAATTTTCATTTTAAAGCAGATGAAATAGATGCTATTATCAGCTACTTAAAATATGTTGACTCAACAGCAGTCACCTATAAATCCCGGCCTTGATCAGTTATGCTTACCAATTCCATTAAATACGCTTCTGACAAAACTGCAAAGGCATTTCTTATGCTTTCTATGAGTTACTTGCTTATAGGTTTATTGCTGGGTGTTATTGGCGGATTACAATATATTCTTCCCCCATTTTTGAAAGAACAACTGGCCTTTCAAAAAACAAGACCCCTGCATGTATATCTTGTCATCAGCTGGATATTTACTGCTGCACAGGCTGGCTTATATTATTATCTGCCAAGAGTTGCCAACAGACCTCTTTACTGGCTTCAGGGCGCCTGGATACATTTTTTTCTTCACACGGCAGTCTCTCTTTTCATAGTAGCCTGCTTTTTCCTGGGCTATTTTGGCGGAAGAGAATACCTCGAGTTTCCTCCATTACTCGGAGCTGTAATCATGCTGTCATGGATACCCTTTGCTATTAACTTCTTTTTTACGCTAAAACCTGATTATAAAAATGCGCCTGTATATATCTGGAGCTGGTCAACAGGTATACTTTTTTTCTTTATTACGCTGTCTGAATCCTACTTATGGTTACTTGATTATTTTCATTCTAATATCGTAAGGGATGTGACAGTACAGTGGAAAGCCCTGGGCTCTATGGTAGGCAGCTGGAACATGCTGGTGTACGGTACTGGCATGTATGTGATGGAGAAGATGAGTGGTGACACCAAAGCTAACCGCTCACCCCTTTCCTTCTTCTTTTATTTTCTTGGACTAACCAACCTCATGTTCAACTGGGGGCATCATACTTACATTGTACCGGCGGCACCCTGGGTAAAAACTGTAGCCTATGTGATAAGTATGACCGAACTGCTGATCCTTGGATATATCATCCTGCAATGGAGAAAAACCCTGACAGAGGCCCGGAAGAATTATCATAACATACCTTATCGCCTGCTATCCTATACCGATATCTGGATATTTCTGAATCTTACACTGGCCATAGCTATATCTGTTCCTTCATGGAATTACTATACCCATGGCACTCACATTACAGTGGCGCATGCTATGGGCACTACTATTGGCATCAACACCATGTTGCTTTTTGCTTCTGTATTTTACATTATTCAAAACGAAAACAGAGCAGTATTTGAAAGAAGCAAACCGCAGATAAGCCGGGGTATTCTTATTACAAATATTTCGCTTCTTCTGTTCTGGGGCTCTCTGCTGGGCAGTGGCCTGCTAAAAATCAGTAGTAAACTCAACAATGAAGTATTTGCCTCCATTATGCAAAAAAGCCAACCCTGGTTTAAGCTGTTTGCCTATAGCGGCATCGCTATTTTTGTTGGTCTCTTTCTTTTAATATTTACGGTATATAAGACACTGGCCGCCAACAACCAAAAGAAGTATACGGTTGAAGAAGAACTGGTTACAATCCACTCTCCTCACAAAGTTGCCAAAGAAAGGACCTGATAAAAATCAGTTTATTTTTTGAGGTTGCTCAAATACAGTATTTCAACAGAGGAATACTTTAGCACCTTATTTTGGAAAAATATGCTTTCACCTGATCGTATTACCAAAGAAAAAATAAGCTGCTATCACTGCGGTGAAGCTTGTTCCAACAATAAAATTCAGCTGGAGGAAAAACATTTTTGCTGCGAAGGCTGCAAAATGGTGTTCCAGATACTGAATGAACATTCACTATGCGATTATTACTCACTGAATGAAAATCCGGGTATCAGCCAACGGATCAAAGTTAGGAAAGACAAATTTGCTTTTCTTGACGATGAAAAAATCCAACTCCGGCTGGTCAGTTTTAAAGACGACAAACAAATACATGTTACTTTTTACCTCCCGCAAATGCATTGCAGTTCCTGTTTGTATTTGCTGGAGAATTTGCATCGCCTTGATCCGGGAGTAGTTTCCAGTAAAGTCAATTTTACCCGAAAAGAAGTAGAAATCGTATTACTCACAGCACAAACCAGCCTGCGAAAAGTGGCAGAAGTGCTGACAAGCATCGGATACGAACCCTATATCAGCCTCAACGATCTGAAAGAAAAACGTCCCGCAATAAATAAGAGCATGGTCTACCAGATAGGTGTGGCTGGTTTTGCTTTTGGCAATATCATGCTGATGAGTTTTCCGGAATACCTGGGCATAGATGCCAGTGAAACCGGGCTCAGAGAAATATTCCGCTGGCTGAATTTCGGGCTCGCCATTCCTGTTCTTCTGTATTCTGCCCTTCCTTTTTATCAGTCATCCTGGAAAAGCTTAAAGCATAAGTTCCTTAATATAGATGCTCCTATTGCACTGGCTATTATCATCACCTTTGTAAGAAGTGCCTGGGAAGTACTAAGTGGTACCGGTGGAGGATATTTCGATTCAATGACCGGCATTGTTTTCTTTATGCTCGCAGGCAGAATTGCACAGGATAAAACCTACCGGCAGCTTTCTTTTGAAAGAGATTATACTTCTTACTTCCCAATAGCCATTTCCATACTAAAGGACAATAAAGAAGTTCCAACAACACTGCCCGATATAAAACCGGGCGACACACTGCTGATACATAATGAAGAACTCATTCCGGCTGATGGTATCCTGACTAAAGGAAAAGCTTTTATTGATTACAGCTTCGTTACCGGCGAATCGTTGCCCGTTTTAAAAGAAGTGGGAGAACTGGTTTATGCAGGCGGCAAACAAACAGAGGGTAATATTGAAATATTGGTGGTAAAAGAAGTAGCCCAAAGTTACCTTACCAAACTCTGGAACAGGGATGAATTCCGGCAAGAAGAAACGAAATCAGTATCCTTTGTTCACCTGCTCAGCCGTTATTTCACCTATATTGTATTTACCATTGCTATCAGCACTGCTGTTTACTGGCAGATCAATGATCCTTCAAGGATATGGCCGGCCGTAACCGCCATATTCATTATAGCATGTCCCTGTGCTTTGCTGCTGTCCAATACTTTTACTAATGGTAATATTTTAAGGATACTTGGGAAGAATCGCTTTTACCTGCGCAATGCACAAACCATCGAAGATATTGCAGATGTAAACCATGTAGTTTTTGATAAAACCGGTACACTGACCACCACACAGCAGCAGGATATTTCTTATGAAGGTGAACCCCTTACCAGCAAACAGCAAGAACTGGCAGCTGCATTAGCCATGCAATCTTCGCATCCGCTGAGTAAAGCCCTATCTCTGCATCTTAGTACTGGAATTCGATACGATGTAGTGAACTATAAAGAAACCACCGGGCAGGGAATTGAAGGATTTATAGATGATACCCATGTAAAACTCGGTTCCTATGGCTTCATAACCGGTAGCCAGAATCGCCAGGATGGCACTGTTGTTTATTTAAGTATTGAGAAGGAGTTACTGGGTTTTTTCAAATTCAGTAATCGCTACAGGGATAACCTGTCAACCTTACTGGGCCAGGTAAAGAAGAATTACAGAATATCTGTTTTATCAGGAGATAATGATGCAGAAAAAATAAACCTCCGGAAATTGCTGGGAGGAAAAGCTACTCTCCTGTTTAACCAACAGCCGGAGGACAAGTTGCAGTATATCCATGAATTACAGCGCCACGGTGAAAAAGTAATGATGATTGGAGATGGCCTGAATGATGCAGGGGCTTTAAAACAGGCTAATGTTGGTGTTGCCATTTCTGAGCAAACCAACAATTTTACTCCATCCAGCGATGCCATTATCGGGGCATCGGAATTACCAAGGCTGACAAAATTCATCAGCCTTTGCAAGGCCAATAAAAATATCGTAATAGCCAGTTTCGTACTTTCTATTGTTTACAACATTATCGGTTTGTCATTTGCGGTGCAGGGCACTTTGTCGCCATTGATCGCAGCGATACTGATGCCTGCCAGCTCATTAAGTATTTTATTGCTCACATTTGGCAGCAGCAGTTGGTTAGCCAGGCAGATGAAACTTTAGAAACCATTGTATTACAGGCTATTTGAACAGGGAAATGATAAAAATCAGTTCCCTGAGTGATAATTATTACCCGGCACCCTGTACCCTCAAAATACTTTTACAAATCCCGATAACTATCGGGTCCAAAAAGCAGGACATGAGTGTAATACTAATACTTCTTATCGCCAGCATTTCCGTTGCCGGCCTTTTCCTTGCTGCCTTCCTGTGGGGAGTTCGCAGCGGCCAGTTTGAAGACGATTATTCTCCTGCCTCCCGCATCCTGTTTGATGACAAACCTGTTAGTGAAACCAAAACGCAATCACAATAAACCTAAAAATCAACCCAGCTTATGCAAGTAGAAAAGTTTTATTATGACAATAAGATCGTTAAAGCCTTTGGTTTGGCCACGATCTTATTCGGTATTGTAGGTATGCTGGCCGGCTTATGGGTTGCTATCCAGATCTATTATCCGGAAAGCAGTCTCAATCTTGCCGCTACTACCTTCGGACGTCTTCGTCCGCTGCATACCAATGCCATCATCTTTGCCTTTGTAGGTAATGCATCGTTTGCCGGTATTTATTATTCGTTACAACGTCTCTGTAAAGCCAGAATGTTCAGTGACAAACTGAGCTGGATTCATTTCTGGGGCTGGCAGCTCATTATTGCTGCTGCCGCCATTACATTATTGATGGGTAAAACAACCGGTAAGGAATATGCCGAACTGGAATGGCCTATCGATATCGCTATTACCCTTGTATGGGTAATCTTCGGTATCAATATGTTTGGCACTATTATTAAAAGAAGGGAACGTCACCTGTATGTAGCCATCTGGTTTTACATTGCTACCTGGGTTACTGTAGCCATGCTGCATATTGTTAACTCCATTGAGATTCCTGTTTCAGCGCTGAAAAGCTATAGCTGGTATGCCGGAGTACAGGATGCATTGGTGCAATGGTGGTACGGACACAATGCCGTGGCATTCTTCCTTACTACCCCGGTTTTAGGTTTGATGTACTACTTTCTTCCCAAAGCAGCCAACAGGCCGGTATACTCTTACAGGCTTTCTATCATTCACTTCTGGGCACTGATCTTCATTTACATCTGGGCTGGCCCTCACCACCTTTTATATACCGCTTTACCTGATTGGGCACAATCCCTGGGTGTGGTATTCTCCGTTATGCTGATTGCACCGAGCTGGGGTGGTATGCTAAATGGTTTGTTTACTCTCCGTGGCGCCTGGGATAAGGTACGGGAAGATCCTGTTTTAAAATTTATGGTGGTAGCTATTACCTGTTATGGCATGAGCACCTTTGAAGGCCCGATGCTGAGTTTGAAAAATGTAAATGCCATTTCTCACTTTAGCGACTGGACCATAGCCCACGTACACATCGGTGGATTAGGCTGGAATGGTTTCCTTGCTTTTGCTATTCTTTATTACATGATTCCGAAAATGTGGGGTACTAATCTTTATTCAAAGAAATTAGCCACTAATCACTTTTGGCTGGGTACTATCGGTATCATTTTATACGCTGTTCCCCTGTACTGGGCTGGTTTTGAGCAGAGCCTGATGTGGAAACAGTTTACTCCGGAAGGCCAGATCAAATACGACTTCCTGCAAACGGTAACCAATATCAAGCCCATGTATATAGCCCGTAGTGTGGGCGGCTCATTATACCTGATCGGAGCATTGATGATGGTATATAATATTTATAAAACCATTGTCAGTGGTAAGTTTATTGCCAATGAAGCTGCAGAAGCGGCACCATTGGTAAAAGAAGCCCATCCCAAGAAAGAATACTGGCACAGGGTTATTGAAAGGAAACCTGTTACCATGCTGGTGTTGAGCTTGATTGTAGTAGCAATTGGCGGCTTAGTGCAAATGATACCCACCTTCCTCGTAAAATCAAATGTGCCTACCATAGCCAGTGTGAAGCCTTACACACCACTTGAACTGCAAGGCCGTGATATTTATGTGAGAGAGGGTTGTTATACCTGCCACTCACAAATGATCCGTCCGTTCCGTGATGAAGTAGCTCGATATGGTGAGTACTCCAAGGCGGGTGAGTTTGTTTATGATCACCCGTTCCAGTGGGGAAGTAAACGTACTGGCCCGGATTTGGCAAGAGAAGGACATGATAAAAACAAAAGACCTGACTCATGGCATTACACTCACATGTATGATCCAAGACTTACATCACCCGGTTCCTTAATGCCGAGATATGTATGGTTGCTGGATAACAAAATTGATACAGGCTCAACTCCTGCCAAGATCAGAGCCATGAAGACGCTGGGTGTACCTTACCCGGATGGTTATGATAAAATTGCCAACCGTGACCTGATGCACCAGGCAGATTCTATCGCTGCTAACCTGAAAAAAGATAAGATCGAAACCGCTTCCAATGTCGAAGTGATAGCCCTTATTGCTTACCTGCAGCGCTTAGGCCGGGATATCCAGGGAGAAGCTAAGAAACCCATTGCTGAAAACAAATAAAAAAACTGAATCATGAAATTCATTAATTATTTAGAAAAAGTAAGCGGTGTGGAAATAATGGGGCTGGTGTCCTTATTAATATTTGTCGTCTTCTTTTCGGTAATGCTGACGATGGTATTCAGAACCAAAAAGAAGGAATTACAGGAAATAAGCCGCATTCCATTAGACAACTAAGCAATTAAACTAACCAATAAGCTTATAATTATGCGAAAGAATTTAAAATACATACTCGGCCTTTTCTCAGGGATATTGCTCTGGGCTTTGCAACCCGTTTTGGCTGCAGGGCCACCAGCCCCATCTCCATTCAGTAATCCAATGATCATCATGCTGGTAACTTTGATGCTACTGCTGTTAATTGTCATTGGCATATTGGCCAATATCCTGATTGGTGCGGCTGATGTAAAACTTAAAAAGAAAAAAGCATTGGAAAAGGGTCAGTCAGCTACAGCTGTACTGTTACTATTTATGCTCCTGAGCACTACAGGTGTTATCGCCCAGGGCACTACTCCTGAAACCACTGAAACTGCTGCCAAAACAATAGCTGGTATGTCAGCCAGTACATTTTACATCATGGCCGGTGTACTTTTTATTGAATTAATTATCATAATCGGGTTATTGATCAATATAAAATTTCTTCTTAAAACAGAGAAAGAGAAATTTGTTACCGAGACCGCAACTCCCGAACAGATCGCTGAAATCAAAAGAAATAAACTTAGCTGGTGGGACAGGTTCAATAAACTGAAACCTGTTAGCGAAGAAGCAGACCTCGATCTTGGCCACGATTATGATGGCATCCGTGAATTGGATAACAGGCTGCCGCCATGGTGGTTGTATGGTTTCTATTTCACCATCATTTTTGCAGGTATCTACCTGTGGCGCTACCATGTTTCTCACACTGCACCTTCCAGTAAAGAAGAATATGAAAGATCTGTTGCCAGGGCAGAAGCCCGGATTCAGGAGCATATGAAGAAAAAAGGTGATGCCGTAGATGAGAACACTGTTAAATTGCTCACCAGTGCAGATGATCTGGCAGCCGGAAAAGCAATATTTACAGACCCATCAAAATGTGTTGCTTGTCATGGCGTTGAGGGTGGTGGAAATGCAATTGGACCAAACCTAACTGATGATTATTGGATCTATGGTGGTAATGTCAAGGATCTCTTCAAAACGATCAAATACGGTGCAAAGAATGGTATGAAGAGCTGGAAAGATGATCTGTCTCCAAAACAGATTGCACAAGTAGCCAGTTATATCAAAACGCTTAGAGGAACAAAACCTGCCAATGCAAGGGAGCCACAGGGCGAATTATATAAAGAAGAAGCACCGGCAACTCCCGCTGCTGACACTACAGCTACTAAGAACAATTCTGTGACGATGAACTAAGAGAGTAAAAATGGAACAGCAAGCAAAGAATGATACAGAAAATGAGGTAAAGACCAATGAATCCTTCAGAGACAGGATTGCAACGGTTGATGAAAAAGGAAAGCGAAAATGGGTCTTTGCCCAAAAACCTAAAGGAAAATTCTATAATATCCGTACCTGGGTTAGTTGGGGCTTCTTTGCATTGTTCTTTGCGCTTCCCTTTATTAAACTAAACGGAAGACCACTTTTCCTTTTTAATATTCCCGACGCCAGGTTTATCATCTTTGGAAAGATCTTCTGGCCACAGGATTTTTTCATCTTTGGACTGACGATGGTAACCTTTATCATCTTCATTGTACTTTTTACAGCAGCCTTTGGAAGGTTATTTTGCGGATGGGTATGCCCTCAAACCATTTTTATGGAAATGCTCTTCAGAAAAGTGGAATACCTCATTGAAGGCGATGCTGCCAAACAAAAAATCCTCAACAAATCATCATGGACAACTGAAAAGATCAGAAAAAAAGTTACAAAGCATATCGCATTTTACCTGTTAGCATTCATCATTGCTAATTTCTTCCTCGCCTATATTATTGGCATGGATGAACTGAAAAAGATCATAAGCGAACCGGTAAGTGAGCATTTTGTGGGTTTCATGGCGATATTAATTTTTTCAGCTGTTTTTTATGGAGTTTATGCTTTTTTCAGGGAACAGGTTTGTACAGTTGTTTGTCCATACGGACGATTGCAGGGTGTGCTTCTTGACAGGAATTCAATGATCGTTGCTTACGATTATAAGCGGGGTGAACCCAGGAGCAAGTTTAAAAAGGGACAAACTGCAGAACTTAATACCGGAGATTGCATAGACTGCTTTCAATGTGTAAAAGTTTGCCCCACCGGTATTGATATCCGCAATGGTACACAAATGGAATGTGTTGGCTGTACTGCCTGTATTGATGCCTGTGACAAAATGATGGATGCAGTTGGAAGGCCCCGTGGCCTTGTTCGCTATGCCTCCGAAAATGGTATCGCTGAAGGAAATAAACTCCGCTATACCGGCAGAATGAAATTCTATACCATTGTACTGTTTGTACTAACAGGTTTACTGACTGCATTGTTGCTAAGCCGAAAAGATATTGATGGCACTATCGTCCGGACAAGAGGCCAGCTTTACCAGGAAAGAGGCACCGACAGTATTTCTAACCTGTACAACATTAAAATCATCAACAAGACAATAAAAAATATACCCGTTACATTAAAATTGGAAGGTGATTTCGGCAAAACCGGGCATGTTCAATTGATCGGCACTGAGAATATTCTACTGAAAGAAGAAGACCAGGCAACGGGTTCATTTTTCGTTGTGCTACCAAGAAATGTTATCGACAAGAGGAAATTAAGGCTGAAAATAGGTTTATATGAAGGTGACAAAAAAGTAACCTCTATCAGCACAAACTTTATGGGACCTTTCAGCAAACTATAAAACCAACAATACAATATGAACTGGGGAAACAAATTACTGGTCACATTTATCGTTTTCGGCCTTGGGATGGGCTACCTGGTGTATCGTTCTATGAGTACGAACTTTGAACTGGTAGAAAAAGACTATTACAAAAGCGAATTACGCTACCAGCAGGTGATTGACGCATCTAACCGAACCAATGAACTCAGCACAGCCGTTTCACTGGCGCAATCAGAAAACGGCATTACACTACAACTTCCGGAAGAAATGAAGAACAAGAGCATTAGCGGTGATGTCTTATTCTACTGTGCATATGACAAGAAAAAGGATAAAAAATTCACTTTACAGGTAAACGAGGATGGCCAACAGCAATTCCCGTTAACCGACATTGCTTCTGGCAACTATACAGTGAAGATCAGTTGGGCACATGATGGTAAAACATACTATTCAGAAAAAAGCCTGACCGTTTTATAATGCTATGGCCGGTATTGATATCAGGATTTACACTTGGAGCAGCTGGCAGCCTGCATTGTGTTGGTATGTGCGGCCCGCTTAGCCTGGCATTACCTGTCAGTCATCTTTCAAAAACACAAAAATTTTTCACCTTACTGCTCTACCAGTTTGGCAGGGTCATTACTTATTCCCTGATCGGGCTGGTATTCGGCCTTGCCGGCAGGAGAATTTATATATCCGGGTATCAGCAATGGTTTTCTATTGGGCTGGGAGTTGTGGTCCTGATACTCGCAGCTTTATACTTTTTTCACCGGTATACCTTTCATCTTGGTCTTCTAAACAGGTTTTATGCCGCCGTACAAAAAATAATCAGCAGAATCTTAAAAAATGCCGGCAGCCCTCTTAGTTTTCTCTTAATGGGGCTGGCCAATGGATTATTGCCCTGCGGGCTTGTATATGTAGCCGTAGCCGCCACACTATCCTTCACCGAAGTATATCACAGTATTGGTTTTATGGCCATGTTTGGCCTGGGTACTCTGCCTGCCATGATGCTGGTGGCCTATGCCGGACAAAAACTGAAAGTGGAAACAAGAGAGTTATTGAGAAAAGCTGTCCCATATTTTGTAGTGGCTATGGGACTAATACTTATAATGCGGGGACTTAACCTCGGAATACCATTCATCAGTCCTGAATTACCACACTCACCGGGAGAAGCTGTTGATTGCCATCCGTGATCATAGTTTATCCGTATACCCAAACTCCTCGTCAGGTTTTAGCTCCCTTCCCTTGTATTCACCATGACGGATTACTGAATATACCAGCCAAATCATCAATAATGGTGAAAATGTAAAAATAAAAGCTGCAAAACCTGAGGCCTTACCCAAAAAAACCAGCACAACATAAACAAGAAGCATACTGCTAACGATAAAAGCAGGTATAAATTCAGCGCTTTTCATATCTCATAAACATATTCATGGAATTAAAGTTCAGAAAGTTTTGATTACTATTTTTTCTTGAATTTATAACCTGACAGTAATCAATAATTTAATTGATAATAATCAGTTTTTCCGGATATGATGGACATTAGCTTTGTTTCCAGGTGAAAGTATTACATACACTTATGTAACTCATGAAAATGAGTTATTGTTGGTTTTTGTTTCTACACGACCCCCGGCTCTCCGGGGGTTTCTTTTAGTATAACTTTGAAGCATGAAGGCCGGCTATACCTGTTTATTTACAGCGATAATTTTATTTTCTTGTTCTAAGAACAAAGAAAGTGACAGAGATAAAATTTTTCCGGTTATCACCATCAATACTCCTGTAAACGGGCAATCATTCACAGCAGGCCAACCCATATCTATCAGCGGTACCATTACGGACAATGAATATATTGCCGAAGTACATATACATGTCAGCAATAACATTACGGGAGCATTACTGATGGATGTACATATCTATCCCGGGTCGAACTCAACTGGTTTTAATGAATCCATCACTGCTTCAACCGGCATCAACTATAAAATACAGGTGATAGCCAAAGACAGGGCGGTGAATGAAAGTCGCTCCGTTGTGGAAGTTTCCTGCAACTAAGCAGTTCCTATCTTTGCTGCATGCACATCGATATTCTGACTGTACTTCCTGAGCTGCTGGAAAGTCCTTTCCAGCACAGTATGATGAAAAGGGCCCAGGAAAAGGGGCTGCTTACTATTAAAGTTCATCAACTACGCAAATGGGCGGTGAATGATTATGGGCAGGTGGATGATTACCAATATGGTGGTGGCGCAGGAATGGTAATGATGTGTGAACCCCTGGCAAAAGCTATTGATGAATTATCCTCAGAAAGAAAATACGACGAGATCATTTACATGACCCCGGACGGGACAACTTTTAACCAGAAAATGGCCAATGCTTTCTCCCTGAAAGAAAACCTGCTGATCATTTGCGGTCATTATAAAGGAATTGACGAACGTATCCGTCAACATTATGTTACCAAAGAAATTTCTATCGGTGACTTTGTACTCAGCGGAGGTGAAATTCCTGCTGCTTTGCTGGTGGATGCAATAGGCAGGCTTATACCGGGTGTATTGAACGATGAAACTTCTGCCTTGACGGATTCATTCCAGGATAACTTGCTGGCGCCGCCTGTATACACCCGGCCTGTAGATTTTCGTGGGTGGAAAGTACCCGATATACTAATGAGTGGAAATCATAAACTGATAGACGAGTGGCGACATGAACAAGCTATAGAGCGAACAAAAGAGAGAAGACCTGATCTCTTTAAGGATTAATCATGCCATTTTACCTTACTTTTAAAGAACCTTCAACAACAACTCAATAAAGTAAGCGAAATGACACGTCATTACATTCAGGCTATAGCTATCAGCTCAATTTTGCTACTGATAGTTGCATGCAGCACTACACAAAAAACCGCTACGACCACATCCACCAGAATTCCCGGCAGTGTAATGCAGGAATTCAGAGCGGCATGGATTGCCACTGTAGCTAATATCAACTGGCCCAGTAAACCGGGCTTAAGTACCGAAGAACAAAAAAAAGAAGCAATAGAGTTGCTTGATTTTTTACAAAAACACCATTTCAATGCTGCCATCCTGCAGGTAAGGCCACAATGTGATGCCCTTTACAAAAGCGATCTTGAGCCATGGTCTTATTACCTGACAGGTAAACAAGGACAGGCCCCATCGCCATATTATGATCCACTTGAGTTTTGGGTGGAAGAGGCGCACAACCGTGGAATCGAACTGCATGTCTGGCTGAATCCCTACAGGGCACATCATAAAGATGGAAAAGAAATAAGCGAACACTCCATAGTAAAAAAACGTCCGGAGCTGGCACTTTATCTTAAAGAAGGCTACTGGTGGCTGGATCCGGCACAAAAGGGTACACAAGACCATTCTGCTGCTGTTGTCATGGATCTTGTAGAAAGATATGATATTGATGGTGTTCATTTTGATGATTACTTCTATCCTTATCCTTCATACAATTTAGGGGCTGATTTCCCGGATTCGGTAAGCTGGAATGCTTATGTTCAAAGCGGAGGTAAGCTATCAAGAGGCGACTGGCGTCGTGAGGCAGTAAATGTATTTATTGAAAATTTGTATAAAAAAATAAAAGCGGCAAAGCCACATGTAAAATTTGGTTTAAGTCCATTTGGTATCTGGCGGCCGGGTTACCCAGAATCTGTCAGCGGATTTGACCAGTACGACCAATTATATGCTGATGCAAAACTCTGGCTGAACAAAGGATGGGTTGATTATTTCACTCCCCAGTTATATTGGCCTATCAACCGGCAGAATGCAAGTTTCCCTGTATTATTAGGGTGGTGGGAATCTGAAAACACGAAAAAAAGACATTTATGGCCAGGAATGAGTGTAGGGAGAGATACAAGTGTAAAATCAGTAAATGAAACACTAAGCCAGATTATGATAACAAGGGGTATGGTTCCTGAAAGCAAAGGTGCCGTACACTGGAGTATATCATCAGTCACCAGGAACTCCAGTCTTTCCAAAGCATTGCTGGAAAGTACATACAGGAATAATGCAATTGTACCCCCCAGTCCCTGGTTAGATAGTAAAGCCCCGGAGGCCCCCAAAGTAACAACTGCGAAATCTGACAAATTAACTATCAACTGGAGCCATTCCGATGCAAAGGACGTATTCAGGTGGGTGGTTTACTACAAATATGGAAGCAACTGGAGCTATACCATTCTTAACAGGAATGAGAGATCATACAGTTTAAGTAACAATATTGAAGTCAATAAAACAACAGTGCCATTGAAACAAATTGCTGTTACTGCTATTGACCGCACCGGCAATGAAAGCAGCAGAACTGAAATAAACCTTTAAGAAATCCTGATAGCAGCACTCAGCAAACGATTGTTTCAGTTTTTTTTATCGCCGCTTTTATTCTGATTATTTCAGGAACTTGCGTTGACACAAATGCTTCCCGTATGAGTACTAACCGCAGAAACTTCCTCCGCCGTATGGCTATTGGCACCGGCGCTTTAGCTGCCGGCCTCCCTTCTTTTGCCAAAGTATCCGGCGCTACTGATGAGCAAATGGACCGCTCTTCACTATTTGAAAGTGATGGACAGCGTTTTAATATGTGTGGCTACGCTGCTCCAAAAATTGAAACTGTTCGTATTGGTATAGTTGGATTGGGGATGCGGGGTTCAGATGCCGTAGAGAGACTCAGCTATATTGATGGATTAGAGATTGTGGCTCTTTGTGATAAATATCCAGACCGGGTAGCAGCATCTCAAAAAGTTTTGGAAAAAATGGGAAGGCCAAAAGCAAAAGAATACAGTGGTGAAGAAGGTTGGAAAGCACTCTGTGAAAGTAATAACATTGACCTGGTTTATTCCACCACCCCTTGGCACCTGCACACCCCTGTATCAGTTTATGCCATGAAGAATGGTAAACATGCCGCTACCGAAGTACCTGCGGGTAAAACGATAGATGAGTTATGGGAACTGGTTGAAACTTCAGAAAAAACCCGGAAGCATTGCATGATGCTGGAGAACTGTTGCTATGATTTTTTTGAACTCCTTACACTGAATATGGCAAGGCAAGGAATGTTTGGCGAAATAGTTCATGCTGAAGGTGCCTATATTCATGACCTGAGCAAGGATTGGTTATTTAATAAAAAGGCCTACGCTGATATGTGGCGGCTGAAAGAAAATATCGGGCACAATGGAAATCTCTATCCAACGCATGGTCTCGGTCCTATTGCCCAATGTATGGATATTAACAGGGGAGATAAATTTGATCACCTGGTAAGTATGAGTACCAATGATTTTACCCTGAACAATTTGGCAAAAGAAATGGCGGCGAAAGATGAATTCTTCAAGTCATATGTTGACAAACCATACAGGGGTAATATGAATACAACGTTGGTTCGTACCTATAAAGGCAAAACGCTAATGGTACAACATGATGTTTCTACTGTCCGGCCATATTCCAGAATTCACCTGGTGAGTGGCACAAAAGGAGCAGCACAAAAATGGCCCGGGCCACAGCGTGTTGCCTTCGGTCATAGCTGGGTGAAAACAGAAGATTTGAAGCAATTGGAAGAAAAATATGCCCCGCCGATAGTAAAACACATTGGCAATATCGCCAAAGAAGTAGGCGGCCATGGCGGTATGGATTTCATTATGGACTGGCGACTGATAGATTGCCTTCGCAATGGGCTTCCGCTTGACCAGGATGTATATGATGCAGCTGCCTGGAGTTGTTTGATGCCATTGAGTGAGAGATCGGTTGCCAAAAAATCCAGGACCATTGATATTCCGGATTTTACCCGGAGTGCCTGGCAGTCAAACAGGCCCGTAGACTTAACACTAAATGGTGGTGCAACTACCGGAGTAAGGAATATAAAGCCGGAGCTAAAGATGAAATAAGGCTGTTTTACTGATCAGAATCATCCTTGATTTTAGTTAAACAATTCCGGCAGGTAATCGATAATAGCTTAATTTTAGCCCGATTTAATTCGTTTGCCTCCTGGCAATTTTTTACAAGCACTATCCCTGGTTTTATAATTAGCTATCAATGAAGGCACTGACAGTAATTACCGATCCTGTTTACAATGAACCCAAAGAATTCTCAGCTTACGAGAAATTCTGGCTGAGATACATGCTGGACAAAAGGGATCTTCCTTTTATTCACCTGCTAACAGCCATTCACATTCTGGTTATTCCGGTAGCTATTCTATTGTATACGCCGGTTTTGCAAGGCTGGTACTGGTGGTTGGTTTATGTTCCTTATTTCTACATTTCACAAATGTATTTTAAAGGTCGTTTTGGACTGATGCTGCATTGCATCTGTCATCGCAAGATGTTTAAAAAGGCCTATACCTGGATGTTCCATTATATTATATGGATTGTTTGCCCGTTTTTTGGCCATACCCCTGAAACCTATTTTGCCCATCACATGGGTATGCACCATGTTGAAAACAACATGATGGATGATGCCAGCAGTACATTGCCCTATCAACGAGACAGCTTCCGTGGCTTTTTGTCCTATGTTGGACGCTTTCTTATCCTTGGCTTCCGCGACACTTTTATGTATTTCTTCAGCCGTAAGAGAAAAAAATTCTATATGCGCCTCACCGTTGGTGAAATGGCATTTTACTTATTCTGTATCGGGATGAGTTTTGTTAATTTCCATGCTACCTTGTTTATTTTCATTATTCCGTTTGTATTCGCCAGGATTGTAATGATGCTGGGTAACTGGACACAACATGCTTTTGTTGACCTTGAGAATTTAGAAGACAACACCATCAACTGTATCAACACTAAGTATAACCAGGCCTGCTGGAATGACGGCTATCATGCAGTACATCACGTCCGTCCGGCATTACACTATACCGAGATTCCTGGCGAGTTCCTGAAGAACAAAGAATTTTTTGTAAAACAAAAAACGCTGACATTCGACGGCATTCATTACCTCCATATTTTCTTCTGGCTGATGACAAAGCGTTATGACAAACTGGCCAAACATGTAGTAAATGTTGACAACATGTTTTCCAGCGAAGAAGAAGTCATCGCTCTGATGAAGGAAAGAACAAGAAAATATATCCCGTCTAAATAAAATAACTAAAATAAAAGGGCTTCAAATGAAGCCCTTTTATTTTACTCTTTTTCTTCTTTCTTTATGCCAATTACCGGCACTTCCTTTTCATAAATCATTTTATTAAGCTGAATCACATCTTCATCCATCACCCTTTTTAGCTTTGCTAATTCAGCATTGATTAGCATTTCCAGTTCTGCATAAGCCTGTTTTACTTGCCTGGAAGGAGCTGTATTACCCGCTGACGCAGCATTGTAAACACCGGCCAGTTTATCATCCAAACGAATCGGGTAATTCAATACATCCTGGCTGCTCTTTGCTTTTGTCTGGTGAAGAGCCTCTTCCACTGCTGTCATTTGCCTGCTAATCGTATCTATTTTTTGTTTGATTTCCTTAGGCATTCCCTTTCCGGCCCTTGCAGTAAGATCGGTCATCTGCTGTTTTAGCTCTTTGATGTTTTTTAATGCTTTGATCAAATCAGAAAATTTATCTCGGACGGTTAGCAGAAAGTTTACCTGTTCTTCATATTCCGCATCGGTTGTTTTATAATTCGGATCAGCCAGTATGGTAAATTTTACTTCTGAAGAATCTGATCCTGATTTAAATTTTGCAAAATACTCACCCGGCGCTGCTTTAGGGCCCCTCACAAAACCATTCCATAATATAAGGCCATCCATTCTTTCTGCTACCGGGTAATTCATATCCCATTCAAACTGGTTCATACCATTTGCAACAGCTATTTTATCTTCTTTCGAAGAAGTTGAGAATATTTTGATCTTCTCCTTTTTGTTATCAAGGATTTCAATAGAAAGCTTCGTTGAATCGGTTACATTCTTCAGATAATAATTAATAACAACACCATTAGAAGGATTCACACCTGCATTTCGTACACTTGATGATGCCATTGCACCCCCACCCCTTCGTCCGCCTCCCGGCATACGATAAGCCGGGTTTACTTCAAACACATGCAGGTTTTTTGAAAGTACAGACTCACTTTTCTGTTGTATAACCGACAGGTCATCCAGGATGTAAAGGCTGCGACCCTGCGTGGCAACAATAAGATCATTGTTTTTGATAGCAAGGTCAGTGATTGGTGTTACCGGCAAGTTCAACTGAAAAGATTTCCAGTTATTACCCCCATCATATGATATATACATACCATACTCTGTGCCGGCATACAGCAAACCTTGTTTAACTCTGTCTGCACGCATAGCCCGGGTGAAGTGCAAAGACGGAATACCATTAGTGATCAATTTCCATGTTTTACCATAGTCTTCCGTTTTATAGATATAGGGACGAAAATCATCTGCTTTGTACCGGGTACCTACAAAATAAGCAGCCCCTTTTTTAAAAGGATCTGCTTCTATACAATTCCACATCATCCATTGCGGGCAATCTTTGGGAGTAACATTCTCCCAGCTCTTTCCGCCATCCCTGCTTACATGTATCAGCCCGTCATCACTTCCGGTCCATAAGAGATCCTTTTCATATGGTGACTCGGCAGCGGTGAAAATGGTACAGTAATATTCTACCGATGTGTTATCCTGCGTTACCGGTCCGCCACTGGATGCCTGTTTGCCTTTATCATTAGTAGTAAGATCAGGTGAAATCTGCTCCCAGCTCTTTCCTTCATTTTCAGTTACAAATAAATGGTTACCTGCTGCATAAAGCCGCTTAGGGTTATGAGGTGAAAAGAAAATAGGATAGTTCCATTGAAAGCGATATTTCGCAGCTACTGCACCGGCTCCCATATTATCTACCGGCCATACATTGATCAGCCTGCTTTCCCCTGTCCGGTGGTCAAGTCGCTGCAGCATTCCCATATAATTACCACCATAAGTAATGTCCGGGTTCAATGGATCGGCTACTACATAGCCGCTTTCGCTTCCTGCGGCGGTTTCCATATCAGCTGCTGTAATAGCTGATCCGTAAGTTCTGCTTCTTATACGAAAGGCACTGTTATCCTGTTGACCACCCATAATGCGGTACGGAAATGCATTATCTGTGCTTACCCTGTACACTTGTGCAGTAGGCTGGTTAAGGTAAGTACTCCAGTTGGCACCACCATCGAATGACACTTGTGCTCCCCCATCATCCGCCACAACCATCCGGTTTCCATCCTGCGGATCTATCCAGAGATCATGGTGGTCACCATGCGGAGTAGATATTCCCTTAAACGTTTTGCCTCCGTCTGTACTTACCATAAAATCCACATTGGGGCAATACACTTTATTCTCGTTCTTCGGATCCACAAAAACTTTGGTGTAATACCATGCCCGCTGGCGGATATTATTATCATTGCTGGTGAGTGACCAGGTTTCGCCGCCATCAGCACTCATGAACAATCCACCATCTTTATTTTCTATTATCGCATACACTTTATCCGTATTGGAAGGCGCAACAGCTACCCCTACAATACCCCAGGTATTTTTGGGTAATCCTTTCTTTGCGGAAATATTTGTCCAGGTTTCACCACCATCGGTACTTTTCCATAATCCGCTGCCTTCACCTCCGCTCTCCAATGAATAAGGTGTGCGGATAAGCCGCCAGCTGCCAGCATAAAAAACAGAAGGGTTACCCGGCTCCATCACCAGGTCGCTGCAGCCGGTTTGATTATTAACATAAAGCGTTTTCTTCCATGTTTTTCCGCCATCTGTTGTTTTAAATATTCCTCTTTCTTCATTTGGCCCGAACAGGTGACCCATCGCTGCCACCCAAACAATATCCGGGTTTTTGGGATGGATAATGATTCTAAGAATATGTCGGCTGTCTTTCAGGCCAATATTTTTCCAGCTACGGCCTCCGTCATC
>CAYPBW010000003.1:0-25533 GCA_964409055.1 uncultured Chitinophaga sp. | reverse complement strand
GAATATGTCGGCTGTCTTTCAGGCCAATATTTTTCCAGCTACGGCCTCCGTCATCACTTCGCCACATACCACCCAAGCCCTCACTTACATTACCCCGCATGGTATTCTCACCTTCGCCCACATACAAGATCGTTTCATCTGAGGGAGCTACAGCCACAGCCCCGATAGATCCTCCAAAATATTTATCCGAAATATTTATCCAGTTGCTGCCTCCGTCAACTGTTTTCCAGACACCACCACCTGTGCCCCCAAAATAAAAAGTTGTTTTGTTGGAATAACTTCCGGTAACCGCTGCACTTCTTCCACCACGGAATGGACCGATAAGCCGGTACTTTACATTCTTCAACAGGACATCATCTTTGTTGTCGATAGCAACTGGAGCAGGTGTTTTTGTTTTTTGTGCAGCAACATCAAATAGTGAAGTAATCGCAAAGGCGAGCAGGATTATTTTTCTCATATAACTTAGTTAGTCTTAACCAATTTAAATTCCGTTTGAAGTTACTGATTTAACTTTAACCAAATTATCCTTATGTCATCGTTTTCTGTTAGCGGCAATCTTGTTGATGTACACCAGCAAAGAATCTATTCCGCCGAAATAATTGTTCAAAACCAAAAGATAGTTTCCATCAAAGAGACTCCAGACCTGCCTACCGGACAGGCAGGCTCACGACTCACGACTCATGACTACATCCTCCCTGGTTTTATCGACAGTCATGTACATATTGAAAGCTCCATGCTGGTTCCATCTGAATTTGCAAGATTGGCCGTAGTACATGGCACTGTGGCTACTGTGAGTGACCCGCATGAGATTGCCAATGTATGCGGTATGGCCGGTGTAGAGTTTATGATCGAAAATGGAAAAACCGTTCCCTTCAAATTCAATTTTGGAGCACCCAGTTGCGTGCCTGCCACATCTTTTGAAACGGCCGGGGCGGTACTTGATTCAACCGATGTAGAACAGCTGCTGCAAAGAGAGGAGATAAAGTACCTGAGTGAGATGATGAATTTTCCCGGAGTACTTTTTAAAGATGAAGAGGTGATGAAAAAAATTGCCGCTGCTCACCGGTTAGGAAAACCAGTAGACGGGCATGCACCGGGCTTACGGGGAGAACAGGCAAAAAAATATATAGACGCAGGTATCTACACCGACCATGAGTGTTTTACTGCCGAAGAAGCGTTGGATAAACTCCGATACGGCATGAAGATCATCATCCGGGAGGGCAGCGCTGCCAAAAATTTTGAAGCATTGATTGGACTGCTGAATGATTGGCCGGATAGCATGATGTTTTGCAGCGATGATAAACATCCCGATAGCCTCGTATTAGGTCATATCAACCAGCTTTGTGCCAGAGCAGTGGAAAAGGGTATTGATATTTTTAAAATACTAAAATCTGCCTGTGTAAATCCGGTTGAGCATTACAAATTAAATGTTGGTTTGCTAAGGGAAGGCGATCCGGCAGATTTTATTGTAGTAAAGGACCTGGTAAATTTTGAAGTAATAAAAACCTATATCAATGGTGAACTGGTAGCAGAGAATGGAAAGTCCTTAATCAGGAGTCAGGAGTCGGGAGTGATAAACAACTTCTCCTGCAGTAAAAGGAATGTGGAGGACTTTTCAGTTGTATGGAATGGTGAAAAGGAGATACCGGTTATTGAAGCATTAGACGGTCAGCTCATAACTAATAAATTATTTTTTGAACCAAACGTTACAGACCGAAAGATAGTGAGTGATACTGATCGTGATATTTTGAAAATAGTTGTAGTGAACCGCTATTCAGACGCTCCCGTAGCCAAAGCTTTTATTAAAAACTTCGGATTGAAGCAGGGTGCATTAGCTTCTTCTGTCGCTCATGACAGTCATAATATTGTGGCCGTAGGTGTGGATGATGACAGTATATGCAGGGCTGTAAATAAGGTGATTGAAAAAAAAGGCGGTGTAAGTGTAGCCACCAATTATCAGTCGCCGGATGGGAAACTAAGTATGCAAACTGAATCGGTGGTAGCGCTGCCAGTAGCCGGGCTGATGAGTAACGAAGATGGCTATATTGTAGCAGAAGCTTATACGGAAATTGACCGGGCTGCCAAAGAACTCGGTTCCACATTAGCAGCACCTTTTATGACACTTTCTTTTATGGCCTTGCTGGTCATCCCGCATTTGAAATTGAGTGATAAGGGATTGTTTGATGGGGATAGGTTTGAGTTTTGTAATTAATACTTTCACATTCTCTTAATAACCAAAAACGACCATCGCAGCATCTAATTCATAAACAAGGTTACAAAGCCCTCTGAAGGGTGGACAAAGTGCAGAAGGAAAAGGGCCGAAACAAAAACCCTTGAGTTATGAAAAAGAACCTGCACATTTCCGCCGCCTTCGACCAGCCAGAGCTGGTGCAGAACCTGGTGGAACGGCTCGCCTACCGCCGTTACGAATTGGGATATGGCACACAACTGATGCCCCGTGGCCTGAAAGCCCTGGAAACATCTTCAACCGAAACCTATGTAAGCGGTACCATGGCCATAGACACAGACAATAATGAAATTATCAATATGCCTTTTATCACCTGTTTTCTCTTTACCTGTATAAAAGGCAAAAGTGAGCCCTACCAGTTGATATGGAGCAGCTCATTGAACTAGGCCCGTTTTTAGTCAGTACCCTGAGAATAAAAGAGATGGCAACTACTAATGTGAGTGACGGCGCTTGATGATGCCACCAGATGCTTCCTTAATAGTATTAGCAAAAACGAAAGCCTTTGGGTCCACATCATAAACAAGATTCTTTAGTTTTCGCAGTTCCAGTCTTGTTATTACAGTGAAAATAATATCACACTCTGCACTTACATCATACTTGCCGGGCAGAAAGCCCCTCTCGCCTTTGTAAACAGTAATACCCCGTCCAAGTTTGTTTACCAGTTGGTATTTAATGGCCTCACTTTTACCCGACACAATGGTAACACCGGTGTAAGCCTGCAAGCCTTCCACCACATAATCAATACAACGGGTGGCTGTGAAATACGTCAGAATAGAATACAAGGCTGTTTCAATTCCAAACCTGAAGCCGGCAATGGTGAAGATGATAATATTGATACCCAGTATTATCTCTGTGATGGTAAAAGAGGTACGCTTCAGGGTATAAACCGCCAGCACTTCTATCCCGTCGAGGGCTGCTCCTGTTCTCATGATAAGCCCAACGCCAATACCAAGAAAAGCTCCACCGAAAATAGAGATGAGTAATTTGTCGGCTGTCATGGCATAATTAGGTATCAGCAGCAATGCAACTCCCAGCAAGATCACACTCACTAATGTTCGAAGGGCAAAACGTTTACCAATCGTAAAATGGCTGACGATGATCAACGGAAGGTTGAGCAATAATATAACCAGCCCAAGGTTGAAGCCATACCACTCATGCACCAGCAGTGAGATACCCGTTACGCCGCCATCAAAAAAATGGTTAGGCACCAGGAATAATTTTAATGCCACTGCTGCTATGGTTACTCCCACCAGTGCCAGTAGCAAATCCTGGATCAACTGGCCTGCAGAATCTTCATGGTGTGCAGCAAGACTATGCTCCACTCCAGAAGTCAGCTCTTTGATAATTTGCTGCTTGGCCGGCTCCAGTTCTGCAATAGCCGACTTCGTAAAAAATTTATGCCCGGAAAGAAACTCAACCTGCATCAACTGCCATTCTTCTTCTGTTTTTACAAATCCCCGGTACTTAAATTCCTGGTGCAGCTTTTCAGCGTTTCCAGCATATCCATCCTTTCCAATATAAAACAGATCAGCATCACATAATATCTGACCGAGGTGATCAACGGGTGATTGAGGCAACCGTGTAGCCATAATGATACGGGATATCTCTTCTATTTGAGTATCACTATAGCCATACTTTGGAAGATATTCCCTTGCCCAGATGCAGGATATCTCTTCGTGTCCGTCAGCCTGTTGCAAAAACCCGGCGTCATGAAATAAAGCAGCCGTTTTCAACAAGACCATTTCCTCATCACCTATTTTTTCCAAAGTCCCAAGATATTCGGCTGCCGCAATAACACTTTTGGTATGCGCTGCATTATGATAAGTATAATGTTCCGGAAGTTCCTCTTCCAGTTTTGGCATCAAAAAATTATAGACAAGCTGGTACTGCATTTCTTTTCCCTTTTAATCCAATACTTCGCAGATCATGACCGGATTTGATTTATTTTTCAGGCTCACTTCCCCAATTTTATTACAACTGAAAGATTGCTTTATCTTTTCATAGCAGGTTTCTGAAATAACAATCTGGTTAGGACCCGCAACAGTCTGCAACCGCTGTGCTGTATTAACCGTATCACCGATCACCGTATAATCCAGCCGTTTCAATGTACCTGAGCCGATATTACCGGAGATCATTTCACCGCTGTTGATACCTATGGAAACCTTTGGGGTGAAGCCTTCGGTAGCCGGAAGGGCAGCAATCTTATTCCGAATAGTAAGACTCGCATCAATCGCCCTGTCAAGATGATACTCTCCTTTAAACACCGCCATCACACAATCACCTATAAATTTATCCACCAGTCCTTTTTGTGCAATGATCTCTTTTACCATTACATCAAAGTAATTGTTCAGCAATTTCACCACTATATCCGGTTTTTCTGTTTCGCTTATTGCTGTAAAGCCGCATATATCAATAAATGCAACTGTAGCTTCTACTGTCTCATTCTCCAGCAGTGATTTTTCAAATTCCTTCCCGCCCATAAAATTCAGTACTGTTTCATCCACATACATCCGCAGGATATTGTTCTCTTTGATGGCCCTCATGGTTTCTTTCATCTGCTCTACATGCCGCAGGGTTTTTTGCATGGTAGTTTCCAGGTCATCAAAATTCACCGGCTTGGTAATAAAATCAAAAGCACCGCGGTTCATGGCAGTGCGAATATTCTCCATATCACCGTACGCTGAAACAATGACAGATTTCAGCAAACTGTTTTGTTCGTTCAGTTTAGATAATAAGGTAAGACCATCCATCTCCGGCATGTTGATGTCACTCAGTACCACATCCACATCCTGGTGCTGTTCCAGTTGCTCCAATGCCTTCACCCCATTCATGGCAAATACAAACTCATACTGGTTCTCCCTTATCTTTTGCCTGAATTTCTGCCGTATCAATGTTTCCAGATCGGCCTCATCGTCTACTACGAGTATCTTTGCCATCAGTGTATTGCTTTTAATTTTTCTTTTAATACTGCAAAATCAACCGGCTTGGTCAGAAAATCATCGGCACCTAATTGTGTAGCCTGGTTATAGTTCTCTGCATCACCGTAAGCTGTTATCATCATCACAACCGGCGGCGGTTCGAGATGTCCCTGTTTTATGCGTTTCAATAATTCCAGTCCGCTCATGCCCGGCATATTGATATCTGATAAGATCAGGACAGCCTCCTGGTTATGATCCGTCAGAAATTGCAGGGCCTCTTCACCTGAGAAAGCAAAAGCAAATTGCATCTCCCCGCTTTTCATTTCTTTACGAAAACGTTGCTCAAACAGTATTTGTACATCTATCTCATCATCGACAACCAAGATCTTCATATACTGGTGTTATAATAGTAATTGAAAATAATGTTTATATAGGTAAAATGATAGTGAACCGGGCAAATTCCCCTTCTTTTGTTTCTACCTGCAATTCACCATTATGGCCTTTGGTAATGATCTCATAACTCATACTTAGGCCAAGACCTGTTCCTTCTCCGGTGGGTTTGGTGGTAAAGAAGGGTTGAAATATTTTATCAATCACTCTTTGCGGAATACCCGTCCCGTTGTCTTCTACAACTATTTTCACTTTGCTGCCCTCATTCATTGTTTTGGCCGAGACTACAGGTTCATAGCTGCTACCTGCATTCTTTTTTTGCTGCATCACTGAGTAAAAAGAATTGGTAAAAAGATTGAGCAATACCCGGCCGATTTCCTGGGATACAACTTTTACCCCGGGCAGGCTGGCGTCAAACAACATCTCTGTTTTAGCATTGAAGCTTTTGTCTTTGGCCCGCATACCATGATAGCTAAGTCGCAGGCATTCATCCGCCAGGTTATTCAAATCGGTTAATTCCTTTTCTCCGCTTCCGCTGCGGCTGTGCTGCAGCATTCCCTTTACGATAGAATCTGCCCGTTTGCCGTGGTGCAATATTTTCTCCAGGTTTTGAATAACGTCTTTAGCTATCTCTTTGGCATCCTCCGTGTTTCCCTTTTCCAGCTCCAGCTTCATCTCATCCAGTAATTCTATGCTTACATCAGAAAAATTATTGACGAAATTCAATGGGTTCTGAATTTCATGTGCAATACCAGCAG
Organism: uncultured Chitinophaga sp.; assembly: GCA_964409055.1. Taxonomy (GTDB): domain Bacteria; phylum Bacteroidota; class Bacteroidia; order Chitinophagales; family Chitinophagaceae; genus JJ008. Next base: position 19,219 of record CAYPBW010000003.1, on the reverse strand, counting down.
TGAGTTCTCCGAGCGAAGCCATTTTTTCGGATTGTATCAATTGCTGCTGTGCTGCTTTGAGTTCTTCCAGTGATTTTTGCAACGCATCATTTGATTCTTCAACAGCCTTTCTTTTCAATTCCAGTTCCTGTATAGTTTCCTCCATCAGAATGGCTGTGGTGCGTTTTACTTTTTCGGTACGGTCGAGTTTAAAGATTATGATTTCAAATTGCTTGTCCGCCTCCTTTACTGCTTTTTCCAAAGCAGTTTTATCGGCATCGCTTAGTTGCAATTGCTGAATAAGATTGAGTATGTTTTGAAATTGAAGATTCATTTACTTTTCTTTTAATGCAATACAACAAGTGGTTAGATTATGCATTTCCAGGTTTCCCCCTGTTGCTCTTCCCAATTCTGCATTAGAGAACATACCAGCCATCGGTACATTCCATACTTTTTTTATTCCATCCAACTCCTGCGACATTAGCGGACCTAATGATAATATTCTTCCTGCACAACTGAATACCACCAGTGCATCAGCTTCCGGCATTTCTGTAGCTTTCAGGTTCTGTACACCTTTGACTACTTTTTCCATCACATCAAAATCAGGTGGTAATGAGAAGCGGACTTTTGATCCCTGGGGTACCGACCCGCTGGTGTAATAAGAACGGTCATTCCAGTCAACCACCAGGCCCGGCCGCATAACAGGGTCACCCTTTTCCCGCTGCAATTGCAAAGGAAAATTAGCAGCAATTTCTATCAACAAATTATTATTCTCCGGACTTACATTTTCAATACCGCCATATTTTGCCGTCAGATCCAGCACCGGAATATTTTCAACCGTGTACACATGATTGCCTTCACTTTTAGTTACCAGTTTTTCGGTACCAACAGCCTTCCATCCGCAAGTAGCGATACCTTTTATTGCCACCTTTGATTCATCCAGCGCAATACATATCATCCCGTTGTCACTGTCTTTTCCATTAGTAAAAACAAAAGTTTCCGAAAAGGAATAATCATCCCCGGCAGCACCACCAAATGCATTTACATCGGGCCCTGTTATATCTTCGATACCCCGCAACACTTCTTCACCATCTGCCGATGCATTGCTGATGCCGATTAAAAAGGCCGGTACGGGAAACTTTGCTTTCGCCTTTTGAGCAACCCTTCTTGCTACCTCACGATAATTTTTTTCGGGATATTCTTCAAAATAAATCTGGAAGTTATCTTTATTTATTTCCAGCAACAGGATGGCTGCTGATGCCTTTCCCGGATTTTCATCAGTGAATTCCCCATTAGTGGTGCAACCGAATATAGCTATACCCTCTTTATCCAATAATCCGTTAATGGCTTTTCTGTCCTGGCTTTTAGAAATAAAACAAATGGCCAATGTGGGCTTAAAGCCGTCAAACATACTTTGCTCCAGGGCACTCCTTATTTCTTGAGTTGTTTTTCCTTTAATTGATTTTGCTTTCATCCGTTTTTTTTAATGCTTTTGACCGAGGTAGTGTTTTTTCAAAATATCTTCTCCATATTCATTTCCCTTTTCCCTCCAGATAGCATGTATATGATTAGCATCATTTCTCGGACCGCCGTTATTGTCAAACTCAATAAGAAATGTGGGTCCGTTTAAAATATAGTAATGTGGTTTCTTTTCCTCATAGTGACCAATCCATCCAAAATAAATATTATTGATACCTGCTTTCACTATTTTATCGTATTCTGCTACTGCTTTATCATACTCCAGGTTAAAAACAAACTCCCGGATCATGTTTTGCAGCATCGTTTTTTGTGATGCTGATAAATCAGAAGCTTTAATACCCCAATAATCCACCAGCCGTTTACCGCTTTCAGCAGCAGTAATAATATCTTCCGGAGTTTCCCCTTCCATGGTTGCTTTTTTTCTTAGTGCAGGGGACAGGCTATTGATAAGCCTCAGGCCCAGGTCTTCTTCCTGACCCAGTACCCGCCAGCCTGCATACTCAGATATCATGTATTCTGAAGGGTCGGTACCTACGAAAAAGGGAGTAACGGAAATAATGTTGCCGCTAAATGTGAAATTAACAGATAAGTGATGCCCCTCCAGCTTGTATCCCCAGTTGTTATCACCGGGTTTTCCAAAAAAAGCAAAGTAGTAATTTTTGTGCGACCATTGTAATGATTTAATAAACGCATAGGTTGTATCATCAAATTCCTTTTGATAATAAAGGCTGTCGTAGAAACTGTTAATCAGGTTATCCAGGTGCATAATACCAGTTGCTTTCAGGTATCCTTGTGAGCTGAGTGAGGCAGAAAGTATACGGTGTACCAGTCTTCGCTGGTCATTATCCATGTTACCTAAACTTAAGCCTGCTCTTGCCCTTAACCCAACAGGCAGATTATTCCATTTAATCCTTGCCGTGTCACCAAAAGGCAACAATGCACTCATTTTTTGCATTTTATTGAGTGAATGATAAAGTGAATCTGCATAAAAATCAATGTCATTAAAATAAGACTGTTGAGCGATTGCGGTGTGCAATTGTGTATTCAGAAAAAAAATCAAAATTATTATCAGATTCTTCCTACTCATTATTAAAAGGGTTTATGATTTGAAAAAAATATCTTTTAAGGCAATTGAATAAAAAATTGGGTGCCTTCACCTTCCTTAGTTTCCACTTTCAGCTCTCCGCCATGTGCCTTTACAATATCATAACTCAAACTCAATCCGAGACCTGTCCCCTGCCCGGTGGGTTTGGTAGTGAAGAAAGGTTGAAAGATTTTATCCAGCACTTTCTGAGAAATGCCCGTACCGTTATCCTTCACACTAATAATCACATTTCCATTCTCCTTTTTTGTACTTACGATTACTGTTGGCTCATACCCTGTTTCTCCGGCTTTCTTTCTCTCTGATACTGCATAGAAAGCATTATTGATCAGGTTCAGCACCACCCGGCCCATATCCTGCGGCATCACATCTATATTGCCAACCGTTTCATCAAAATGGCTTTCAAACTTTGCATTAAATGATTTGTCTTTTGCCCGAAGGCCATGATAAGCCAGCCTCAAATATTCATCACACAGCGCATTGATGTCGGTCATTTCTTTCTGCCCGCTGCTGCTGCGACTATGCTGCAGCATTCCTTTTACAATACCATCCGCTCTTTTGCCGTGGTGATTAATCTTCTCCAGGTTCTGTATGACATCATTCATGATCTCTCTGGCCTCCTCCATATTTCCCTTTTCCAGCTCTTCTTTCATTTCGCCCAGCAACTCCTTGCTTACTTCGCTGAAGTTATTAACGAAGTTCAACGGGTTTTGAATTTCATGAGCAATGCCGGCAGTCAATTCGCCAAGGCTGGCCATTTTTTCGGATTGGATCAATTGTTTTTGCGTGGTTTGCAGTTCGCTCAAAGCTTCTTCTGCTTTTTGTTTGGCTTCTTTAATAGCTATCAAATCTCTTTCTGCCTGCAGGGCATGGGCTTCTGCAATTTTTAAATCGTTGAAACGGGTATACGCCAATGAAAAAACGGAGGCGGCTCTTCGGAGTAAGTCCCAGCTTTCAGCAGAAATATCGCCCGGTGATGCTGCTCCCATATAACCACCATTAAATTTTACCAGGTGGTAAGTACGTTCCGGAATTTCATCACCATAATATCCCTGTAATACTTTTGATTTCCCTGCGCAATAATTTATCCATTCTTTTCTGTTATCACCTTTCATCACAATGGAAACCTGCTCTTTCTTACCCCTGTAAAACCTGCCCATTTCACTGCCTACCCGGGTATCAGCGAATGTTATGGTCATTTCATCGCTTACCAGGTTTTTACTTTCTTCCCTGATGTCTTTAATTGCATACCAGCATTCGGCCTGTTCATTTTCTTTATCTACAATATAAATGGAGCTTGTTTCCAGTTCTTCCACACCCAGTTGCCCCATTTCTTTTCGTAACAATTCAGCAACTTCCGTCAATTCTCTGGGTCTCTGCATTGCCAATGACCGGGAACGGACTTTTTCCAGCGCTGCTTCTATCTGCGCTTCCCTTGCCTGTGCTTCTGCTTGTTTCAAATCAGCAAACCTTCGGTAAGCAAGTCCAAATACATTGGAGAATCTGCGTAGTAAACCTCTTGTTGGCTCATCGGGTTCCTCCAATGTAACCATTATCAAAGATCCGCCTGCAAAATCAGCAAATGACCAAAAAGCTTTCAGCTCTTCAATATTTCCTTTCACCGATCCTGAAAGTTTGGTAAAAGCTTCAGGCGATGCTTTTTCGAGAAATGAAAACCATTGCTTCAGTTTTTCACCTTCATTTATAATAATGTATTCCTGGAGGTTTGCTGAATAAGCTTTTAACGCCTCTTCAATGATTACTAATCCTTTTTTGGGAACATTTGCAATCGTCTCCAGGATTTCTCCCTGCATATCAGGCGGGTTGATGCCTGCCCATGATTGGATGAAATCTTCCGATTCATCGTGCAAATGAATAACACAGGTTTCTAATTTCTTTTGCCCCAATAATCCCATTTGCTTTCTCAATTCATGCACCACTTCTTTTAATTCACTCGTTGAGTGCATGGCCATTGCTTTACTTCTCACTCTCTCCAGTGCCGCTTCTATCTGTGCCTCCCTGGCCTGTGCCTCTGCTTTTTGCAGATCGAGGAAACGGGTATAGGTTTGCTGGAATACTTTGCCAAACCTCATGAGTATATTATTCTCTTCATCCGAGTAAGGCACTGCATCAAAATTCTCGATGTAAAGCCCAACATTATCTAACAAAACGGTAGACACAGCAAGTCCCCTGCACTGCAAGTAAAATTCCTTTGCTTCTTCAGGTATCGTAAATAATTTGAAAAGTGACTGATAGAATTTGTTTTTTTCTTCGAAATCCAACAGGTCCGTATGCAGGGTTGTTCCTTTTGCTTTGGCTTCTAAAAAACTATTCCATGTGGGTGTATCAAAATAAGGAATGATGGCAAAGAAGGGTTCAATGTTCGGATCGGCCAGCCAGATATGCATATCATTATGGTCTTTGTAATCAATATAAAAACCAGCATGCCCCACATTGATATTAAGCGTAATAAATTGTTCAAGTACAACCCGTATAACTTCTTTCAGCTCCTCACTCTTATGCATAGCCATCGTTCTGCTTCTCACCCTTTCCAGCGCCAGTTCAATCTGTGTTTCCCGGTTCCTTCTCTCTGCTTCTTTCAGATCTTCAAAACGACGGTAGGCCAGGTCGAATACCGCAGCAAAACGCACCAATGTGTTTACATCCTCCTCCGGGGGATTGGGGACAACACCGGTCAGGCTATAGCCAATTTCGCCATGGGTGGTACGGGCCATTACAAAAGTAAGTCCGCCTATATGGCGTATATCATCCGGTGTCGGCGCATTAGGATCTACCTGTTTAAAATCTCCCAGCCTGATCATTTTATCTACATACTCTACTGCTGCATCAACATCCATGGCATAAACAACAGCAGGTTCTTCACTTTTTTCCCAATTTGCCAGTAATGGAATATCTCCATGAATGTGCCTTGGCAATTCCATTACCATACCGATACGACTTCCGTCTACACTAGTCATTGCCTTTTCATATTTTTCAGATAACCACCGCATATACCAGAAATAACCTGCTTCATGACTTAATGCAACAAATTCTCTGCGCATGAAAACTACAATGTCGAGCAGTTCTGATGACTCCTGCATGGCTGTCACCTTTGAGCGAATTCGTTCCAGTGCCGCTTCGATCTGCGCTTCTCTTGCCTGGGCTTCTGCTTTTTGCAGGTCGAGGAATCGGGTATAGCTTTGGTTGAATACCGTTGCAAACCGGCTGATGATGTTCTGGTGTTCATCCGAAAGTGGCTCAAAGCTTCCTGTAACCAGGGAGCCAAATGCATCTGACGAACCGGAGAGGTATACTTTCTTTGCCGCAGCCATAAATTTTTTAACGGGGTCAGGCAAACGGGCCAATTCAGTTTTTGTAAAACCAAAGCGGTCCCAGTCTCTCTTTTCTTTTCCTTCAAAAAGATAGAGCCATTTCTTTCTTCGCTTTTTCCAGTGATCGAGATACATCAAATGTGAAGGATGCTGATTATACTGTACAAAAAAGCCATTTTCACTCAGTAATCCTTCGGGACCGGCCATCCACCAGGTGATGCCCTGGCTCACAGGGTTAACAATCATAAAAAAACACCGGTCAAGCTTTGCATCCAACCTGGTAAGTTCGCCGTAAACCTGATTAATAAGGGTTCTGATTTCACCGGAATTTCTCATAGCCATAGCAGCAGCCCGTACTCTTTCCAGCGAAGCCTCAATTTGCGCTTCCTTTGCCTGTGCAAATGCCTTTTCTATATCAAGGTAACGGCGATATGCTAATTCAAATACTTTGAGAAAACGCTGAAATAGTTGTACCTCTTCTTTAGATAACGGAAGATAGGTGGAGATGCCCAGTGCCACCGGACCAAGGGAAAACCAATAATAAGTTAGCGAAGTAGCCCTGTACAAATATGAGTCAATGAAAACGTTTGTACTCTTTTGGTATTTTAGCCAGTCTTTTACCTTTTCTTTTCCCTTGATATAAGTAACAGAAACTTCTCCTTTCCCTTTCAGCATCTTAGCGGCAAAGGCCCGTGCCACTTTATGATTGGTATACAGTGTTTCAGTAATGAATGTTTTTCTATGCTTTGCATAGTATTCATAGTTCATGTAAGTGCCGGCAGGTACATTAAAGATTGCTGTCTGCACATTCCGTATCTCCCTTAAACCCAAACCGGCAAGCTGCTGAGAAATGGTTTTGCAAATCTTCAGCATATCCGCCCTTTCCTTCATGCCCATAGCTATTGCTCGGACTTTTTCCAGTGCTGTTTCTATTTCCAGTTCCCGGTTTTTTTCCTCCAGTTCAATGGTGCGGCGTTTGACTGCTTCCCGGAGTTCAAGGTTTTCCTTTTGAATTTTTTTTGTTGCAATCTGTTCTCCTTCTTCTGTTCTGCTATCGGGAAAAGAAGCATGCTGATGAACCAACTTCCAGCTATTTCCTTTTTGCTCAAAAATGGCTGTAATACGGGAATGGCCATAAAATACCCATGCAGCGTCAACCAACACATACAAATCAGATTGTTCGTTCACCATAATTGTATCACCAACTGCAGATGCACTGATTTTTCTTTTACGGAAATCAGCCTTACCCGTCATTTGGTCGGCCGTTGCTTTATAAAATTTTACGGTTTCTTGTCTTGAAGTAAAGACTTCCCCTTGTGCCGTTCCAAATACAGTGGTATTTTCATCCAGATAAGATGCAAATGCTTTAAAATCTCCTGCGAGATAGGCATTCCAGTAAGCATGATAAAGTTTTAGAATTTCTCCTTCCATTTTTTTGGTCAATCGTCTCATCTGAATAAAAATTATCTTCTGAAAATCATTGGCAAAAGGATAGCAGGACTTAAAATAAATCGTAGTTTAAAAGGGGGGGGAAGTATTCCCCTAATATAACCAATTATTACAAAGCTGATAATGAAAAAAAAAGAAAACGTTCAGCAGCATTCTGTCCTCAGCACATCAATGGTTTTGTTGTAAAAATACCGGGCCCTTTCCGGGGTGCTGGCTATACATACAATTCCTATCTTCCCATATTGTGAAAGGGCGCCTATAAGGTGAAACATCACCCCTTCTTCCCGGGTATTATCGTAGTGAAGCTGATTTTGTACAGCAATTTCAATGAGGTCCTCAGGTGTAAGACCTTTGAACCTTTCATCATGAAGGTTATCAGTAAAAAGATAGCATTTTTCTTCTCCGTTCGGCAACAGGAATTTGCCCGTTTCCGCATTATAGTCACCGTTAGTAAGAAACTGCAACATGATATAAGGATGTGTGGTACCACCTTTACGCAGGTTGATCTCAATGGCATAGTGCAGCCATTTGCCTTCTTGCTTTACAGAAAGAAAGTCAATGCCAAACCGTCCCAGCACTCCTTTATTTCTTAATGCCTCCGAAATTCGTTGTCCCAGTTTGCCAACCTCAATCCTGTATTCTTCATCAGCAGGAAATATACCACCCAGAAAGATTTGTTTTTCCAAACCACCCATTACCTGGTCATGGGTAGAAATAACATCAATCCTTCCCAAAGGATTGATGCGGCATTGAACCGACGGTGAGGCTACATGACTTCCTTCTACATAAGCTTCTACAATACCGCCCATTCCTTCAAACTTCTTTATATACATTTCATAGCTCAGCCCTGTAGCAATAATTTCAAGTTCCCCGGGCAGCAATTCTCTTATTTGCTGTTCTACATTTTCAGGAGCAGTTAATTTATCATAGCGAAAAACAGCATTGCCCTCCCCGCTAAAGCCATCATTCATTTTGATGACAGCTTTTTTCAGATCAGGATACCGGTAATGCAGGTCCGTAAGTGCATCAATGATATCCTCTTCATGCTGCAGGTTTTCGTAACCCGGCGGCATATCCACCCCGCATTCCCTGAAAATTTCCCGGCTGCCAGATTTGGTGCCCCAATAAAGCAAATCAGGGTTACAGCCATAAACCGGCAAATCGAGTATGACAGCTAACTTTCTTTCATGCTCTGTAACATTAAAGCAGGCAAGATGTGCCAGGTGATCTTCTGGTATTGCTTTTTTTATTCGCTTAATCAGCCTTGGCCTGGCCAGTATTTTTTCAGTCAATGAAATCTGCGGAGATGCATCATAACAACTAAAAAAGTGCAGCCGTTGCCTGGCATGATGACCGGTTATTCCGGGCAGAAGATGGAGATAATAATCAATGATTATCGGATCAACAGGAGTGCTGGTGATATAGATGACATGTGTGTTGGGCATCCTAAGCAGCAGCAAAAGGCATAGCAATCTCTCTTCATAATGAACTATCCCGTCAACCTTAGCTAAAATGACCGGGTCGAGAGTAAGACTTGGAATAACGACCACCGTTTTCGGAGCCATTTTATCATGAAAAACAGCTTCGTACTGCGGAATGAAGTTTTGCTGTAACTGGCAGAACTCCTCCCTCTCAGTCAGTATCTCCTGACCGAACATATTTATCTTACCACCCATCTGGCAAATCGTTAGTTGAAGCGTAAGCTACTTATCCAAATTGCAGGGCACAATGATAATAGCTGAAAAGATGATTGATTTTTATCAGGCTTCCTGCCCTGTCCATAAAGCCCCGCCAATACTGTTGCGGCTGGCACCTGTTACTGAAGCCAATACATTATACTCCTGCCGCCAGCGAAGTACCCCGATGAAGGCCATGATCAACGCCTCTTTATAATTAACCAGTTTGGCGGCGGGCACTACTACTTCAATATTCTCTGCCTTTAATAACTCAGTCAATCGTTTTATCAGAAACTTATTGTGTGCACCGCCGCCGGTTACCAGCAGTTTCTTGTTGCCGGGGACGGGTTGCTGGCTATTTAAAGAAAAAAGGGCATTACAGATTTGTAAGGCTATATGTTCGGAAAATGTTCTTAAGGCGTCAGGTAAGCTTAAGCCTGCCGGCTTTAGGAGTGGATACACTACATCTGTTCCAAAGTCATTAGCCAGTGATTTGGGATAGGGTTTAGTGTAATAGTCGAGTTGGTTTAGCTGGTTTAACAGTTCATCATTCACATTGCCTGATTCAGCCATTTTTCCATCCTCATCAAACGGTTTTCCAGTATCATTGGCCAGCATATTCAATACCCGGTTGGCCGGACATACATCAAAAGCAACATATTTTTCTGCATTCAGGGAAATATTAGCTATACCTCCGATATTCAGAAAAAAAGTATACTCATTCATCAGCATTTTTTCACCTATCGGTACAATCGGTGCTCCCTGACCGCCAAATGCCACATCTAAGGCCCTGAGGTCCGATACAACCGGTAATTGTGTTTCTGCAGCTATGGCTGCCCCGTCACCCAACTGTGCAGTCATTTGTCGGGCCGGTATATGAAAAGTAGTATGCCCATGGGAAGCAATGACCGCAACTTTATAATGCAGTTGATGAGTATCGATAAACCTGTTAATTTCCTGCCCGATATAATGACCGTAAGCTGTATGCAATAACTGGTATTCCCTTGCAGGCAGGTTAATGGCATTTTTTAGTCTTTCGGTCCATTCGGGGGTGTAAGGATAGCAGTCAGCTTCAATTACTTCGCAGGTCCACTTTCCGCCCTGTTCCTGGAACTCAACAAAAGCAATATCCATTCCATCCAGTGAGCTGCCGCTCATTACTCCAATAGCACGGTACAACATTGTATATTTCAGATTTAATATTTCAGATTTTACCTGCCCGTCTGCAAATAGTACTTTTGTGCAGAAAGGAACTCAGGTTTTGCTTCTTTTTAAAAGCAATGGTGCAAAGGTTTTGATTGTTCCCCAATATTCAATCAACAATATTAAATTTTCAATTGATGATCGTTAATTTAAGTGAGCAGCATTCATTGGTCAGTAACTGGGTAGCAGAATTAAGGGATGTGAACATTCAAAACGACCGGATGCGTTTTCGCCGCAACCTGGAACGAATTGGTGAGGTAGCTGCTTATGAAATAAGTAAAATTTTACCTTTTGAAGAGCAAGAAATTCAAACCCCGCTGGGTATTGCAGAACATAAAATCATGAAGGAACAACCTGTTCTGGCCACGATATTAAGAGCCGGTCTGCCATTACACCAGGGTTTGCTTAATTATTTTGACAAAGCTGATAATGCCTTTATTTCTGCCTACCGAAAGCATCATAAAGACGGCAGTTTTGAAATAAGCCTTGAATATATCTCCTGCCCTGAACTGGAAAACAGGGTACTGATCATTTCAGACCCTATGCTGGCAACGGGAGCCTCACTGGTAAAAACCATCCAATACCTGAAAGATGAAGGAAGCCCTTCTGCTATTCATATTGTGGCTGCCATTGCCTGCACAGTAGGTATTGAGTATGTAAAGAGAGAAGCCCCTTCTGTCACTATCTGGTGTGGCGATATTGATGATGAATTGACCGCTAAAGGATATATCGTACCGGGGCTGGGCGATGCCGGTGACCTTGCTTTTGGCACCAAAATCCAGATGTAATCCGTAAATATTGATGCAGTGCAACTTTTGCCGCAGTGTAAATAACTGATTATTTGGCGGATAGCTCAATGGCAGTTGAATAGAATTAATTCTACAAAACCCGGCCAATTACTTTTTGCGGGTCTGTAAATTGTCGTATTTTTCCATTTCGTACCGGACAGGAACTGGATAAGGCAATCTTTAGTTTAAAAAAGCGTTTTCTGCTGTATCCCTCCGTCTGAAAAGTGAAAAAATTTATTGGCAGTGATGAAAAAAATCGTTTCTACTCTTTTGGTTAGTGTGGCATTGGTTAGTGTGACAAACGCACAAGACCCCAATTTTTCGCAGTTTTTCGCTTCCCCGCTAACATTAAACCCGGCTTTAACGGGCAAGTTTGACGGAACGTTTCGTGTTGCCGGTAATTACCGCAACCAGTGGCCTACTATCAACAATGCCTTTGTTACCAAAACGGCTTCCGTTGACTTTGGCGTCTTAAGAGGAAAAATTCCCGATATTGACCAGATGGGTGTTGGTGTCCTCGGTTTTACCGACAGGGCCGGTGATGGCGTATTGGTGACTAATATGGCTGGATTATCTCTCTCTTATCATAAAGGGTTAGATGAAAACGGGTATCATTCAATTGGCGCCGGCTTCCAGGGAGGATATGTAAATAAGCGATTAGATGTTACGAAAGTGGTTTTTGAAGATGAGTTAACACCGCTTGGCTTTGTACCCGGCACCACTGGTGAAATTTTTACCAATAAACAGATCAATGTAAGCTATGTTGATGTAAATGCCGGCGTCATTTATACCGGAAGCACCAATGGATATAATAGTTTTTATGTTGGCGCCTCTATGTATCATATCAACAGGCCGAAAGAAAGCTTCCAGGGAGGCCAGTTCTTATTAAATGCCAGGACAACCTTACAGGCGGGAGGCCGTATACCAGTTGGATCCTATCATAATATTCATTTTTCCGGAATATATAGTATGCAGGCAAAAGCTACCAATACTGTAGTAGGCGGTGCATTTGCCTATAATGTAAATAACAGTGAAGAAAACCCTACTAACGTTTACCTCGGTGCCTGGTATCGCTTTAATGATGCAGCCATTCCATACATCGGTATTGAATTTTCAGGCATACATATTGGTGCTACCTACGATGCCAATACCTCCAGCCTGAAACCGGCAACCAATACAAGAGGCGGAATGGAAATATCACTTATCTACATTAAGAAACCGGCAGATCCTAACGCTAAAAAGCTGAATTGTCCGAGATTCTGACAAGAAATTATTTACTTATAGAAAAGCAGGCTTGCGGGTCTGCTTTTTTTATGACTACAACTTAATGATCATTGGTACAACGTACCATGTAAATAATGTGATTAGTATTATAGCTACCAGGTTCATCACCAGGCCCGCCTTTATCATATGTTTTAACCGGATATGACCACTGGCAAAAGCAATGGCATTGGGTGGCGTTCCCATCGGCAGCATACTGGCACAGCTGGCGGCAAGGGTCATTGGCAAGCCCAATATCAGCGGATTCATCCCCACATGTTCTGCCAGAGAACAAACTACCGGTGCAAAAACAATTACCTGCGCTACATTGCTCATTACCTCACTGATGAAGATGGAGATGACAACAACTGTCAATACCAATATAACTCCACTGCCGGCATATTGCCCCATCCAGGCGCCTAACTGCTGAATGAGCCCGGCTTTTTCCATTGCATCTGCAAGGGCTATACCTCCGCCAAATAATAATAAGATTCCCCATGCCATCTTTTTGGTATCATCCCAGTCCAGCAGCATTTCGGGCTTTTCTTCTTCTTTGTTTTCACTCTGCACCAGTAGCTGTTTCTTTCCTGCCGGACACATAAACAATGCTACCGCTCCCATAATGGCGATCATATTATCATCCAGTTTAAACCATATCTGGCTATTGTTGATGATGTCTTTGAGAATCCAAAGTAATGCAGTGCTTATAAAAATGATAAGTACTCTTTTTTCTGAAACTGATAATTTTCCCAGTTTCTTCAATTCATCTTGTATATGCTGATGCGCCGCTTCACTTTTTTGGATATGACTTGGAAATAAAATACGGGTGGTTACGAAATACAGTGCCAGCATCAGCAACAATGCCAATGGAGTACAAATCAGCATCCAGTCCATGAAATCGATATTGCCATACTTTTTCTCAAAATAGTTGACAAACTGCACATTAGGTGGTGTTCCGATAATGGTAGAAATACCTCCAAAATTTGACGCATAGGCAATCGCCAGCATCAGGCACAGGTTGAAATTCGCATAATTGCCTTTTCCATCACCATTGTCCTTCATCACCAGTATCACTGACATAGCAATAGGAAACATCATCATGGTAGTAGCTGTATTGCTTAACCACATACTTAATAAACCTGTTGCCAGAATAAACCCCAGAACGATCCTGTTACTGCTTGTTCCTGTCACATTTACGATGGACAAAGCAATCCGCCGGTGCAGATTCCATTTCTCAATGGCCAGTCCCAGCATAAAGCCTCCCATGAAAAGAAAGATCACTTCATTGCCATATAATTTTGATGTGTCTTTTATTGAACTAATTTCAAGCAACGGAAAAAATATCAGCGGCAACAAGGCTACCACCGGCATGGGAAGTGCCTCCGTAACCCACCAGGTTACCATCAATCCGCCAACGGCAAGAATTCTGGCCGACTGCTCCGGCACATTAAAAGGGTTGATGAAATAAAGGATAAGAGCAATTATTACTCCTGCAAGAAGAGAAAAGTATTTCAGTTGATGTTTGGTCAAGCAGCCAGATTTGATGGGAAATTACAACCTATTTAGGCTTGCCGCTCACATAAGGATTACCTTTTACATAAAAACGGTAAGGCAAAAGAGCATCTTTCCCCGCATAATCTACACCGATACGGGGAGACGAGCCAATTTCGTTCTTTGAAAATACAAATCCATCATCAGCGATGTACAATTGGCGATTCAGCAAAGAATAACCGCTGTGTTGTGTAAGAATGCCAAGTGCTTTTGATAGATTTCCCGGGCCTCTTGTCAGCGTATTATCTGGTTTCTTCTTACCCGTTCTCTCCAGCATCAGGTTAATACCTTTAACCGGCTCTATTGCCCTGATCAATATGGCGTGTGGAATATCCTTACCATGTGTCACCACATTGAAAAGATGATGGATGCCATAACACAAATAAACATATGCCACCCCACCTGCCGCATACATGATCTCATTTCTGGCTGTTTTCCTGCCAGCCCATGCATGAGATGCTTTATCAATTACACCGGCATAAGCCTCTGCTTCCACTATCCGGCCGGAAGTAACAATTCCATCCCAGTTTGTCACCAATACTTTTCCTAAAAGTTCTTTTGCCACCTTCAGCACATCACTTCGTTGGTAAAATTCCTTGCTTAGCCTTTTCATTTTACTCCTGCTTTGGCTTTTTTTGATCTATTCACCATACACTATTACCCTTTCACTATATTTAATGCTCAAATTAAGGCTTTGCTGAAAGAAATTGTCATAGCATTCCAGGGTTGGGACCAGGCCAGGTTATTCATACAACAACATCGCTTATTTAAATGGATACTTGTGCCGGGTTTCATTTATACAGTATTGTTTATTGTCGGAATGTTTTTTTTCTGGCAATCATCAGATAGTGTCATTTCCTGGGTAAGTAATCAATTGGGTATAGAAAGCTGGTTGCAAAAAGAAAGAAGTGAGTGGCTGAGTTTCCTTTTTGTCATGACGGGGATGATGCTCCGGCTGATACTGGTGCTTTTCTATTTCTCTTTTTTCAAATACCTTATTTTGATAATAGGCTCTCCTGCTTTTGCTTACTTAAGTGAAAAGACGGAAGCTATCATTGAAGGGAGAGAGCATCATTTTAACTGGCCGGAATTAAAAAAAGATTGCATCCGGAACAGCAAACTGGCCCTTCGTAATTGCGGCTGGCAATCAGTTTATTTACTGGCACTGATCATTTTATCATTAGTACCAGTTATTGGCTGGATCACTCCGGTAGTAGCATTATTTATGGAATGTTACTATTTTGGTTTTTCCATGCTGGATTACAATTTCGCCAGGCTGGGTTTTTCTCCTCAGCAAAGCATATCATTTACAGGCAGGCATAAAGGATTGGCTATTGGCAATGGTATGCTGTTTTACCTGATGCATATTGTATTGATCCTGGCTCCTGCTTATGCCATTATTGCCGCCACATTAAGTGTTCAAAAAATAAAAGAATAATTGATGGGAGCGGTTTACCTGATACCTTCCTTGCTGCATGAAGACGGGCTAAATGCTATTCCGGCATATGTTATAGAAGCCATCAAAAATTGCCAGGTATTTTTTGCAGAAAATGAAAGAACGACACGTCGTTATTTTAAGAAATTATGGAAGGAAATGGTCATTGATGATTATGAGTGGCACACAATCGATGATAATTCAGCCGGTAAATTCAAAAGTCTTTTAAAAGAAGAAAAAAACATCGGGATCATAAGCGAAGCCGGTTGCCCGGGTGTGGCTGATCCGGGCCAGGCATTGATTGCTGTGGCACAGGAAATGAATGCCACTATTCATCCACTGGTTGGACCAAGTTCAATTTTACTGGCATTGATGGCCAGCGGTATGAACGGCCAGCAATTTCAGTTTGTTGGATATCTCCCGATTGATAATCAGCAAAGAGTAAAGGCTATAAAAGAACTGGAAACAGAATCAAGCCGTAAGAATTGTACACAAATATTTATTGAAACTCCTTACCGAAATAATCAGCTGCTGGATGCCCTGGTTAAGAATTGCAAATCTTCGACCCGGATTTGCATTGCCAAAAACCTCACTGGGAAAGATGAATTCATAAGGACAAAAACTGTTAGTGAATGGAAGTCCGGGTTACCTGACCTTCATAAACAACCTTGTATTTTTTTATTACATTCTTAGGGCTGCACTTCAATTTTTACACTGTCCACTAGATACTTACTGTCGCCTCGCCATGGCAATGTACCATTCTTCATTTTATAGTGCACAGTGATGAAATGGCCCTGGAGATTTTCCAGTTTTTTGGCTGTTTCTTCATCCATCACTGAAAAAAAGAATTTCTCAGAAGCCAATGCCACATTGGCCTGCGAGCGGATGCTGCTTAATATCAACTCACCTTCATAAGTTTTGAAAATTGTTCCTTTATAGGAAAATTTTTGTAGTAAGCCGGTGCGGTTACCCTCACTATAAGTAAAAAAATATTTCCAGTAGATCAACCCGGCCAGTACAAGGATGAAGATGATAAAGAAGTTTCTGCTAAACCGTCTGAACCTCGAAGGACGTCGGGTATTCACTAACGCTGGTTCGTCTAAAGGCTGATAATTTTCCTGAGAGGTTGCAGCTTCCATTTGCTGAAGTTTATAACAAAAAATTTATGGCTATAAATCAATTATTATTATACATTTGTCCCCAATTTACAACTTGTTTGTAAACATAAACATGACGAATATTCTGACACATACAAAGCAATTTGCGTTTCATGCGCCAATTACCAGCGGAGTTTACTCTGTTGGGTTTGATGTGTTTACGTTTTCCCGCCCACGACGTCGCCCTGTTATCTGACAGGACGAACCCCTCACCATGGTCCCTGTCAGTGAAGATTACCCCAAAACAATTTTTCAGGACTGGTGAACCGCTATATCTCAAGCATAGACAAAAGTGGAAAATCAAAATATCATTATCAGGGTAGCCACCGTTTCTGACAAGGTCTACTCCAGGACGATCACCGATGAAATGGAAGCCTCGGCAGCAGCCAGAGGCACCGGTATCGCTAAACGTTCGCCTGATTATATAGAGCAAAAAATTGATGAAGGCAAAGCGATCATCGCCATTACCGATCAAAATGAGTGGGTAGGCTTTTGCTATATTGAAACCTGGAGTCATGGTGAATATGTGGCCAACAGCGGCCTGATTGTAGCCCCGGCATTTCGCAAAAGCGGCGTGGCCAAGGCTATTAAAAAAAGAATTTTTGATCTTTCACGGGAAAAGTATCCCGAGGCAAAAATTTTCGGCCTCACTACCGGGCTCGCTGTAATGAAGATCAACAGTGAACTGGGATATGAACCCGTAACTTATTCAGAACTTACACAAGATGAAGCCTTCTGGGCCGGATGTAAAAGCTGTGTGAATTATGAAATACTCATGAGTAAGGAAAGAAAAAATTGTATGTGCACAGCTATGCTCTATGACCCCAAAGACCACTATGAACCCGAAGAAACAACCAGGTACTTCGAAGAAAATAAAAAAGGATTTGAACGATTGCTGAAATTCAAGCAATGGAAATTGCTGAAGCCGTTTTTACGAAAAGACAGGGAAAGCAATGGCGGGGCCAGTAAACCGAAATCATTACTGCATTATTTCTTCCATTTATAAAAAGCAGCTAAGAATATGTCAAAAAAAGTTGTTTTAGGCTTTAGCGGGGGATTGGATACAACCTATTGTGTAAAGTACCTCAGCGAGGATAAAGGTTATGAAGTTCACAGTGTAATCGTTAATACAGGAGGTTTTAGCCAGGATGAGTTGAGTAAAATCGAAGCCCATGCTTACAAACTGGGTGTAAAGACACATACGACAGTCGACGCAGTAAAAGGATACTATGACAGGATTATCAAGTACCTCATTTTTGGAAATTCTTTAAAAAACAATACTTATCCCCTTTCCGTATCTGCCGAAAGACTAAGCCAGGCATTGCACATTGCAGAACATGCCCAAAAACTAAACGCCGACGCAGTAGCCCATGGAAGTACCGGCGCCGGAAACGACCAGGTTCGCTTTGATATGATCTTTCATATTATGATTCCCGGTATAGAAATCATCACCCCTATCAGAGATCTTAAACTAAGCCGTGAAGAAGAAATAGCCTATCTAAAGAATAAAGGCGTGGACATGAACTTTGAAAAAGCCATGTACTCTATAAACAAAGGTCTGTGGGGAACCAGTGTTGGTGGCAAGGAAACACTTTCCTCAAAGGGAATGTTGCCGGAAGAAGCATGGCCAACGCAGGTTACAAAAAAAGGAAATGAAGAAGTAAAACTTGGATTTGAGAAAGGCGAACTCAAATCGATTAATGATCAGTCCTTCACACATCCGTCGGATGCCATCCAATATTTACAAGCTATTGCCGGTCCATATGGCGTTGGCAGAGACATACATGTGGGTGATACAATAATAGGAATCAAAGGCAGAGTAGGGTTCGAAGCAGCAGCGCCAATGATTATTCTTAAAGCTCATCATGCTCTGGAAAAGCATGTACTGACCAAATGGCAACTGCAATGGAAAGACCAACTGGCCCAGTTTTATGGCAACTGGATGCATGAAGGTCAGATATTGGATCCGGTGATGAGGGATATTGAAGCTTTTCTGCAAAACAGCCAGCAAAATGTTAGTGGTGATGTATTTGTACAACTAATGCCATATCGTTTCCAGGTCATTGGCATTGAAAGTAAATACGATCTGATGAATAGTAAGTTTGGCAAATACGGAGAAATGAATACCGGTTTCACTGGTGATGATGTGCGGGGTTTCAGTAAGATTTTTGGCAACCAGACATCGATTTATCATCTGGTAAAAAAAGATGTTGATGAGAAAAATTAAAGCAGGTATAATCGGAGGAGCAGGATACACCGGAGGTGAATTAATACGACTGCTGTTAAATCACCCCGGTGTGGAAACCTCATTTATTCATAGTCGCAGTAATGCGGGTAAATCTGTTCATACCGTTCACCAGGATTTAATCGGCGATACTGATTTGAAGTTCACAGGAGAACTAAATGAAGACATTGATGTATTGTTTCTTTGCCTTGGGCACGGGGAGTCAAAGAAATTTCTGACAGAGAACAAAATTGCTGACAGAATAAAAATCATAGACCTGGCGAATGATTTCAGATTAACTATGCAATCTGAAATTGCAAATCGTAAATTCATTTATGGTCTTCCCGAACTGAACAGAAACAAAATAAAGACCGCTAACAATATTGCCAATCCCGGCTGTTTTGCAACTTCCATTCAACTGGGTTTATTGCCTTTAGCAAAAGCAGGTTTGTTAAGTGACATTTATACAACAGGTATAACCGGATCTACTGGTGCAGGGCAGTCTCATTCAACTACTTCTCATTTCAGTTGGAGAGCCAATAATATTCAGGCTTATAAAACACTTACCCACCAGCATCTCGGAG
>CAYPBW010000002.1:45849-54942 GCA_964409055.1 uncultured Chitinophaga sp. | reverse complement strand
GCACAGAAACTGAAAACTGGCCAGGTCACGGCATTTGTATTGCCCCAGTTTGTAAAACAGGATGATCATCTCTCTTTCGTAAAAAATGAATACAATGGTGTAGTAATTGAAAGCGGCTTTGCGGACAAACAATTTTTTTATGGCAAGGGAGCCGGAAGTTTTCCTACAGCATCAGCTGTCTTAAGCGACATTTCAGCCCTTCGTTACCAATACAAATACGAGTACAAGAAACTATACCACCATCAGCCGCATACCTTAAGTGATGAAATATTTCTCAGGGTATACATAAGCTATGACGATATTAAACAGGTTCCCCGTGATAAGTTTGAATGGATTGAAGAATGGCATGCCCAGGAAGAAAGAAAATACCTCGTAGGGGTCATTTCTTTTACCGAATTGAAAGAAAATGACTGGTGGAAGAAGAACAATACATCACTGATTGTAGCAGCTGATCCTGTCATTGAAGATATTGAGACCAGGAAACTGAAAAAGAAAAGCCTCCAGCTAGCAGGACTACTTTAAGTTTCAGCACCGGTTAAATGAGAGGGATTGCAAAAGCATCCCTCTTTTTTTGTGAAGCCTTACCTTTGCAACTTACTGAGCAAATATGAAAGAATTGTCGGTCGTTATTACAGTGATGAATGAGGAAGAGAATATTAAACCTCTTTTAGAAGCGGTGCGTTCGGCACTTTCGGCTATTGACTATGAAATAATATTAGTGGATGATGGTTCAACAGATAAAACCAAACAGCAAATACTGGAACATGCTGATGACAGAACCGTATTGGTGGAACTAAGAAAGAACTATGGGCAAAGTACTGCCATGACAGCAGGCATCGATCATTCACATGGCAGGTATGTAGCGTTGTTAGATGGCGATTTGCAAAATGATCCTACAGACATTCCGGCCATGCTGGAGTTACTGAAAAAGGAAGATTGGGATGTAGTGGCCGGCAATCGCAAAAACAGGAAGGACGGTTTTATTCTTCGTAAAATACCCAGTAAGATTGCCAACGCATTGATCCGAAAAATGACAGGTGTTTATATCAAAGATTATGGTTGTACTTTAAAAGTTTTCAGAAGAGAGATAGCAGAAGAATTGGGCTTATATGGCGAACTGCACCGGTTTATACCTGTTTTGGCTAAACTACAAGGGGCCAAAATAACCCAGGTGGATGTAAAACATCATCCCCGTATTCATGGCAAAAGCAAATATGGATTGAACAGGACCTTTAAAGTAATGAGTGATCTTGTTCTGATGGTTTTTATGCGTAAATACATGCAGAAACCCATGCACCTTTTTGGGCCTATCGGCTTTGTGAGTTTTGGAATAGGTGTGGCCATCAATATTTACCTGCTGGTATTAAAATTAATGGGTAATGATATCGGCGGCAAACCTTTACTGATCCTTGGGCTTATACTGCTGCTCGGCGGCATTCAGTTCATAACTATCGGAATTGTAGCGGACATAAATGTGAGAACCTATTTCGAATCACAGAACAAGAAAACATACACCGTCAGAAGAGTATACCAGGCAAAAAGAGAAATAAGCCAGCATTCAGATCTGGTCATGTAGTCAGGCCAACAACAATCCTTCATTAGCTCTGAACCAGTCATAAAATTTTTGAAGACCCTCTGTTAGTTCGGTTGCAGGATTATATCCCAGCAATCTTTTAGCTTTAGTTATATCTGCAAAAGTTTTAGGAACATCGCCGGGCTGCTCAGGCAATTGCTGAATCACTGCTTTTACACCGGTCACTTTTTCTATCCCCTGTATTAGTTCACTTAATGAAATGGAGTAATTATTACCTAGATTAATTATCTCAAAATCACTTTGCGAATATTTAATTGCTTTTACGACACCTTGTACAATATCATCAATATAAGTATAATCCCTGCTGGTGCTACCCGTTCCATACATGGTGATGGATTCTCCTTTAAGGATGGCCTTAATGAACTTGTGAATGGCAAGGTCTGGCCGCTGACCCGGCCCGTAAACGGTAAAAAAACGGAGTGCAATAAACCGAATTCCGAATAGTTTGCTGTAGACATGCCCCATCATTTCCCCGGCCAGCTTGGTCATTGCATAAGGACTGATAGGCAACAACTGTTCATCTTCCTTCCAGGGAAAATGGTCATTAATTCCATACACACTGCTGCTGGAAGCAAATACAAATTGCTTGACACCTGTACTTTTGGCGAATTCCAGCATGTTTTGTAAACCAATAACGTTTACCTGCTGGTAGGCCATCGGGTTCTCTATACTGGGCCTTACACCAGCTTTGGCAGCCATATGTACAATCACATCAACGGGCTCAGGTATGAGGCTAACAAGGTTGCTTGATGAAGTTGTAGCTATATCAGTATTTATCAAACTGAAGCCTTGTGTTTGCCTGAAGTGACTGATATTATGTTGCTTGATGGCTGTTGAATAGAAGGGATCAAAATTGTCGATACAGGTGATCTTTATTCCCGGGTAAACAGCATAAAGGCTTTTAACCAGATTACTACCGATAAAACCAGCGCCGCCTGTAACAACAATATGCATTGAAGTCATTTTAAACAAAGAATCCTGCTCATCGCAGGATTCTTTAGTGTCGGGAGGACAGGATTCGAACCTGCGACCCCCTGGTCCCAAACCAGGTATTCTACCGGGCTGAACTACCTCCCGAGTTCTTTATTCTATCCCGACTTTCGTCGGGACCTTGAAAATCTAATACTCCTTTGTCGTATTGATTTTCTACGGCCGGGCTGAACTACCTCCCGAGCCTTTCCATTTTGAAAATGGAGTGCAAATATAACAGGTTCTGCCTTAACAGGCTTATTTTTTTCATTTAATGAATAAAAAAGCCGGCAACAGGTTGGGTGTTACCGGCTTCAGTTAAACATCAATCAAACTATCTTGGTAAACTCATTGGAGTTGTCGTTGAAAAATACATCAGCTTGTCCATCTGTTTGTTCTTCACATCATCCAGGTATACGGCAAATACCACTATTACTTTCTTGCCATAAGTCTCCGGTATCTGGTTGTATGGAATAAACAATTCCAGGTTTTTCTTACCGGCTTTATTATAACTCACCTTTGAATTAGGAAGCACATTTATCTTTTGATAAACGGCTGCTGTTCCACCCCAGTTATAATATGGGCTGGTCGTTTGAATATAATATCCGTCTTCTGTTGCCAGTCTTGCTACAAAATACACTTCGCCTGTCTTTGAATTGGACTTCAGATCAAATGAAGGTGTTATTACCAATCCTCTCCGGTTAGCATCATTCATTACATTCATCTTACCGAAATTGCTGATATCAACCCTTGGTACTTCCAGGTCTGAAACCTTTTTGCCTTTTGGATATAAAGCACCGATCAACGTCTTATCACCTGTTGAAAGCTCATAGTTATCCTTCATAGCATAGCCATCTGTTGTCTGCCAGGCAGCTATTGAGTAATGCATGATAGATTTGGGATCGTACGTTGTTCCGTTTGTATAGAACTGGTTGCTAACTTCAAATACGTTGAAGTCAACTTTTTCCTTGTCCCAGCCCTGTGTTTGCCAGTAATAATTGTAAACAGAATCCGTTTTCTTCCATTTGATCGCACCCGGGTAGCTTTGTTCATGCAATAACCCAAGTGCATGACCAAATTCATGCATCACCACCCTGCGCAATTCTTTTTCATTCCAGTGATTGGGATCAGCCCTCATTTCAGTCATTAACTGGTTTAGATTATAAGGCGGGTTAATATTCTTTGCCTTCAGTTTTGCCACATAGTAATCAGCATCTGCCCAATATAAAGTATCGAAATTCATTGTTTGCTCATTCTGCCTGCGAAACTTAGACTCTGTTCCCACTGCGGAATTATGACCATATCCCTTGCCCAGCTTCACTCTTACATGGGTAAAAGAAGCAGTGTCTGCCACAAACTTGAAGTTTATATTACCAAACTTCGACCACTCTTTGGCATACATCATGACTTTATCTCTCAATATCTTGCTGCCTCCGGGCATGAATTTGACCAGTAGAGTAGTACCATTATCCCATAAGTGATAATTATCACTAACACCCCTGCTTCCCAGCGAATCTTTTTCTTTGAGCATCAATTGGCCTACAGGTGTGCTGCAGGTGCCCCTCTGAAAAAACTGGGCATTGGCTTGCCGGCCGGCTATCAGCAGAACCATTCCAAAAATCAGGACCTTTTTCATATTAGTTTGATTTAATTGAAGTCGAAAATATATTGCTTTCGTTGCATCTTCATACCCGAAGTACGGTATATTGACGCCATGGCTGTTAAAACAATCAAAAAGCTCTTTCAATAAAAAAGCCAGTCAGAGCAAAAGCTTCGGCTGGCTGATGCGGAGAGGGAGGGATTCGAACCCTCGGTACAGGTTTAAGCCCGTACAACGGTTTAGCAAACCGGCCCTTTCGGCCACTCAGGCACCTCTCCATTTGAGGGAGGCAAAAATAAAGATTAATGCTCTCAAATCCCAAAAAAACAAATCCCAAATTCCTCGTATTACCGGAATTTGGGACCTGCTATTTTTCAATTGTTTAATTACATGGCAGCCAGTTGCACTTTTTGCTGTAGTTCCAGCACATTCTCTCTGAAAACTCCATCTGTATCCATCAGGTCTTTTACCGTTTGACAGGAATGGATGACAGTTGTATGGTCCCGGCCACCAAAATGTTCACCGATGGTCTTCAGTGAATTTTTGGTAAATGCTTTGGCCAGGTACATGGTTATCTGGCGGGCCTGTACGATTTCTCTTTTTCGGGTTTTCTGTAAGAGTTTATCGTACGGCACATCGAAATATTCGCAAACCATTTTTTGGATGGTTTCGATCGTAATTTCCTTACTGGATGATTTGACAAAATTGCGTAACACTTTCTTGGCGAGGTCTAGATCAATTTCCCTCCTGTTAAGCGAAGATTGTGCCAATAGCGATATCAGGGCGCCTTCTAATTCCCTTACGTTATTACTAATATTATAAGCAATATACTTCACCACCTCTTTAGGCATTTCCAGCCCGTCGTTCTTCATCTTTTTCTCCAGTATTTCTATGCGGGTCTCATATTCCGGCACCTGCAGGTCGGCACTAAGCCCCCAACGGAACCGGCTGAGCAATCTTTCCTGTACCCCTTCCAGGTCTTTAGGTGATTTGTCTGAGGTAAGAATCAGTTGTTTATGTGACTGGTGCAGGTGATTGAAAATAGCGAAGAATGCATCCTGTGATTTTTCGGCTTTGGCAAAGAATTGTACGTCATCAATGATAAGCACATCAATCAACTGGTAAAAATGGATAAAATCATTAATAGCATTATTCCGGCTGTGGTCCATAAACTGGTTGATGAACTTCTCAGAGCTCACATACAAAACCACTTTGTTGGGGTGAAGCCTTTTTACCTCATTTCCGATGGCCTGTGCCAGGTGAGTTTTTCCTAAACCTACCCCACCGTAGATTACCAGGGGATTGAATGAGTTAGCTCCGGGTTTTTCTGCCACCGTTTTACCAGCTCTGCGGGCTACCCGGTTACAATCGCCTTCTATAAAAGATTCGAATGTATAGATATGATTAAGCTGGGGATCAATCTGCATTTTTTTGAGCCCCGGAATAACGAAGGGATTCTTAACAGGATTATTTATGACTAAAGGAAAATCCATTTCGTTATTTGAAAAAGTTTTAAAACCCTGACCACTTACATCCATGGTAACAGGTTTGTTCTTGCTATTACCGCTATCAACCATGATACGATATTCAAGCCTCGCCTCCTTACCTAATTCCCGCTTTAATGTCTTCGCTAATAAATTTACGTAATGTTCTTCGAGATATTCGAAAAAGAATTGGCTGGGAACCTGGATGACCAGAACATTATTTTTAAGTGATACAGGCTTGATGGGCTCGAACCAGGTTTTGTAATGCTGCCATTCAACAATGTCTTTGATGATCTTTAAACAGTTGGTCCAGATTTTTTCAGCATTTTTCTCCATCAGATTAGTAAGCAGTTTATGTCGGGTTAACTATAGTTGTTCTACTCAAAATGTCCAAAAAAAATCTTCACACTATGTCAATAAAAAAAGTTGGACAGGACGGCGAATATCACCATTTCTTTTCTAAAAAAAAATTTTTACCCGCCTGATTTTTGTGAAACAGTGATGGAATGATTTTTTGCCAATTTTTTACCTGAAAATTTGGAAAATTCGAAATCAAGTCTACCTAAAATGATGCCAGCCCAGCCCACCTGATTTACGATTACATCGTCTCCCTTTTTATTGGTATACTTTGCAGGATTATCTAAAAAAGTATGTGTGTGCCCGCCAATGATTAGATCAATATTTTCGGATTCTTTTGCCAGCACCTCGTCACTTACTTTATTGTCCCGGTATTGATGGCCCAGGTGAGATAAACAGATGACCATGTCACAATCTTCCTGTTTTTTCAACTTCTCTGCTACTTCGTTAGCCTTTTGTACAGGATCCAGGTACTTTGTTGCCCCAAACAAGTTGTCGGGTATTAATCCTTTGCCCTCGATGCTTACGCCAAATACCCCGATTTTCAACTTTCCTTTTCTAAATACCTTGTAAGGTTGAGTTTTAAACTCCATTGGCGTGCCGGTAAAATCATAATTACAAACCAGCATCGGAAATCTCGCATGATTGGTCAGTTGTGTGGCAAGATTTTCCATACCGGCGTCAAAATCATGATTTCCGATCGTACAGGCATCATATTGCATCGCCGACATTGCCTTTATTTCCGGTTCACCTTTATAAATGTTGAAATAAGGAGTTCCCTGGAAAATATCGCCGGCATCAAAAACCAGTACATGTTCTTCTTCACTCCGGATCTGGTTGATCAGCTGCATACGTCCTGCAATTCCACCTAGCCCCTGGTTGCGTCCGCCATCCATAGGAAAGGGCTCCAGCCGGCTATGCGTATCATTGGTATGCAGAATTGTTAACTTTAAAGGGCTGAAATAATCGGCCGCCTGCGTCAAAGCAGGCCCGGCCATTATGGCACCGGCTGACATGGCGGCCTGCCCGATGAATTTTTTTCTACTGAGCATTGATTACCCTTTTTTCAATGTTTGCTGAAATATTTTTCCCTTGTCCTTTTAGTTTCTTTATGTAATCAAAAATAGCATCCCGCATCAGGTACCCGTTGGTGATCTGGGGAATCGGTCTTAGCATATCCGCATTGTCTCCTCCATTCGCAATAAAATCAGAATTCACAATAGTATAGGTAGCTGAGGGATCAAGCGGTTTTCCGCCAATCATTACATTGATAGCTCTCTTATCCTTTATCTGCATACTCATGCCGGCTACCGGCCAACCTCCCTTGGCAGCAATAAGGTCCAAAAACTGCTGAAGTATATCTCCCCTGACCTTTTGTAAAATGAGGAGATTATCAAAGGGCATCAATTCAAATATTTTGCCGTTAGTAACTTCTCCTTTCGGTAATTGTGTCAAACGCATGCCCCCAAAATTGATCAGTGCTATATCGGCCCTGGTACTATATTTTTCCTGTGCCATTACCAAAAATGCATCTGCCAAAAAATTGCCCAGTGTGCATTCCGGCTGTTTTTTTTCCAGGCTGATCTCCGCTGTACCTACTACCTCATTCATTGTTTTATTTACATTATCACTGTAAGGCTGTAACAATGACAATGCAACAGTATTCTTTGAAATGGTATCAGTGATCCGATATGATTTGTACTGTAAGGATTGACTTTGGTAAGTGGTATTGCAGGATAAATTTGCAACTAATACTAAAAGGCAGGCAAATGCCATTAACGGATTCTTTCTCATAAAAACACAGTCTGATTTGAAGGTATAGTATTTTACAACTGCAACAAAAATTCCTGAGCATTTTGAAGCCAAATTTTCTTTGCATCTTTGTTTTATATTTTTTTCAGGATAAATACCTGACCAATGCAAAAAAACCTTACATTAAAGCTGCTTCCTTCTGAAGCTGCCAGCGATTCAACTGTAAAAAACTACATCGCCAGTGCGGAAGCAGTTGACCTGTCTTCGGTAACAGGTTATATTATTAATAAACACTCCATTGATGCCAGGGGAAAGCAAGTATGGGTCAATCTTACTATTACTGCTTTTATCAATGAACCCTTCCGCCAAAGGGAACTGGCTTCTTTTACCTTTCAGCAGGTAGAAAAGGCCGAGAAAAAAGTTATAATTATAGGTGCAGGCCCCGCCGGCTTATTTGCCGCATTACAATTAATTGAAAAAGGGATCAAACCAATAATACTGGAACGGGGAAAGGATGTAAAATCGAGAAGAAGAGACCTGGCCATGCTAAATAAACAAGGAGAAGTAAACCCGGAAAGCAATTATTGCTTTGGAGAAGGTGGAGCCGGTACTTACAGTGATGGCAAATTATATACCCGCAGCAGCAAAAGGGGAGATGTTAACCGGATCCTGAACCTCTTTGTACATTTTGGCGCTGAGGAAAAAATATTGTATGAATCTCATCCGCATATTGGCACTAATAAGCTGCCTCATATCATAACAGCAATGCGCCACAAAATAATTGAATGCGGCGGTGAGTTTCTGTTTGAGAAAAAAGTGGTTGACTTCATAATTACCAACGAGAAAATTTCCGGTGTGAAAACAGGAGATGGGGATATATTTCAGGCCGATGCTTTTATTCTGGCCACGGGACATTCAGCCCGGGATATTTTTGAATTGTTGAACAATAAAAAGATTCTGATTGAAGCAAAACCTTTTGCATTGGGGGTGCGGGTAGAGCACCCCCAGTCACTGATTGACAGTGCCCAATATCATTGCGCTGTCAGAAGTGAATACCTCCCTCCTGCTGCCTATTCCTGGGTACAGCAGGTAGACGGAAAGGGTGTCTTTTCCTTTTGTATGTGCCCCGGCGGTATCATAGCACCGGCCGCTACATCTCCGGGTGAATTGGTAGTGAATGGCTGGAGTCCTTCCAAACGGAATAATCCCTATGCCAACAGCGGTATTGTTGTATCCGTAGAAGCTGAAGATATTAAGCCTTTTGAAAGATTTGGTCCGCTGGCAGCCATGTATTTTCAGCAATCTGTCGAGAAAAAGGCTTTTGAAAAAGGAGGAGG
>CAYPBW010000002.1:37476-45749 GCA_964409055.1 uncultured Chitinophaga sp. | reverse complement strand
CCTGTAAAGTAATCAGGAGTAATTTTGCCACCACAAACCATAACTATGCCTATACTCGAACTCCAGAACCTGAAAAAATACTTCGCTACCCAAAAAGCTGTAGATGACATAAGCCTGAATGTAGAAAGGGGACAAATTTTTGGTTTACTGGGTCCCAATGGAGCCGGCAAAACAACCCTTATCCGCATGATCACCGGAATATTCTACCCGGATGAAGGAAATATCATTTTCGACGGGAAAAAGTTTGATCCTATAAATGATGTGGCTTATATCGGCTATATGCCGGAAGAAAGAGGTCTTTATAAGAAAATGAAAATCGGCGAACAGGCAATGTACCTTGCCCAGCTGAAAGGCCTCAGCCATAAGGAAGCCATGGAAAAGATCAAGAAATGGTTTATCCGATTCGAAATGGAAACCTGGTGGAATAAAAAAGTGGAAGATCTTTCAAAAGGGATGGGGCAAAAGCTGCAGTTTGTAACAACCGTATTGCATGAACCCAAATTAATCATACTGGATGAACCATTCAGCGGGCTTGACCCGGTGAACAGCAACCTGATTAAAGATGAAATCTTCCAATTGGCCCAGGCTGGTTCTACTATTATCTTCAGTACCCACCGTATGGAACAAGTGGAAGAAATATGTGACCATATTGTGCTGGTAAATAAAGGAAAAAAAATACTGGATGGATCAGTTAAACAAGTCAAGCAGGACTTTAAAGAAAACCTATTTAGCATTGGTACAGATCAAACTACGATAACAGCTGATGCAAATGCTCCTTTTGAAATTGTAGGCGCTAAAGATCATTCATATGTCGTTCGGATTAAAAACGGTAATAGCCCTAATGAGGTATTAAGGCACCTGCTGCAGCAAAACATTCCCATTCACTCATTCAATGAAATATTGCCTTCCCTTAACGACATTTTTATAAAACTGGTAGAAGGAACACCAACTGCCCGCCAGTTTCAAAAAGTAACTGCATAACCATTACACCAAAAGATTTTCATTATGAAAAAGACCTGGATCATCATAAAAAGAGAATACCTGACAAGGGTGAGAAAGAAAACATTCATCATCTCTACCCTGCTTTTCCCGCTACTTTATATTCTCCTCATTTTCGGCATGGGATATATTGCAAAAGAAAGTGTACAAAACCTGAAAGTGGCCATCATTGACTCATCAGGATATTTCAATGCTGAAAAACTGGCCTTTCAAAATTCAATTGACAAAAGCTCTACACTCTTACTGGTAAAAGAGGAAGCGCAAAAAGTGATGACAGATCACCAGGCTGAGGGATATGATGGCTATATTATTATCCCCGCCATGAATTGGCAAACCGGTACTGACAGCCTTTTTTTCAAAGCCAACAAATCATATGGCAGCGGTTCTACTACCCTGGTAGAAGCAAAACTTAACCGGATTTGGAATGAAATTAAAAATGACAGCCTTCAGATAGATGGTGAAAAACAAAAAATCCTGGCTGGCAGTCATCTCGGACTCAGCTCCAAGAATATTAAGGATGAAAGAGCCAATGTAAAGATTGCTGAGGGTATTGGTTATGTAAGTGGCTTGCTGATCTATTTTATTCTGCTTATTTATGGTTCACAGGTGATGATGGGTGTGATGGAAGAAAAGACAAACCGGATTGCTGAAGTACTGGTATCATCGGTCAAACCTTTCCAGATGATGCTGGGAAAGATTCTGGGAATCGGGCTGGTAGCCTTAACGCAATTCTTTTTGTGGATTGCTTTTGTCTTAATTGTTTATAATATTGGTAAGGCTACAGGCGGAACAGACGGAATCACCGGCCAGGTAGTGGGCAATATGCAAAACCTTTTCTCCAGTGTGGATGTTCCGCTGATTTTGTTCTGCTTTGGATTTTATTTCCTGGCAGGATTTTTCTTTTATTCTTCACTTTATGGAGCCATAGGTAGTGCCGTAAATGAAGATATGCGGGAGGCACAGTCATTAAGTTTCCCGATTACAATGCTGGTCATACTTTCCATTGCTATGATGAGTGCAGCTATTGCCAATCCCACCAGCCCATTGGCTGTTTGGGCAAGCATTATTCCTTTTAGCTCTCCTATCGTTATGATGGCCCGAATACCTTTTGGAGTACCCAATACGGTTCCCTGGTGGCAATTGGGACTTTCCATGGCACTATTGATACTTGGCTTTGTATTTACCGTCTGGTTTGCCGGTAAGATCTACCGGACAGGTATCCTGATGTATGGTAAAAAACCTACCTGGAAAGAAATGCTACGCTGGGCCTTCCGAAAAAATTAGAATCAATTGACTTTTTTTGAAAAGCCGTCCTGTGAACCAGGACGGTTTTTTTGTTAAAATTTCCCTTAAGGGTAATAGAAATAGCCCAAATACGAAATCAATCGTATATTTGATACGAAATATTTCGTGTATCAAATTAATTAGCCATTAAAAAACAATTGTATGAAGCCAACAAACTTTATGAATCTGCGCCTTTTGTTTGCAGTAGCAGCCATTGGTTTAACTATCGGGCTGGTATCCTGGGATCGTCAGCAATCACCAGGGAAATATGAACAGTCACTAAATGATACCACCCCCAAAAAAGTAAAAGACAGGGAAAAGAAAGTTCGTGACCTGGATGATGTGCTGGATGAACTTAACGAAGCGGAGCTTGATATTGATATGAATAAGATTCGCCGGGAAATAAACGAATCTTTAAAAAATATCAATACCGAGAAAATAAAACAGGATATCGAAAAGGCATTAAAAGAGGTTAATCCCGATAAAATAAAAGCTGAAGTGGAATCTTCTTTATCGAAAATTGATTTTGACAACATCAAAAAACAAATGCAGGAAGCAATGAAACAACTGGATGAAGTAAAAATTCAAAAAGAAATCCAGGAATCAATGGCAAAAGTGAATTGGGAAAAGATAAAGACCGAAATGGAGAAAGTAAAAGAGGTGGACATGAAAAACTTAGAAATAGAAATGAAGGACCTGGGGCCCAAACTGGAAAAGGAAATGGCAAAAGCAAAGGAAGGGCTTGAAAAAGCAAAAGCAGAAATTAAGGAATTCAAAACATTTGTTGATGGGCTTGAAAAGGATGGATTGATCAGTAAAAAGGAAGGATATAGCCTAAAACACAAAGACGGCGAATTACTCATTAACGGAAAGAAGGCGTCCGAACAAACCTACAACAAGTACCGTTCCTTCCTGGAAAAGCACAAAAAATTCAGCATCGAGAAAGACGATGATGATTTCGATATGAACCTCGACTAGTTATAGCCCAAAACCAGCCATGAAAATGAAAAGGGCCGTCTGTTTAGACGGCCCTTTATCTTAATATAGATACTTTTTAAATTCCTCCTCCAATGTTAAAAGGAGATGGCATTATATCATAATCCCCCGCTTCTATCATCTCGATATTCATCTGGAAGGCTTCGTCGGTTTTCACTACCACCTTGTCTTTTGTAACTTTCCTGAAACCGGCTTTTTCAAACACAAACTTATACGTACCGGGTTTCAATTCATCGAAAGAAAATTCACCAATATCATTGGTAGCACTGATTTTTTCTTTTTTTGAAACCAGGTAAGCAGTAATGGTTACATCTTTAAGCGGTTTTCTTGTTTCGGAGTGCACTACAGTTCCATTCACTTCATCTTTTTTGCCAGCCTTTTCAGAAGTAAGTCCATCGCCGGGGCCGTTATTGGCTTTCGCAACAACAAATCCCATAAGAGAAAAGGCCAGCAGGATAGATTTTTGTTTCATTGCCGTTGTTTTGACGGGTTATTTATAACCGCTCTGCACAGTATCTGTTCGTGATGACAGATAAAATTAAAGCATTTTTACGGGTTCGGCCAAACCGTTCATAAATTCCTGCCACACATTCTTTACAATCTGCCGGGCAGGTAAAATCTCGTCCAGTATGGCGCTGACCTGCCCGATTTCCAGTTCACCCTGTTCCATATCTCCTTCAAACATCCCTTTCTTTGCCCTTGCCCTTCCTAATAACGTCTTTAACTCTTCCACGGTTGCCCCTCTTAGTTCGGCCTGTTGCACCTCATTAAAAAAGGCGTTCTTAAGCAACCTTACCGGGGTTAGTTGTTTCATCATCAATTGGGTATCCCCTTCTGAAGAACTGATCACAGCCTGCTTAAAACTGTTATGTGAGGAGGCTTCCTCACTGGCAACAAAACGGCTGCCCATTTGTACACCTTCAGCCCCAAGCACCATAGCCGCAAGCATTTGACGACCCGTGGCAATACCACCGGCAGCAATCACAGGAATTTTTACTGCATTAACCACCGCCGGTATGAGTACCATAGTAGTTGTTTCCTCTCTCCCGTTATGCCCTCCTGCTTCAAACCCTTCTGCTACCACCGCATCGCAACCCGCCTCTTCTGCCTTTCGGGCAAATTTGGATGAGCTGACTACATGCACTATTGTAATGCCCTTTTCCTTTAGCAGACCTGTCCATGTTTTGGGATTACCAGCTGAAGTAAAAACAATTTTGACATCCTCTTCGATTAAGATGTTTATATGTTTATCTATGTCCGGGTAAAGCAATGGCAGGTTTACGGCAAATGATTTATCAGTAGCCGCCTTGCATTTTTGTAAGTGCTCCCTAAAAACGTCCGGGTACATGGAACCGGCTCCAATGATCCCCAGGCCACCGGCATTACTTACAGCACTGGCCAGTCGCCAGCCGCTGGCCCAGATCATACCAGCTTGTATGATCGGGTAATCAATTCCAAAAAGTTGGGTAATTCGGTTGGAGAATTGAGCCTGCATCAATAACGATTTTTTTGTTGTCGTAAAGATAACTATTGACTACAGACTAATGACTGGTCTATCCAAGATCAATACTGGTATTATCACCGATATTCAGGGAACGGGTTTCTCCCCGGAGATTGGTGTCGCTGCCAATCACTGATTCATCCAATACAATATCAAAGAGATTGGAGAAAGAACCAATAATGGAGTTCTTAACAATAGAATCGTCAATCACCGTATTTTCACCGATCGTAACATTGGGCCCGATAATCGAGTTCTTGATGGTGCACCCTGCCCCAATACTTACAGGAGGAATAACAACAGTATTCTCATACAGACGGGCATCTGTTACAGGAGCAAATTTTTTCAACAATGTGGCGTTTGATTCGAGTAATGTTTCCTTACGACCACAATCAAACCAGTTCTCCACCTTAAATGACTTGAACTGCACACCCATTTTGATCATGCAGTCCAGTGCATCTGTCAGGCTGTACTCACCGTGGCTGCGAAGCCCTTGTCGGATATTATTTTCCAGGCACTGAAACATTTGATCACTTTCCCTGATTTTGTACAAGCCAACCATCGCCATATTGGATTTGGGAATCTGTGGCTTCTCAACTACATGTGAAATTGAGCAGTCTTCTTCAATTTCAGCCACACCAAAATCTCTTGGGTCATCAACTTTTCTTACGCCAATCATTGAATGAGGGCTGTTCACTACTTCCGCTACATCATACTCACAAATAGTATCTCCTAACACCACAAACACTTCATCCTGGTTGATGATAGTTTTTGCCAGCTTTATGGCATGACCCACTCCCTGCCTGTCGTACTGATGAACATAATGTGCCTTGATATCCGGGTATTTTGCCTTTACGTAGTCCTGAATTTTATCGCCCAGGTAACCTACAATGAAGACAAACTCACTGATTCCTGCACTTTTTAACTGGTCAATGATGATACTCAGCACTGTTTTACCCGCCAATGGAATCAAAGCCTTGGGCTGAGTGTAACTATGTGGACGCAGCTTGGTGCCTGCACCAGCTACTGGTATGATAGCTTTCATGTGTTAAGCCACTGTATTTGCCCGGCAATTACTGCCGGTGGTAACTAATCAAAAGCCAACGAAAGTAATACTTTTAGAATAAAACAAAATCCTGAACACTTTGGGGCTATTCCATTCTTACTCTCTTATTTTTGCTTTATGCAAAAAGATATTTTGGTATTTGACCTAATACGAAAAGAGCTGGACCGTCAGCGCAGCGGTATTGAACTAATCGCTTCTGAAAATTTTACCTCACTGCAGGTAATGCAGGCAATGGGAACCGTTCCCACAAATAAATATGCTGAAGGCTATCCCGGAAAAAGATATTATGGTGGTTGCGAAGTGGTTGATGAAATCGAATCATTGGCCATAGAAAGGCTAAAAAAAGTTTTCAACTGCAGTTGGGCCAATGTGCAGCCGCACAGTGGCGCTTCCGCTAATGCTGCTGTCTTCCTGGCTGTGATGAAACCGGGCGAAAAGTTTTTGGGACTTGACCTGAGCATGGGCGGTCACCTGACTCACGGAAGCCCTGCCAACTTTAGCGGAAAGACATACCATGCTATCCATTATGGTGTTACCAAAGATGGTATCATTGATTATGAACAATTGGAGGCCAAAGCAAGAGAAGAAAAACCAAAGATGATCATTTGCGGCGCTTCTGCTTACAGCCGTGACTGGGATTATAAAAGAATCCGTGCTGTAGCTGATGAAATAGGTGCAGTTGTATTTGCTGATATTGCTCACCCTGCCGGTCTCATCGCAACAGGATTACTAAACGATCCTTTTGAATATTGTCACATTGTTTCGTCCACCACACATAAAACGCTTCGTGGACCAAGAGGCGGTGTGATTATGCTACGCAACGATTTTGAAAATCCGTGGGGAATAAAAGATCCTAAAGGAAATCCAAGAACCATGAGCCAGTTGCTTGACCTTGCTGTTTTTCCCGGTTCGCAAGGCGGACCGCTTGAGCATGTAATTGCTGCCAAAGCTGTGGCTTTTGGTGAAATACTTTCAGAGGATTTTAAATCATACGGCAAACAGGTAATTGCCAATGCACAGGCCATGGCCAAAGCATTTGTAAGCCGCGGTTACCAGTTGATCAGTGGTGGTACTGACAATCATCTGATGCTGATTGATCTTCGGAACAAAAACCTGACCGGCAAAAAAGCACAGGAAACACTGGATAAAGCCCACATTACACTAAATAAAAACGCTGTGCCTTTTGATGATAAATCTCCTTTTGTAACATCAGGTATAAGGGTTGGCGTTCCGGCTATTACCACCAGGGGATTAAAAGAGGAACATATGGAGACTGTTGTATCTTATATTGACACCGTATTAATGAATGCCGATGATGAAGCAACGATCAGCAAAACAAAAAATGAAGTGAAGGCTTTCATGCAGCAGTTTCCACTATACCCTGAACTCGGTTAACAACCAGCAATTTAAACAGAGAAAAAATCACTCAAATGATTCAGAGACGACAAACACTTTGGTTATTGCTTGCCATTATTGCAGCGGTATTGAGTTTCCTATTCCCATTTGTAACCGGCAAAGAAGCAATTAAGAATATGCAGGCAGATAAGGTGATTGATGCTGCCAGTGATTTTTTCCTGCTGATACTAACCGGCGGATCAATAATACTATCAACCGTAACTATTTTTCTTTTCAAGGACAGGAAAATGCAGATTCGCCTTTGCCTGCTGGGATTATTGCTTTCGGTAATAATTATAGTCCGTTATATCATATTGATGAATAAACTGACTAATACTACCCTTGCTTTGTACGCCGTACTACCTTTTATTTTTCTTGCCGGTTATTTTTTAGCTTTCCGTGATATAAGGAAGGATGAAAAGCTGGTGAAGAGCCTGGATAAACTCAGATAAAATGACGTTTAGCTATTAAATTGAAAATCCCCCGATAATAAAACCGGGGGATTTTTACATATCAGCAGTTTTCACTGCACTATTGAAGCATGAAAGTTTTGGTTCCGATTATGGTTGACTCACTTTCCATTCGCAGGTTGTAAAGTCCGGCTTGTAGCCCGGCTGGCAACTGAATGGCCTGTGTAATAGCGCCACCCTGGTGAGCCATTCGCTGGTTATACACCTGCTGACCAGCAGCGTTAAATATCCTGACAGAATAATTACCCTTTGGCAAATTGGTACTCTGGTAAGAAATGGTTCCGTTTGTTGTCGGGTTGGGGTAAAGTCGCAGATCAGTTGCTGACTTGCTAAGGTTTACTCGCACAATATTGCTTAGCCCGGTTTTACCGTCTATATCAACATTGCGCAAACGATAGAAGCTTATACCCGGCAGCGGGTTAGCGTCAAAGTACCCGTATTTTGACTCAGAAGTAACATTGCGGGCATCTACATCTCCGATGGGCAGGAACTGGCTGCCATCAGCAGAACGTTCAACAACATATTTATCAAGGTTCTCTTCGGAATAAGCTGTCCAGTCAATCTG
>CAYPBW010000002.1:0-37376 GCA_964409055.1 uncultured Chitinophaga sp. | reverse complement strand
AAAAAAGAAAACGTCGAGGTTCTGCACATGGAGATGGATTGCAGTTCTGCAGGGGTATTGGAGTACGGAATAGACTAAATAAAAAGTATTACAATAAAAAATCAGCAGGATCAGGGCCGGTCAGGAAGGTTAATGTTTCGGAGTGGTAATTGCGAAGGATAACGGAAGCATGAATAATCCATGATTATCTGGTTGTAAAAGTAAAATGACATTTTAATATCTGCAAGTAGTTTCTCGTTTTGTTGACGTAAATCATCTATCGTAAATCTACGAGCTGCTTATTGAATAATCAAGGATGATTGGTAATTGTAAGATTGGCCCGTAAGCAGTAGGTAATATATGCCAAGTGGCAATAGTGTTGGTAACTCAACCGAACAGTACATATATCCACCGGCATGTTGCAATGACACTAGATGTACTTCCTGTCCTTTACTGTTGATCAGCCGGAGCAAATAATTTCCTTTTTCGAGTTTATTGAGCTGCAGGCTAAACTGTTTTCCCGTAACCGGATTGGGATAAACTTTTATTGCATCCTCATTACTGCCGCTTCTTACCACTTTGGCGATCGGGCTGTAATTAAAAGTTCCGTTAAGTTCATTTCCTTTTACCCGGTAAAAAACTTTATCGGCGCCGGGTTGTTCATCCCTGAATAAGTAAGATTCATTACTACCGTTATTATTCCTCGCAACAGTAATATTAATAGTAGTAAACCTGTTACCGTCAACCGACCGCTGTACTTCGTAATCTTGTACACCAGACTCTTCGTTAATCGTCCATTCAATGGTATTAGCGTTTCCGGAAGGGTATGCTTTAAGGTTGGTGAATTTTACAGAAAGCGGAACCTGTGAACTTTTTAATCCCAATGAGAATGTGCTGAAGTCGTTGACACCATTCCAGGTAACAGAGCCGGCACTCGCAGTACCACCAACTGATGTAGCACCATGCATATTCCAGGTTGACCCGTTAAAATGGGCAACTGTAATATCATTAAGATTGCTTACGGTTGCTGCAGGATTACAGGGGCTGAAGCTGCTCCATGATAGTGTAACATTAACCAATGAAGTGCCTGCAGTCCTGTCAATATCCCAATATTCACAATTACTTACTGTTTGTAAGCCAGGTGCCGTTACTGTTCCCAAAGCCGTTGCATTACCCCTGATATACTCAGCAGTAAAAACATCACTTACAGTAGTAGGAGCAGTTATACTACATGGCCGGTAACCAGCATTGATCTTTCCAACCGGGAATTCAAAGGGATCATTACCCACTTTGCGAACCGGTCCATTTACATAAGAAGGATTTGATGGATTGTTATTGGCTCCATTGACAGTGGCTCCGTCATTGATGATAAGAATATCAGTCAAAGAAGTTGTAATAACCCCGGCTGTAAAAAGACAACTCCCATTAACTGCCAATGGCTGCTGCAATGTAAGTCCTGTACTATAGGTTCCTGCTGTATTATTAATGGTAAGATTATTAACCTGGTTAGCTACAGGTGTAGTCGTGAATATTCCGCTGTTTTGTACAACTGAACCATTGAAAATATAATTGGCCCCGCTGCTATATGTTCTGTTGGCAATGGCTGTAGAAACAGAGCCGTTTGTTTCATTTAACTGTACACCACCCGCATTTGCTGTAATAATTTCTGCACCCGCCTGCAACAAAAAGGAACTGTTTACTGAAAGAGAAGAGCCTGTTGAACTTATTATCCGATACGTTCTCAGATCTAGACTGCCATTGCTATTAACAGTGAACTGGTCTGCCCATCCTGCCACATTATTACTGGCAAGAACCCTGTCTGATAATAAACGCAACTTATTATTTATGACAAAATTCACATAGGTCACATTAGCCGGTGTTTCTGCATAAAATGTTTGCAGGTTGCCGGGACCGTTAAAGTAAACAGTGCCATTGGAAATATCAGTATCAGTAGTAGTAGTTCTGAATATACCGGTGCCAGTTACAGAAAGATTTCCACCCAGGCGCAATTCAGTGAAATTTGCAGCATTGGAATTACCCCAGGCAAAGTCATATATACCCCCTGTTATCAATACATCTCCATTTACATTTACAATTATTTTATTAAGTGTTGTACCTCCCGATGTAGCTACATGATAATCAAAATAACCGCCGGACATAATCATATTACCTGTGATATCAATAGTAGCAGTAATGTTATCGCCATTGGTAACAGAAAGCCACGAATTACCGGATAAAAAAAGATCTCCGGAAACCGACAAACTATAGCTACTTCCGGAGGTATTAGCCAAAAACAACCCATAGTTATTGGTATTGGTAATCCTAAAATCACCTCCAACTGATGTTATAGTTCCGCCAAGATTAAATCCGGTTGTCTGTCCCGGGTTATTCCACTCAAAATCATCAAAGGACTGGCTGAGATTCCCGGGCAAAGAATTTGTCACACCAGAAATTAATAGATCAGAACCGCTTTCCCAGGTTGCTGTGGGAACGTTTCCACCATTTCTGTTATGACGATATACGGCGCCATTTTTAAAAACCAGTTTATCCGTTGTTGTGGAATTTATCACTGAAGTATTTACCAGTTCGCCCCATACAGTAGTTACCACACCAGATGCAGTTGTAGTAAATGTTCCCCTCACTTCAAAGACACCACTTATATTAGCGCTGCAATTAGATGAAAATATTATGTTCTCCAGGTTATTGTTCTGAACCAGGGTTGATCCGCTTTCAACAATAAAGTCATTTCCGGTTCCATTGGCAATGGTTAGTGTTTGTGATCCGCCGCCTCCTGATAAGGTTACAGAGGTATTGTTAGCAATCACCAGTCTGCCGATTGTTTGCGTCGGCACATTCGTAATAGTTTTGGTACCGCCATTATTGATTATCAGAATATCTGAAGCAGTCGTACTGGTTCTGGCCGGAGTCCAGTTACCGGATGTATTCCAGTTACCACTCCCAGCCACATTCCATGTGTAAGTGTTTTGCGCTGAAGCTGTATAAAGTAAAATACAGCAAAAAAGTGCCGTGATCAGACCTTTCATTGTCAGGATATTTGGATGAACCACTAAGGGTTTATAACTAACGAACTGTAAGGGCTAAATTATATATCCACTTAAGAGAAATAATGGTTTTTACCTAAAAAATGGATGAAGAAAAGTAAATTCACTTCTCCTTGCATCGTAAGTTTACGAGAAAAAATCATCTGAGGCGGGTGGCCTCCGTATAATGCGTAATAAGTAGTGTGGCTAAATATACCGGGCAGTATGACTACCCTTAGACTTTTTTAGAGCTGCAGGCATGCCCGTAAAAACAATTTCACCGCCTCCATCACCAGCGTCCGGGCCAAGGTCTATCACCCAGTCGGCACTTCGAATGACATCTGTATTGTGTTCGATTACTATGATCGAATGTCCCTGTTCAATCAGCGCATTGAAAGAGGCGAGTAGCTTCTTAATATCGTTGAAATGAAGACCTGTGGTAGGTTCATCAAATATGAAAAGTATCTTATTGCCGGCTCTTCCTTTTCCGAGAAAAGAAGCCAGCTTCACCCGTTGTGCCTCCCCACCTGAAAGTGTATCTGATGACTGGCCCAATTTTACATAGCCAAGCCCAACATCACTTAATGGTTGTAAAGCATTCGCAAGTCCTTTTTCATCATAAAAGAAATTGATAGCTTCATCGACACTCATTTCCAGTACATCAAAAATACTTTTGTCTTTATACTTTACTTCCAGCACTTCCTCTTTGAATCGCTTACCCCCGCAGCTTTCACAAACCAGGTGCACATCAGCGAGGAACTGCATTTCTACCACCTGCTCTCCTTCTCCTTTGCAGGTATCACAACGACCCCCATCAACATTAAATGAAAAATGTTTGGGTTGAAAACCTCTCATCTTACTCAATGGTTGCCTTGCATACAAATCCCTGATCTCATCATATGCTTTAATATAAGTAACAGGGTTGCTTCTGGATGATTTACCAATCGGGTTTTGATCAACCAGTTCTATTTGAGCAATACTTTCCGTATCACCAGTAATTTGTTTATGAAATCCAACTTTATCGCCGAATTCACCTTTCAGTTTGCGTAATGCAGGATATAATATTTGTTTAACCAGTGTGGTTTTCCCACTGCCGCTTACGCCACTTACCACACACAGCACATTTAATGGAAATTCAACTGATATATTTTTCAAATTATTTTGCCGTGCCCCTTCCACTGTTATTGACCTGTTCCATTTCCGAACAGCTTTGGGCGGGTCAATACTTAGCTCTCCTTTGAGGTACTTTCCCGTAAGACTGTTGGGGTTTGATATGATATTATCATAATCTCCCTCAGCTACCACTTCACCTCCCAGGTGAGATGCCATAGGCCCCATATCAATGATATGATCTGCTTCCCGCATCATCATCTCATCATGTTCAACTACAACCACCGTGTTACCGAGATCTCTCAATTCTTTCAATACTTTGATAAGATTAACAGTATCTCTTGAATGTAACCCTATGGATGGTTCATCCAGTATGTATAACGAATTTGTCAGGTTACTGCCCAGGCTTCTCGTCAACTGAATACGCTGACTTTCACCACCGCTTAATGAATTAGCCAGGCGGCTCATGGTAAGGTAACCCAATCCGACGCTCAATAATGTATTCAGCCGGTGATGGATTTCGATGAGTATTCTTTTTGCCACCTGCTTATCATATGCACTCAACTTATTATCCAGTTCATCAAACCATTTTTTTAAGTCTTTTGCAGGAATCGTACTTAGCTCACCGATATGCTTACCTCCTACTTTTACATACAAGGCTTCTTTTCTAAGGCGAAAGCCATTACAATCAGGGCATTCTGTTCTGCCCCTGTAGCGGCTGAGGAGCACCCTGTACTGAACTTTGTATAGCTGAGATTCTACATCTTTAAAAAAATCATTAATGCCAATTCCGTCTACTCCTTCCCAAAGTTGTTTGTATTGTTTATCAGTCAGGTCAGCAATGGGTTTATGAATAGGAAAACTGACAGCTTTTGATCTTTTAATAAAGTTTTGCCGCCACCAGTCTAACTTCTCACCTTTCCATGGTGCAACGGCACCTTCATATACACTCAATCTTCTGTCGGGTATTACCAGGTCCGGATCGATACCCAGAACTTGCGAAAAGCCCTCACAAGTCGGGCATGCTCCAAATGGATTATTAAACGAGAAAAGATTCGGCTGCGGCTCTTCAAACTGCATCCCGTCCAACTCAAAACGGTTATTAAAATGCAAAAGGTGTTTACCGTTTACCTCCAGGTATACATCGCCTTCTCCCTCATAAAAAGCAGTACCAATTGAGTCTGTTATTCTGTGGGTATCATCCTCATCAAACCCCTTTACAACAATTCTATCGACAAGGATATGAGTAATCTTTTTCTTTTTTAATTCTTTATCCTGCAAGTCAAGCAATTCTTCAATCCTGAATATGCTTCCTGACTCCTCATTACCACTTCCAGACTCACGACTATAAACCCTGGAGAACCCTTTTTGCACAAGAATATTCAATTCTTCCTTAATATCTCTGTTCCTGTGCTGCTTAAATGTTGCCAGTATGTACACCTTATCGCCTTCTTTCAATTTTATGATGGCATTCAAAACATCCCTCACATCATCTTTTTTCACCTCACTTCCGGAAACAGGTGAAATAGTTTTTCCAATCCTGGCAAATAATAAGCGTAGGTATTCATAGATCTCCGTCATACTTCCTACTGTGCTGCGGGGCGTACGGGTTATTACTTTTTGTTCGATGGCAATAGCCGGGCAAAGGCCTTTTATGTAATCAACATCCGGCTTATTCATCCGGTTCAGAAACTGGCGGGCATAGGCACTTAAGCTTTCGGCATAGCGGCGTTGTCCTTCTGCAAATAATGTATCTATAGTAAGCGAGGACTT
Source organism: uncultured Chitinophaga sp. (assembly GCA_964409055.1). Classification (GTDB taxonomy): domain Bacteria; phylum Bacteroidota; class Bacteroidia; order Chitinophagales; family Chitinophagaceae; genus JJ008. The sequence continues at coordinate 31,473 of CAYPBW010000002.1, read as the reverse complement.
GCCGGAGCCGGATACACCGGTTACAACTATAAACTTGTTACGGGGAAATTCAACAGTAACATTTTTCAGGTTATGTACCCTTGCCCCCTTAATAAGGATATTTTCTGCGGAATTTACGGTCTTAGTATTAGCGGGAATTTTCCCTTTTATTATCTTTTCCATTGAATGAGCTGCAAATGTAACCCCTTATAAATCTTTGTATTCCGGGCAGAGTCTTAACATTTTCTTAGCACTCTAAATTACAAATTGATTTTACAAATGTTTGGCAATTTCACGAAATGGCCTATTTTTAAAGTCCAATACAATATCCAAAAAATGAATAACCTAAAACTTACCCAGCCTATCGTATAACTTCTACTCTGTTATTTTAACCGATTTTATTGTAACCAATATCCAATGAACCTCTGTTATTGCTATGCAGTAACGGAAAGCAACCTAAACCTGTAGGAGTTATGAAAGCTTTAGCAAAAAAGACCGATTATGAACTGATCCATCTTTTTACAGATGGCAATGTGGATGCCCTTGAAACCCTTGTGCTCCGTCACAAGGACAAGTTGTATACCTCTATCCTGTTCTTAGTAAAAGATAAGTACCTGGCAGAAGACATCTTCCAGGATGTGTTCATCCGCATTATTGACACGATGCGGGGTGGCCGTTATACCGAAGAGGGTAAGTTTCTTCCCTGGGCCATGCGTATCGCTCACAACTTGTGTGTAGACCATTTCCGAAAAGTCAAAAGAACTCCTACCATCCGTAACGGAGAAGATAAAGACATCTTTGAAGTGCTGAATTTCTCAGAAGACAGCGCTGAAACAGTAATGATGAGAAGACAAAGTCATGACAGGGTGAGGGATATGCTGGACAGGCTGCCGGAAGACCAGCGGGAAGTGATTATTCTTCGTCATTACGCAGATATGAGTTTTAAAGAAATTGCTGCAGCCACCAATTGCAGTATTAACACGGCATTAGGTCGTATGCGCTACGGATTAATTAATTTGCGTAAGCTGATGACCCAAAAACAAATTGCTCTTTAATTTTTTGTCATTCTGTATCTCCACCCGGAGAAAAACAATTTCTGAATCAAGGAATGTTGTTTGCTTGCCATACCGGAAGGCTGGTACAGAATGACACCAAATTGAAAAGATCCCGTCATTTAACGGGGTCTTTTCTTTATTATACCACTTTGTCAGTTAGTTCTTTTCTTGTACTCTGCAATTACATTATCAAGGTGCTTGATAAAAGCCTGTACATCCGGATCATAACCGTAACCATCCGGCGCCAGTTTTTCTTCTTTACCATCCAGGAAAATATAAAATGGCTGCGAAACCGCACCAAACCTGCTTGCCTGCAGGTGCATAAATTTTTCACCAACCGTATTCACATGTTCACCTAACTCTTTTGAATCAAATTCTTCATTCTCGGGTAATTTGATCCTTACATCGGTATACAACGAAACAACAACAAAATCCTCTTTCAACCTTCTCATCACTTCCGGGCTGCTCCATACTTGTGCCTCCATTTTCCGGCAATTAATACAGTTGATTCCTGTAAAATCGAGCATCAATGGCTTCTTTAACTGGCGGGCAGCTGCCAGGGCTTCATCATAATCAAAGTAAGTAACAAGACCATATTTTTTAACAACCTCTGGCTCATAGGGGCCAAGCTCCTTTACATACTTCGTTGGCGGGTTGGCACCTGAAACATAATGAGCAGTTGATGCAGATGAACCTGATGCAGGAGTAAAATCCTGTGTTCCATAAGGAGGTAAAAAGGCGCTGATACCTTTCAGAGGCGCCCCCCACATTCCCGGCAACATATATACCGCAAAAGTGAAGGAAGCCATAGCAAAAAACAATCGGGTAACACTCAGGTAGGGGTGTCCAAAATCATTCTTCGGCAATTCATCATCATGATGAAATTTGATCTTGCCTAAAAGGTAAATGCCCAGCATGGCGAATATAACAATCCAGAGGGCAATGAAAATTTCCCTGTCCAATAATCGCCAGCCCTGCACCAGGTCTGCATTGGAAAGAAACTTTAATGCCAGTGCCAATTCCAGGAAACCCAGTGTTACTTTCACTGCATTCAGCCAACCGCCGGCTTTGCCCAAATTGTTGAGCATCCCCGGAAATAAAGCAAAGAAGAAAAAAGGCAAAGCCATTGCCAGCGAAAAACCAAACATACCAATCATCGGACCGATAAAACTTCCTTTTGATGCTAATACCAGCAGGTTACCAATGATAGGACCGGTGCAGGAAAAAGAAACCAATACCAGCGTTAATGCCATAAAGAAAATACCCCAGAAATTTCCTGTTCCTGACTTCATACTGGCTCGGTTAGTCCATGATGAGGGTAAGGTGATTTCAAATGCGCCGAGGAATGAAATACCAAAAATCAGGAACAAGACAAAAAAGACAAGATTGGCAATCCAGTTGGTTGCCAGCTTATTCAACGCTGCCGGGCCAAAAACCAATGTAATCAGCAACCCTAATAATGTAAATATGATTATAATGGAAGCAGAATAGAAAAATGCATTTTTAAGCCCTTCCTTCCTGTTTTTGCTGCGCTTGGTAAAGAAGCTTACTGTAACAGGCACCATTGAAAAGACACAAGGTGTAATGACCGCCAGTAAACCCCCGCCAAAAGATGCGAGGAAAATCCAGAATAGAGAACGGTTCTTCAGTTTGTCGTTAAGAGAACCCTTTCCATCTGCTGTATTAGCAGAAATTTTATCTCCAGCTTTAACAATTGTTGTTTTAAAGGGCTCTTCGTAGTTGTTGTATTCTTCTCCTGTTTTTACAAAATAGGCAATTGTTCCGCTGATTACGGCTGTATCAATTCCGGCAAGGTTAAGCTTTTGCTGCCACTCCACAGAATCAGTGAAATAGGTAACATTCACATTAAAAGAGGCATCAGCCTCTGTTTTTGAAGACCCGGCTTCCAGTAAATTGTCTTTTATAAAACCACTTGCCGAACTATCGAAATTTATCTGTGTATTGATGGGAGCTTGCTCCCCAAAAGATTTAATGGAATATAATTTACTTCCTTCTTTGATGATTGCCTTAATCCGTAAGATATATTCATCACCCTTTCCCTCTTGCTGAACTGAAAAAGTTACGGGCTTATCCTGGCTATGTGAAATAAACGCTGCCAGCAATAGGGAAGAAAATAAAGCCAGTCTTTGTAAAAGTCTATACATATCACTAATATAAAAAACAAACGAGTTCCGATAGAGAACCCGTTATATTAAAAGTAATTATATCATCCTTATTTGATAGCAATATCAAAATTAACCGTTTTTGGCGGAAGGCACTTTTTGTCGTCACAGGTCTGGTATTCAACATTCCCTTTGAAATTGGTTTTTACATTAGCCTTCAGCTTAATTTTTTGGACAAATGTTACCGTTTTAGAATATTGGTTTGCGGATACGCCAAGGTCTTTATCTTTCATCACCTCCATTTTACCTACCTCTTTTATCTTTCCGTCAAGAGTAAAAAGCGGATTGGGGGTGATTGTAAAAGTGGTAGGTATAGCAATAGCATCGTCAGGTTGTATTTGAGAATAAAGATGCCATCCTGTTTGCATCGTTGCTACCATTTGTACTTCATATGTTTTATCGGCAACCTTTTTTGCCGAAAAAGACCAGGTAACAGGATTTAATTGGGCCTGAACTGATATAGTCAACAAAACTGAGGCTATTAAAACTGATAATTTCATACTAATTAAATTTCCGGGTACAAATTTCCAATTAAATATTTATCCGACTTGTTAAAATCCTGCTTCGTTAACAAGATGAATCTAAACATTGTTTAGTTGTCAGGAAACCAGTTGCTCCGCCATCAACATTGTTCTGATAATCTCCTGACCATCTGTATTCCCCAAAACATCAGAACAGGCTCTCTCCGGATGCGGCATCATACCAAATACGTTACGATGGGTATTACAGATGCCGGCAATATTGCGGGTTGAACCGTTAGGGTTGGCTTCTGCAGTTATTTTTCCGGTTTGGTCACAATAATAAAATATTATCTGCCCGTTGGCTTCCAGTTCAGTCAGCGTTTTTTCATCAGCATAGTAACGACCTTCACCATGGGCAATCGGAATTTTATAGGGTTTGCCTGTCCCGTTTGTGATATATACATTTTTACAGATAAACTGCTGGTTGGCATTCCTTAATAAAGCTCCCGGCAGCAAATGTGACTCACACAGTATCTGGAAACCATTACAAACACCCAATACCTTTCCCCCGGCATTGGCAAACTCTATCACACTTTGCATCATCGGGCTGAAACGGGCAATAGCACCACAACGTAAATAATCGCCGTATGAAAAACCGCCCGGCAGGATTATGCAATCCTCAGTATTGAATTTGCTTAGATCCCTGTCCTTATGCCAGAGCATCGTGACATCCTGGCCCAGGTCATATTTCAGGGCATCAAACATATCCCTGTCGCAATTAGAACCCGGAAAAACTACAACCCCAAATTTCATAAAAGCTGAATATTAAATTGAGGCACAAAGATAACCCTGGCAGGCGAACTCTTTTCCACCTTTTACCAACCCGGCCCCCAATACTGGTAAGTAAGAATAAAGCCTGCTGATAACCAGAAAAAAAGCTGGGGCACAATCCGGAATGAGGCGTATAAATACATGCTGGCATGAAAAGCGGCAAAAGGTATGGCAACGATTACCCAATTCTCAAGGCTGTTTGTACTATTAATAAAAGGTACAAAAAGAGCTCCCAGCAAGTACAATAACAACAGGCTCCAGCCCTTTCTGACCTGTATGAGCATTTTTCTCAGGTTGTCCTGCACAAAATAACCGCCTGCCAGGAAAGGCATTACCAGCAAAAAAGCTCCGCCAGCCAGCCATAAAGATGGAAGTAAAACGGGCAGATCTATACTAAAGTGCGGCCACAGGTTCTGCCAGCTCCATTGATCAGTTATAAAAAGATAAACAGCATAGAAATAATAAGGCGTAGTGGCGCCAACCACGCATAATAACCATTCTGACAACCTGAAAGGCCGCATCACAGCCAACGCCAAAATAACCCAGACGATAAAAGTGACAGAAGGGAAAAACACAAAAGACCCTATACCTAAGGCGAGGCCAATATTAAAAATACTGCCCCTTGCGTCGGGCTGGTTATAAGTTTTGAATAAAGCCGATAAAATGAAAAGCAAAAAAGTATTAATGATAAGGGGTGCTGAAAAATAGTTCCATTCGGGAAATAAGGAGGTCAGCAACAAATAAGCCATTCCGGGATACCACGTCTGGTGGCTTGTCATACGCTGGTGATTGATAAACCTTGTAAGGATTACGGCCTGGAGAAACAATAATCCAACAGCCAGCAAGGGGTAAATAATGGGTTTGGCCTTACCGGCAGGGGCAAGAAAATGAATGAACTCCCGATACAATAAACCATCATTATTATTGGCAACCGGGATATGAGGATGCAGAAAAGCAGGAATTTTTATTAAAACCCCAAAGACCAGCAAAATAAAGATGTTTGCCGGGTTTTTCTGTTTAAATATGCCTGTCACGGATAATGGACGGTATTATTAATTCTGTGTGTAATCTATTTTGGCAAAGCAAATATAGTTACGATAGATACAGGGAACAATCATTTGACGGGCACTTACCTGTTTTCCGTATTTTGGCATAAACTCATAGCCTTTATCCAGGTTTTTTAATGTAGGGTTACGGGTCAGTTCTCCTGATGGAGTAAGGCTAAAGTCTGTCAATAAGTTATTTCTTCTTTCCTGCTGGTTGAAGAGAAAATGAAGCTGGCCTCCTGTATTCATTACCTGGTAAGAAACCCTGTCATCCGACTCATCATCAAACTGACTTTTTCCAATCACATTATCCCATTCCAGTTGCCCTTTATTATCGAAAGATAGTACAGCAATGTTATCTGCATGGTATCGAACCGCCTGGTTGGTATTCATACGGCTGCCCCACCACATATTTCTATAGTAGGGCGAGTAGTACCAGCTGTTAAGTCCCCCGAAATAGGGGGAGCCATAGAGATAATCCCAACGGTTCCAGTTGTTGAAACGGGAAGTAGTGTAGTATGCCTCCCCGGCAATGATAAATCCGCCATCTTTACGGGTAATAATGTTACGAATGAAATAGTCGTTGAAAGCCATTTTCACACTGGCATCTCCCCTCGCATCCTTTCGGAATTCATCAGTGAATATGTGAGTAGCTTCCATTGCAGGTTGTGCTGAAGTTTTATCCCACACATAAAAATAAAAACCATCTACGTTGCCCCTTCTTTCTTTATAATAAAATGAAGTAAGTAAATACCTTTTATTAGGATTATCTACTTTGATGTGTATCTCATCCAGCCAGGTTTTCTCGATGTTGAGCTCTTTTGCCATTAATGTGTCTGACTGTGCATGTTTTATTACAAAAAATGCCCTGCTGATATTATCGTTGTTTGTTCTTTCAAATTTGCTGAATACAAGGTCACCTTCATTATCCAGGTTAAAATCGCCCAAAAACTCATTCCTCTCTTCCATGGGTATTGACAGACGGCTTTTTTTCAGCAGCTCCAGCTTGTCGTTCATCAGCATGGTAGTCATTATGTATACTTTCCGGTTGCGACTATTGATCTTAAAAACAGATAACCGGCTTTTGTCTTCACTGCTCAAGACAGTATATATTTTATTATTGGCAGCAAAACCTATGTGAGTAGTATCCAGTTCAATGACATCTCCTACCTTATTACCCATACCATCGATTTTGGAAGCCATACAATAAACCACATTTTTTTTCTGGTACTGGTAGATCATGTAGCAAAAATCCTGGTAGGGAAAAAAATCAGCATTGATCATCCGGTCATTATCAGGTACATAGTCCTGCTCCACTTTGGCTAACTGCTGCATATCATTATCCAGCACTACTATCCAGTTCTTGTTCCTTACATTTTTATATATAAGGAAATTGCCGTTTATTTTCCCGGCTATCTCAAAATTCATCCTCCTTGAATCTTCCTTGTCTGGTTCAGAATAAACGATTTTTTGGGCGGGAGCAGAAAATCCGGCACAAAATAGCAACAGCAGCAGCACCCATCTACAGTAAGGCATAATAATCTGATTTTTTGCTGATTAAAGTTACAGGTAGTTCTCCAAAACTGAGCCGTGTATTTTACACTGATGCCATTTTTTAGCATTTTACATGAGCCATGTAAATTTTAAATCCCTGTCGTAAAAAACACAGTTTATCCCCATTTGTTTCAAAGAACGAAAGAGAAAGTTTTGGAGGTTGCCTGCAATAACCCATTTTTGCCTATACCTTTGTAAATTGTCCTTTATCAAACCATGACAAATACCCGCTGCTGTCCATATTATAAAACCTATGAACGGCCAGGTAATCCAGGAATAAACCATAACCACAGAAAGTGAAAACACCGACTAACAGAGTCACCGCAGCCGGATTGATCATTGCCCTTGGAATTATTTACGGAGATATCGGAACATCACCTCTCTACGTTTTTAATTCAATTATTTATGACCGGGTGGTTGATGAAAATCTCATTATCGGCACACTTTCCTGTATCATCTGGACCCTTACCCTTCAAACCACTATAAAATATGTAATACTGGTACTCCGGGCAGACAACCGGGGTGAGGGTGGAACTTTTGCACTATTTGCCCTTGTTCGAAGAAGAAAGAAATGGTTGGTCATCCCGGCCATGATTGGCGGGGCTTCTTTGCTCGCAGATGGTATCATTACACCTCCCATTTCTATAACATCCGCTATTGAGGGATTACGGGAATTGCCAACATTGGGCATTCATGAAGGCAGTGATACAGTCGTAATTATTGTACTTTCCATACTGGTACTCTTCTTTTTTATGCAGCAATTCGGAACAGCTTCAATCGGAAGCCTGTTCGGACCCGTGATGTTTGTCTGGTTCACCATGTTGCTGGTACTGGGAGCTTTGCATGTTTTTGATGACCTGCAAATATTCAAGGCCATTAACCCCTACTATGCTATTTATTTCCTCAAAAATTATGATGGCGGCTTCTGGCTGCTGGGCGCTGTATTCCTCTGTACAACCGGTGCAGAGGCCCTCTACAGCGACCTGGGGCATTGCGGCAGAGGGAATATACGTACCTCATGGATTTATGTAAAGACCTGCCTGCTGGTCAACTATTTTGGCCAGGGAGCCTATATACTTTCTCACTATGGCGGAAAGCAAATTAACGAGGCTACAAAAGCCAGCATGGGTATCAATGCCTTTTTTGACCTCATGCCTCATTGGTTTATTATCCCGGGTGTTATTATTGCTACCACAGCGGCTATCATTGCCAGCCAGGCGATGGTTTCGGGAGCGTTTACATTAATAAGCGAGGCGATGCGCCTTAATTTATGGCCAAAACTCCGGATCAGGTATCCATCAGAAGCAAAAGGACAATTATTTATCCCGACTATCAATTTTATAATGTTCCTGGGATGTGTTGGCGTTGTTTTATTCTTCCGTCAATCTTCAAAAATGGAAGCCGCTTACGGTCTTGCTATTATTGTTACTATGCTGGCAACCACCATCCTTTTTGCCAACTACCTCGTATTGCACCGGGTTAAATCAATCTGGATATACATTTTCCTGGGATTATACCTGATTATTGAACTGGGTTACCTGGTTGCGTTAATGGTGAAATTTACACACGGCGGTTATATTACCTTGCTAATCGGAATGATCATGTTCTTTGTCATGTATATCTGGTACAGGGCCAGAAAGATCAAAAACCGCTATGTGGAATTCGTACGGATGGAACACTACGTTCCTAAAATTCAGGAATTGAGCAATGACAAATCCGTTCCCAAATATGCTACCCACCTGGTGTATATGACCAGTGCCAACAATCCAAAAGAGATTGAGCACAAGATCATTTACTCTATACTAAACAAGAAGCCTAAAAGGGCAGATATCTATTGGTTTGTTCATATTGACACTGTAGATGACCCTTATACCTGCGAGTACAAGGTAGAACATATCATCCCTAATGATATTATCCGTGTCGATTTCCGCCTGGGATTCCGGATGGAACCAAGGGTGAACCTCATGTTCCGAAAAGTGGTGGAAGACCTGGTAGCCAATAAAGAGGTAAATATTATCAGCCGCTATGAAAGCCTGGCCAGTACCGGTACAGTTGGCGACTTCCAGTTTATGGTAATGGAAAAATACCTGAGCCAGGACAATGAGCTTCCGTTTATTGAAAGAGTCATCATGAAGTTCCATTTCTGGCTCAAAGAACACAGCCTTTCTGAAGAAAAAGGATTTGGGCTAGATTTAGCTAATGTTACCGTGGAGAAGTTTCCGTTAATCGTTGCCCCAGTCACTAACCTCAAACTTAAACGGGTAGAATAATTAAGTTCCTGGTTTTGTATTTAGTTGTTTAATTTCAACAGGTAAACCAAAACTGATTTGCCCAACCTCATCTGGTATATCCTTGCCGGCATTGCAGGCCTTTCCATCCTTGCTTATTTGTTGCAGGAACGACTGATCTTCAAACCTGAAAAACTTAAACAGGATTTTGAGTTCAAATATGATGCACCATTTAAAGAGTACTTTTTCGATATAGAGCCCGGTGTCAGAATCAACGGTCTGCATTTCCATAGGGATAATCCCAAAGGCCTGATTCTTTACTTTCATGGTAATACCCGGAGTATAAAAGGCTGGGCCAGGTACGCAAAAGATTTTTATCGTTATGATTATGATGTATTGCTTGTAGACTATCGGGGCTTTGGAAAGAGCACCGGTAAAAGAAGCGAAAAAGAAATGCTGGGTGATATGCAGTTTATTTATGATAAACTAAAAGAAAAATATTCTGAAAATCACCTGATCGTTTATGGCAGAAGTATGGGCAGCGGTTTTGCCACTAAACTGGCTTCAGACAATAATCCGCGATACCTGATCCTCGATGCACCGTATTTTAACTTTTTAAAAGTGATAGAACGGTTTTTACCCATACTTCCCGTAAGAATTGTATTGCGGTACCACCTGAGAACAGATATCTGGATCACAAAAGTAAAATGCCCAACCTACATTATTCATGGAACCAAAGACTGGCTGATACCGATACGTCACAGCGAATCTTTACAAAAGATCAACCCACGAAAGATCACACTTATCCGGATACATGGTGGCGGGCATAACAACCTCCCCTCCTTTGATGAATATCACAACTTCATCCGGGACATCCTGAAATATTGAGTTTATTGTACCCCGACTGTTAAGGATTGTTTAATTGATAATACTCCTTGTTAACATGGAGTGCTATTTGAACGTACTACCTGAAAAAGGAGGTGTTTATGAAATGGAAACTCTACACTTTACTCTTTACCGGAATCAGTTTACTTGCCATCTCCTGTAAGACGGCCAGCAAAATGTATGAGAAAGGCAACTATGATGAAGCGGTTGAGCTGGCGGCAAAAAAATTACAGAAAGATCCGGATGACCCAAAATTGCTGAACATTATACAAAGCTCCTATCGCTATGCGGTCAATGACCATGAAAGCCGTATCAGCGAGTATGCTCAAAGTAATAATGAACTGAAATGGGAATGGATGTACAATGAGTATGTTTCCCTGCAAAGAATGTATGATGCCATTTACAAAGTACCCGCCGTATTTGACCTTGTTAAGCCCATGAACTACTCTTCTTATATTATCACCTACGGTGAAAAAGCAGGTGACGTAAGATATGACAGGGGTCTTGCCTTTATGCAGCGATATGACAAACAAAGCTACCGCAATGCATACCGGGAGTTCCAGGCGGCACTCCGCTTCAAACCCGGCAACCGTGATGCCACCCTCAAAATGAGTGAAGCGTATGAATATGCTGTTACCAATGTAGTGGTGTTGCCTATGCAACAACAAGGTGGTTATGTTTACAGCTCTTACACCATTGGCGGCAACAACCTCGATGATCAGCTGATAAGAAACTTACAATATAACAGCGGAAATGAATTTGTGCGATTCTACTCCGCCTGGGATGCCCGCAGTCAAAACATCCGGGTGGACCAGGAAATGGAAATGAGAATGGCACAGATGAATATCGGTCGTTACATTGACAACCAAAGCAAAAGAAAAGTGACCAAAGAAATAGTAGTAAAAGAGATTGTTTACAAACCAGATTCTGTAGTAAGAGAATATGCTACAATCAGCGCTGACATTACCACCACAAGAAGGACCATACACTCAAATGCTACCTTATTAATCACAATCAGGGATGAGCATGGCAGCCGGGTATGGAGTGACGACGTGTCCGCTGTTCATAACTGGTCAACCGAATTCAGCACTTTCAAAGGTGATGAAAGGGCATTAGGTGAAAGTGATAAAAACCTTGTGAACAGGAGAAGAGATTTTTCTCCCGATGAAAACGAGATCATCCGTTGCATGCTGGAAGAAATAGGCAATAATGCCCTGTACAGGATCAAAAACTACTTCAACAGGCTATAAGCAAGCCATGAATAACGAGTAAAAAGGATATGCCTGTCATGTCCTTTTTCTTTTCATCTTTGCATCGCTCATGACAAAGAAAAAAATTATTAAATGGCTGAAGATTGCTGTAGTCATCTATATTGCCGGTGGTGTCGCCCTGTACTTTTTACAGAATGCTATTCTATTTCACCCTGTACGGTTAGACAGAACATATAATTACATATTTCCCGAACCACATAAAGACATCAGCATTCCGCTAAATGCTAAAGACACTCTTAACCTGGTTGATTTTGCCAGTACAGACACCATTACAAAAGGAGTAGTCCTTTATTTTCATGGTAACAAACGAAATATCTCCTGGTATTCAAAATATATCCCCTATTTTACCCGTCAAGGCTACCAGGTATTGATGATTGATTATCCCGGTTTTGGAAAAAGTACCGGGAAGCTGACTGAAAAAAAATTATATGACTGGGCCTCACAGGTGTACCGTATAGCCATCAAACGATTTGCGGCTGACAGCATCATTATCTATGGAAAAAGTATGGGAACCGGCATTGCTGCGCAACTGGCCTCTGTCAAAGATTGTAAAAGGCTTATACTTGAAACACCTTATTACGATTTTCCTGCCGTAGTACAACACTATTTACCTATATACCCTGTTCGCTTATTGCTAAAATACCAGTTGCCTACCTACCAATATCTTCAGGATGTAAATGCGCCAATAACCATTTTTCATGGTACAAAAGACCGGATTGTAACTTATAAGAACGCCAAAAGGCTGAATAAGTATCTGAAAAACAGAGATGAGCTGGTTACCATCAAAGGGGGAGGCCATAACAACCTGTTTACTTACCCGGAAACGATTAGTAAGCTAGATTCGCTTCTGAAATTGCCATAAAATACCTCAAATGTGGTATTGTGGCCATCGGCAAGCAAGTCTATATTTACCGGATGAAATTCAGGTTGTTCATACCAATGCTTGTCTTGAGCTTTTGTGCCAGGGCACAAATGACACTGAGCTATGAGCAGCTATTGGAGAATACTCCCGAGATCAGTTTCACCGACAGCTTGCTAATCGATGCACAAATCAAAGAAGTACCGTCTCTGGATTCTGCCTCTGTTAAAAAATGGTTTAATGCAGTTTTGCCGGCGGGCAGTAAAAACAGGCTAAAGAACAGAACTTATGCAACAGTTGGTAAAATAACTTCACAACCCAATTTTGATCTTTTTGTTTTACTGGAAGAGAAAAAAAGATCCGACAGTACCAGGGTGCAGGTGGTTTACTTCATCACCACAAAAAAAGATGGTCAATTTATAGCTAAGCTGGAGGCGGCTGTAAACGGTGAGAGAAGACAATCAGGCTATAATATCACTTCTCTGCTCTGTAAGGATTATAAAATTGTACAGGACTCCCGGATAACAGTCAATGATAAATCATACACAGACATGACTTATTACAAGATCAATGGCGGGGGAAGATTCATTTTATACCCTAAGGAATAGGTCTATTCCTCCAGTGTTACTTTTGATTTCCCCACTTTTAATTTATACCCCACACCAATTTTCAGCGCATAATTGCGGTCAGTATGACTGACAGGAAAGTCGTAACAAACCGGGAAATCATATTCCTTCACTATTTGATGAAGTATCTCATGTACTGATTGCCCAAAAGGCCTTTCTGTGTCTTTTGATTCAGTAAAGCCGCCAAATATTAATCCTGCCAGCCTGGCCAGTTTACCGCTTCTTTTCAGCTGATGAAGCATCCGGTCAATATTATATAGCTGTTCTCCGACATCTTCCAGGAAAAGTATCTTACCTCTTGTTTTGATATCAGAATCAGTTCCTACCAAATGCGCTAACAATGCCAGGTTACCACCAACCAGTTCGCCCACTGCTTCACCTTTCCTGTTATACTCATGCACTTCACATTTATACTTTAGCTTTTTCCCTTCCAGCGCATTCTTTAATGACCGGACAAACTCATTTTTGAACCCATCCTCATTAAAAGCCCCTGCCATAGGTGCATGTAAAGTAGAGATGTAGAAATGGGAGTAAATATGAGAGTGCAGAACAGTTACGTCACTATAACCTACAATCCACTTTGGATACTTTCGGAATTTAGTAAAATCAATCTTGTCAATGATGCGACCAGTGCCATAACCACCTCTTGCGCAAAGCACCGCTTTTATAGCATCATCATCGAGCATTTGCTGAAAGTCAGTAAGCCTTTCTTCATCGGTGCCGGAAAAATAAGTTTTCGAACCACCTCCAATAGTTTTACCGGTTTTGACCCGGTAACCCCATTCTTGTAAAACATCCAGGCAGGTTTGTACTTTTTCTGCCGGCATGTAACCGGCCGGGCAAACAAGTCCTATGGTATCACCTTTCTTTAGATAAGGCGGAATTTTGATCATGGAATATCTGTTTTTAATTTTCTTCGCTTTTCCTCTGCAATAATAAGCTGCTGTAATTCTTTTGTCACATAATAATCAGGAACATTATCAGGCTTCAGTGATGAGTCAGGAATATACCAGATATATTTTGAAAATTTTTTTTTCAAAACATCGTCTTTAAAGTCATACCCCATCCTTGCATAATTGAGGTTACGGTAAAGCCTTAATTCAATATCTGTGAGTTTACTTACTGAAACTTCCACGGAATCACCCCAGATCATCTCCATCATTCCCTTAAAATCATTTTGCTCTTTATTATCGCACCAAAGGCTGATTTCATTATGGAGGTTCCAGAAATTAATGTTCAAATCCTGCAAGGGCCTGAAAGCAGTAGCTCTTAATTGCAGTTTTCCTCTTCTCAGGTACACCATTTTAAGCCTGTCCTTGTCTTCCGGCATGTAGGGCAGCGAAAAATTTGTCTTGCTGAGCCTGCCGATACCAGCTATTTGCCATGATGCCGGAGCAGTATTAAAAGAGGCGGGTACAGAAAAGTAACTATCATCACCCATATCTATATTCAACTCAAAATCATCAATAGCGCTATTGGCCCAGGTGGTGCCGGTTGTCAGGCGGTAGTCAAAATCCTGCTTAGCTTCTACAGAGCCGCCGCCTTTGTACAAGTAACTATGGCGGATAACAGTAATACCTTTTGTAAACTTTACGGTAAAATGATAAACAAAATCATATCCTTCTGAAACTTTTGAACTCACTTTAAAACTAGTCTCCTCCATTTTAGCAATTTTATACGGCAATAGCTTATCGCCAACCATTACCATAAAATCTTTTACAAACGGATGTTTTGCTTCCTCGTCTGAAACATCACCGAAAGCAGGAGGAGTAACGAAACCAACAGTCAGTTCCCGTTCAGCACCTGGATTGAAAAATTCAAAATAAATATTCACCTGCATCCAGTCACCTTTTCTGTCAAGATTCAGTATTTCCTTCTTTAATCGTATGGTAGTCTCCTTTAGTGGTACCAATGTATTTCCCATAGCATAAAAGACCCCGTCATTGGCCTTTGCCTGTAGAAAAAATAAAATGAGCAACGGCAAAATGATTTTTTGCATGTTTAATGGTTTGTAGTCATGCCCTAAAGTTATCTGAAATCATGCTTTTGGGCAATGATCGCTATTCCGGTATTTTTGCAGGCTAATAAAGTGAGTTTTTTGATGAGCAACCCGAAACGATATTTGGTCACTTCAGCCCTTCCTTATGCCAACGGCTTGAAACATGTTGGCCACCTGGCGGGCGCCTATATTCCTGCCGATATATATGTCCGTTACCTGAGGGCACAAAAAAGAGATGTTGTCTTTGTTTGCGGCAGTGACGAACATGGCACTGCTATCCCTATACAGGCTACCAAAGAAGGAACAACACCCCGGGCCATTATTGATAAGTATCATGAAGCAATGAAACAGGACTTTGAAGACCTGAATATGAGCTTTGATATTTATCACCGTACCAGCGAACCGATTCACCATGAAACTGCACAGGAATTTTTTACTTACCTGCATGACCGTGGTGAACTGGAAACAAAAGAAACCGAACAATATTTTGATGAAGAAGCCAAAACATTTTTGGCCGACCGTTATATAAAAGGTACCTGCCCCAACTGCGGCAGCGACCGGGCTTTTGGAGATCAGTGTGAGACATGCGGCAGAACGTTGAGTCCCGATGAACTCATTAATCCTGTAAGTACACTAAGTGGCAAAGCCCCTATCAAGAAAAAAACTACTCACTGGTATCTTCCTTTGGGCAAACATGAGCAATTTTTGAAAGAATGGATACTGGACCTACATAAAGATGATTGGAGAGCAACCGTTGTAGGCCAATGCAAAAGCTGGATCGAAGGTGGCCTGCAATCAAGAGCAGTTACCCGTGATCTTGACTGGGGAATTAAAGTACCATTGAAAGATGCAGAAGGAAAGGTATTGTACGTTTGGTTTGACGCCCCTATCGGTTATATCAGCGCCACCAAACAATGGGCCATTGACAACAAAAAAGACTGGGAGCCTTATTGGTGCGATAAAGACACCAAATTGGTTCACTTCATTGGTAAAGACAATATAGTTTTCCACTGTATCATTTTCCCAATCATGCTAAAACTACATGGAAATATTTTGCCGGAAAATGTACCCGCCAATGAGTTCTTAAATCTTGAAGGAGACAAAATGAGCACCAGCCGTAACTGGAAACTGGACATGCGGGATTATATCAATGATTTTGTAAAAAAAGAAAATGGCGGCGGACAATGTGCAGACATGCTTCGCTATTACCTTACACAAATTGCACCCGAAACAAAAGACAGCGAATTCACCTGGAAGGGCTTCCAGGATGCGGTGAACAGTGAATTGGTTTCCATCTTTGGCAATTTTGTAAACAGAACTTTTGTGCTAATGCACAAACTGTGTAATGGTAAAGTGCCGGTTTTTCATAATGACAAAATTGATGAGCTTGATAAGCAACTGATTTCAGATATCGCTGCAGTAAAAGAAAAAGTTGAAACCCTACTGGAACAATACAAGTTCAGGGAGGCTCTGTTTGAAGTAATAGACCTTTCCCGCAAGGGCAATAAATACATGCAGGAAAAACAACCCTGGATCGTTGCCAAAACTTTGGCTGAAAAACCAGCCGATCAGCAACTGATTGATAACTGCCTGCACCTTTGCTTACAGCTGACAGCAAACCTTGCCATTCTTGTCAATCCATTTTTACCCAATACCGCCAAAAAAATGCTCTACCTGATGAAAGTGGTAGACAAAATGCTTAATTGGGAAAACGCCGGAAAGCTAAAACTTTTAAGTCCTGGTTACAGTTTGCGGGCACCTGAATTATTATTCAGAAAAATTGAAGACAGTGAAATTTCAGAACAAATAGAAAAATTAAAAGCCGGATTAATTAAACCTGAAGCAACAAGTAAAATGGAAGAAATAAAACAACCAGCCGGTAAAGCTGAGATCGTTTATGATGACTTTGCCAAACTGGAATTTAAAGCCGCTACCGTTATTGCCTGTGAAAAAGTAGAAAAAGCAGACAAGCTTTTGAAATTGGAAGTTGACCTGGGTACAGAAAAAAGAACAATCGTATCCGGTATTGCTCTGCATTACAAACCAGAAGAAATGGTAGGCAAACAGGTAATTGTGGTAACCAACCTTGCCCCAAGAAAAATGAAAGGAATTGAAAGCCAGGGAATGATTTTGACTGCCGAAGACAGTGATGGTAAATTACAACTGCTTAAACCTGAAAATCCTGTATCTCCGGGCTCAAACGTTAGTTAAATCGTAAAATTTCCAAAAGCCCTGCCCTGTTTATCACAAAGCGGGGCTTTTTCATTAAGCACAGCCTATAAATTGGTAAATTCACTTCCAAATTCTTTCAAAGTTGCCCGTACGCTTTATTAAGAGAACAATAAAAATTACAGGGATCATCCTCGGCATCCTTGCCGTGTTAGCGTTGGGGTTTCACCTTTGGTTCAGGGCACATGCCAAAGGAATTATCGAAGATCTTGTTGAGTCCCGCTCCAAAGGAAAAATTAGCCTTAAAATTGAAAAGCTGCGTTTTGGCTATTTCAGTAACAAAATAGAATTAGAAAAAGCTGTCTTTTTTAATACGGACTCTGTTGCTACAGCTACCTCCTACAAGTTCTATATTGACAAATTGAAGATGAAAGGTAAAGGTCTCATCGCCCTTTTATTCAGTAAAGAATTATTTATCGACTCCCTCTCTCTCTCCAACCCTGTAATTGAAGTAAACCGGGTAAGTACAGCGAATAAATCCGAAAAAAGAAAGGAAGTATCTATACCAGAGGAAATGGGTAAAATTTATTCTTCTATCCAGGATGCCATAAACGTTTTGCAGGTAAAAAAGTTTCAACTTGAAAATGCCACATTCATCCTGGCTAATAAAACAGAGCCTGATCAAAAACCGGTTCGGATCAGTAACCTGCACCTCGATATTGATAACCTGCAGGTAGACAGCAGCAAATCCCGGGTGAATGAAAAAATGTTTTTCAGTGACAATATCACATTACGTACGCAAAACCAGGATATAACGTTTCCGGATGGCCGTCACAAACTCAGCTTCAGCCGATTCAGAATTAACTTAAAAAACAAGCTGGTTGAATTTGATAGTTGTACTATCGCCGCCACCCGAACAGACAGTACTGCTTCCTCCTTCAATATTTTCTTTGATGCTTTGCTGATGACGAATATTGATTTTGATACATTGTACCGGCATGAAGTCATCAAGGCTGATTCCGTATACTGTGTCAATCCAAAATTTAATCTCACTGCAGTCAGTACGAAAAAGACCGGGGTGAAGGACAATCCGCCTAAACTGGAAAACATCATTCAGCAACTAACCGGCAACCTGGACCTCAATCATGTAGTGGTGGCCAATGCTGATTTCAACATCCTTACAATAAAGGATGGTATACCCAACTCTTTTGTATTCAGCAACAATAATTTTGAGATGGATGGACTTAGTATTAATAAAAATGCTGAAAAGCCACTGAAAGTAAAAAGCTTTACCATGGCCATCCGTAATTATGAGAACTTTATAAAGGACAGCACATACAGTATACAATTCGACAGTATTCTTTTCAGAAATGACAAACTGACTTTAAGCAGGTTTGTTTTCAATAAGTTGAACAATGGAAAAGTCTTAAACACATTCAGCATACCACAATTCAACTTATCCGGTCTCTCCTGGGACGATCTTGTCTTTGAAAGGACATTTAAGGCCGATGCCGCTACCATGTACAAACCCTACATCCGATATGCTGTATTTCCGGAAAGAAAAAAAAGAAAGAATATTTTTCAATCGCTTGCAGCAGTTAATGAATACATGGACCTGAAACAATTAGACGTTGTGGATGGCACCATAGATCTTACACTAAAAGATGATTTAAAAATTCAGCTCCAAAAAGCTACATTTTCCGTCAGCAGCCAGTCATTACTGTCGTCAACAAGATTCTCCGGAATAAGAAACTCATTAGATGGCCTTTTCTTTGAAGACGGTATAATTCAAACAGGTGATTTGTCAATTAAAATGAAAGGCATCAGGTATAACGGTAGTGACGGCAGCTTTACTGCCGGAGATATAGCAGTAAAGTCAGAAAAAGAATATCTTGACATTGCCCTTTCAAATGTACAGGTGAAAGAACTACAGGCCAATGAAGTGACCGGAAATATTTATGCAGATGGTGTAAGCTGGCAAAAAGGAATTTTCAACCTAAAGGCTGACCCGCTTATAAAAAATCCAAAAAAGACCGGAGCTATTATCGACATAACAAATGTAATGGGCAACAACACAGCAATTAATGTTATTGCCCATAGCAAAAGGATTCAGGGGTTTTTAAATAAAATCTCATTACTTGAACTGGTAAAAGACCCGGAGAACAAACTCCGTCTGGAAGGCTTGACGTTTACCGGCGATAAACTTGCAATAACAGGCGATTCGCTTGATTTGACACTTCACAATTATGACTTTACAGATGGTGCCACATCGCTTATTTCACAGGTGAAGCTGAAGCATGCAACCGGCAACATGAAAATGGATCTTGTAATTCCGGAATTTAAATTCATAACTCACGTCAAACCATTACTGAACAATAACTTGGTTATTGACGAGATTTTCTCCAATAAACCAGTCATAAATATTCACACCAACCAAACAGCAGAATCGAGCAAAAGTAATAATGCACTATCTCCTGTTTGGATTGGAAAAATAAAACTGGATCAACCTTTAATCACTATTCAAAAGAATGGTATAAATGGAGGCATCCTTTTTCAATGGAACGGAATCGAAAATGAGCTGAACGCAATTCAGTTAAATGATGTTAGTATAAACGAAAGTAAAGCTTCCATTAGCAGTGCCTTTTTCTCCGCTTCTGCTATTAAGTTTAAGCCCCCTGATGGCAACTTGTTTAATTCAGGAAATGCTACAAGTACCGGAACCATTACTGATATTCAGTTGCAGTATGAGATAAGCAAAAAATTACAATGGTCTTCCCTGTTATCCGTTTTCAATTGTAATAATCTTGAACTGAATAATATCGGAAAAAAAGACGGTAAGTTGGCTCTGCAGTCCATTTCCCTGAAGAACCTGAAGCTCAACTCTGATTTCCTGAAAAAGTTGAAAAATCTTACAGAATTTAGTACTGATTTTGAAGTATCCCGGTTTACGGGCAGTTATGCTGATACTGCTCTAACCGTAAATTGGTTTAATGCTGCATTTGACAGACCAAGAAAAACGTTCAAGCTTGACTCAGTTTCTTATCAACCAGTATTACCAAGAGACTCATTCCTGGCAAAACAAACTTACCAGGTTGATTATATAACCGCAAAATCAGGTGCTGTTGAGATAAGCCCGGTAGATATCAATCAGTTTATCAATAAAAATGAGTTATCAGCTGGTAAAATCGTTATAGATGATTTTTACTTTACAGATTATAAAGACAAACGCCTGCCGTTCAATGCGGGCATCATCAAGCCTTTACCCGTTGGATTATTAAAAAAATTACATTCTTTAATTTCTATTGATACTGCTTTTTTAAACAATGCGACAGTTGAGTACACGGAAATTATGCCGCCTTCAAATACTGCTTTGTATGTACCAGTTACCCGAATGAATGCAAGACTGCTGAACCTGAAAAACTATCAGATAAAACCAGATGATAGTCTTGACATACAATCTACAGGATATTTACTGGATACTTTATGGGTAAAGCTTAAAGTAAGACAATCTTATACCGATCCATTGGAAGGCTTTTGGATGACTTTGCAGGCTAAACCTGCTGACCTCCGCCTGCTCAATCCAATTTTTATACCAGCCGCTTCTATGAAATTAGAATCAGGCAATCTTGACACTATGATGCTGCAGGTAAAAGGCCGTGAATATCTTGCTCAGGGCGAAATGCAGTTACTTTATCATGACCTGAAAATAAGTCTGCTAAAGGACGGCGATACATCAAAAAGGTCTTTTGGAAGCCGTATAAAAAACTTTATTGCGAATAACTTTGTTATTAGAAAAAGAAATAAATCAAAAACTTTTCCTGCCTTTTTTATTCGTAACCGTGACAAATCTGCTGTCAACTACCTTGTAAAAATTGTATTAACCGGATTCCAGGCAAGCATCGGCGGCAAGAATCCAAAGAAGGAAATGAGAAAATTCAGGCTTGAGTTAAAGAAAAGGCAATTACCACCGATAGAACAAGAATAATCTGTAAGAGAGGAAAGATAAATCTGTTGCCAGATTTATGTATCTTAAATAGCCAATTACACCTTATCGTTTAATATGCCAATCAAAACTACCTTATTATGCGGGTTACTATGCCTCGCCAGTATTTTAACTTTCTGCCAGACACAGGATGATTTCAATACTAAACTTTCTGACATTTATTCAAATGCTGCTGACAAAAAAAAGGCGCTGAGTTTAGCAAAGGAACTTTATACTTTAGTTGAAAAGAAAAAAGAATTGCAGACCTATTCCAACTATTACTTATTAAAAAACATTTTTGAAAACCAGGCGCCGGATGCAGCTCTCGCAAAAGCCTGTGAGGAAAAAGCTGAAAAACTGATGAATGCAATGGTGGGCCTGAACAATGAAATAAAGGCAGACACCAGTAACCCCGCTATGGCCTGGGCCACACACTATTTCCCGGCGCTGTTCAAAAACGAAGACCCGGAGAACGCCGGCAAAGCACTTGCATTCTTAAAGCGAAATCCTGAATTAAAAAACTTCACCAACTACACTTACATCGGTTACTCGTTTGAAAGAAATAATGATTTCACGAAGGCCAGAGAAAACTATGAGGAAGCACTGAAATTTGTAACAGATGAAAAAAAGGACTATCACTCTTATCTTTTTTATACCAACTTTCTTACCCGTACCGGTGATTACCTGAAAGCAGATGAATTCATCCGGAAAATGGAAAAGCTCTCCGGGGAAGCCACAGATTTTTTCAAGGACGGATACAAGTCTGAAGCCATGTCCGCCAGAGTAGTTTATTACCTGAATATCGGCGACTATCAATCTTATGTTCAGGCCTCTGAAAAGAATTACGAATACTTCTCAGCCCAATGGCAAAAGACAAACAAAACAGCCTGTGACCCTTACCCGGGCATCAAACTGGTAAATGCTGCCTTTGGTAAAGAAATGCTGCGGGAATACGATGCTGCAGAAAAACTATGGAAGAGCCGGGATTCCGCAAACTATGTGTGGGTGAATTGTTATAACAAAACTTACCCTAATGCAAAATATTATCCTATATCCATGTTCCCTGTATATCTTATCAAACGGGGTAAGAGTAAGCTATTACCAAAACCAGCTTCTTATTTTATAAAAGAAACGGAGGATCATTACAACAGTTATAAACAGTATGCTGACCTGAGTGCTACAGTTGCCAAAGCAACACAACTTGGTTTCCTTGGGAGTTCAGTCTACCCGTCACTTTTTGGCGAAATCATGAAAAAAGTAAAACAGACACATGATTTCAGGGAATCAACCACTCCGTTTTCCAACTATGCTTACTTCACTATGCGTGACAGGAATTTACAGGAATCTCAAAAAACATACAATGAGCTGTTCGCTCTTAATATTGACTGGATCAATGATATTATTTTCACATTTGGAGAAAAAGCATTTGTTACTTTCTATAATGCCAAACTCAAAGAAGGATATGATAATTACCACAGTTTTGTAAAGTTGGCAAAAGAGAAAGCAGCAGCCTTTTATGGCAACGCTGCCATTCAGGCCTGCAACAACCTGCTTTTTACAAAGTCCATCTCCTTGAAAGGGACACAAAAAAGAAAAGAAGCTTTTCTGAAAACAAATGATGCAACGGTAACAAAACTTTACGATGAATGGATTGACAAGAAACAACAACTGATCCGGCAATACATGAAAAAAGATAATCCATCAGAAGCCGACACCAGCAACAGGTTCAATGAAACAATTTTAAAATCACTGCAGGAGGATGTGAACAGGCTCGAGAATGAGTTAACCGTAAAAGCCAAAGACTTCAAAAAACTATTGAAAATAACGCCGGCCGGCTGGAATGATGTGAAAGCCCAATTGAAACAAGGAGAAGCTGCTATAGAAATCGTCCGTTTCCAGTGGCGTGACCAGGTCTATTATTCCGATACAGCATATTATGCTGCCTATATTATTACCAAAAACAGTCAGTACCCGGAAGTAGTGTACCTGCCGGATGCCGCAGCCGACCTGGACAACAAATTCTACAAATCATATAAAAATAGTATCCGCCTGAAACTGGATGATAATGAATCTTACGATCATTACTGGAAAGCGATCAGCGAAAAGCTGAGTGGCATTACAAAAATTTATTTCTCACCGGATGGCATTTATCATCTTATTAATATAAACACACTAAAAAACCCGGTTACAAAAAATTTTGTTGTTGATGAGTTGGAAATTCACTCCACTACATCAACAGCCGATATTGCATATACAAAACCTGCTGATAAAATAATCAGTGATGCCGTATTAGTAGGAAGGCCAGCCTATAAAACAAACAACGAAACAGCTATCGTTGCAACAACTGATGAAACCACCCGTTCTTTTGTCAATAGCTTTCGTAACAACAGTGTATCAGATCTGCCGGGTACAGAAATAGAAGTTTTAGCCATTAAAAAGGAACTGGAACTTAAAAAAATCAATGCAAAGCAATTTCTAAAAGAACAGGCAACAGAAGATAAAATGTACCAGTTGAAAAGTCCTGGAATTTTACATATTGCCACCCATGGTTATTGGTCAGGCGCCGGTGAAAATGCCACGGAGGGTTATCGTGTTTTCAACGCCATGGTGAATTCCGGTTTATTATTAACAGGTGTTGTCAATTACTATAGCAGCAGCAGTTACCCGGATACCTATGACGGTATATTAACCGCCTGGGAGGCACAAAACCTTGACCTGGAGAATACCTCCCTGGTTGTGCTCTCCGCCTGCGAAACCAGTTTGGGCTACCTTGATGCAGGGGAAGGTGTTTATGGGCTGCAAAGGGCTTTTCGGGCAGCCGGTGCCGGCAGTGTCATTACCAGCCTTTGGAAAGTGGATGACAATGCGACCAAGGATTTTATGATCACCTTTTACCAGCATTTCTTGCAAACAAAAGATAAACCGGCAGCTTACCGGCTGGCTCAAAAAACGATCAAGGAAAAATATAAATATCCTTACTACTGGGGGGCTTTTGTCATGGTAGGGGAATGATAATTTACTTCCCTTTTCCTCTTTCATAAAAACGCTTATCTTCGATTTTAAAATAGTTGCATAACTAACTAATTTTGTCTTATGTCAAAAAGAGTCATTAAGAAAGTTGCAGTTTTAGGAAGCGGTGTTATGGGATCAAGGATTGCCTGTCATTTTGCAGGTGTTGGCGTACAGGTTTTGTTACTGGATATTGTACCAAAAGATATAGCTGCTGATGCCAAACCTGCTGAACGAAACAAAATTGTAAATGATGCATTAACAGCTGCGATAAAATCAAACCCTTCACCTGTTTATCATAAAGACGCAGTAAAGAAAATAACCACCGGCAATTTTGATGATAACATGAAGGACATTGCCGGATGTGACTGGGTGATTGAAGTGGTGGTGGAAAGATTAGACATAAAACAAAAAGTATTTGAGCAGGTAGAAAAATACCGCAAACCCGGAACACTGATTACTTCCAATACATCCGGAATCCCCATTCACATGATGGCTGAAGGCAGAAGTGATGATTTCAAAAAACATTTTTGCGGAACCCACTTTTTTAACCCACCCCGTTATCTGCGCTTACTGGAAATAATTCCAACACCCTATACAGATACTGAAATCGTTGACTTCCTGATGAGCTACGGAGATCTTTACCTGGGTAAAACAACGGTGCTTTGCAAGGACACCCCTGCATTCATAGCCAACCGCATTGGTGTGTTTGGTATGATGGCCATTATGAATGTAAAAGAAAAATTGAAACTGACAGTTGATGAAATTGATGCGCTGACAGGTCCTGTCATTGGTCGCCCCAAATCTGCCACTTTCCGCACTGGCGATGTAGTAGGTCTAGATACGTTGGTAAAAGTGGCAAAAGGCGTGGCAGATAATTGCCCGGATGATGAAGCAAAGGATCAGTTTGCTATTCCTGCCTGGTTAGACAAAATGATTGCCAATAACTGGTTGGGTGATAAAACCGGCCAGGGATTTTTTAAAAAGACAAAAGGCGACGGTGGTGAAAAAGAGATTCTTACCCTGAACCTTGATACCATGGAATATGGCCCGAGGGTGAAGCCAAAATTTGCTACCCTTGAAGCGGCCAAACCGGTTGATGACCTGTATGCCCGCTTAAAAATGCTGGTGGCGGGAACAGATAAAGCCGGTGAATTCTATCGCTTGTTTCACTATGGTTTATTTTCCTATATCTCACACCGTATTCCCGAGATCAGTGATGAATTATACCGGGTTGATGATGCGATGATGGCAGGCTTCGGTTGGGAAATTGGCGCCTTCGAAAGCTGGGATGTGTTGGGTGTGGCCAAAACTACTGAAGCTATGAAAGCCGCTGGCTATAAAGTAGCTGCCTGGGTAGATGAAATGCTGGCAGCAGGTAATAAATCATTTTATAAAATAGAAGGTGGTAAGAAATATTGTTATGATCCGGCTTCAAAATCATACAAAGCACTGCCGGGTGGTGATGCTTTTATTGTGATGAGCAATTACGCCGATAAGCAGGTTTGGAAAAATGGAAGCTGCCGTCTTTACGATTTGGGCGATGATGTGCTCGGCTTACAATGGTTTACCAAAATGGGAAGTATCGGCGGAGATGTGCTGAGCGGCATTCAGACAGCTATTGATAAAGCAGAAAAAGGATACAAAGGACTGGTTATTGCCAATGAGGGTGCCAACTTTTCTGCAGGAGCCAATGTAGGAATGATATTCATGCTGGCCATTGACCAGGAATATGATGAACTGGATATGGCCATCCGCCTGTTCCAGAATACCATGATGAGAGCCCGTTATTCTTCCGTACCCGTTGTAGCAGCGCCACATGGCCTGGCATTAGGCGGCGCCTGCGAACTGAGTCTTCATGCAGATAAATGTTGTCCTGCGGCTGAAACCTATACTGGTTTGGTTGAATTGGGTGTCGGTCTTATTCCCGGTGGCGGTGGCACTAAAGAATTTGTGCTCAGGGCATCTGATGAAATGCATGAAGATGAACCGGAGACAATCACCTTAAAGAACCGATTTCTTTCAATTGCAACAGCAAAGGTGGCTACTTCTGCTCATGAAGGTTTTGGGCTGGGTGTTTACCGAAAAGGATTGGATGAGGTGGTACTTAACATCAACCGAAGAGTTTCAGAAGCAAAAAAATCGGTGATTGAAATATATGACAGCGGCTACACAGCGCCTGTTCAAAGAACGGATATAAAAGTATTGGGTCAATCTGCATTAGGCGCATTGTACTCCGGTATTCACGCCATGAAGACTGCCAATTACGCAACAGAACATGATGCATTGGTGGCTAAAAAGCTTGCCTATGTAATGTGCGGTGGCGACCTGAGTGAACCTACATTGGTATCAGAGCAATATTTGCTTGACCTGGAAAGAGAAGCTTTTCTTTCTCTTTGTGGCGAGAAGAAGACATTGGAAAGGATACAGAGTGTGCTGAAGAGTGGCAGGCCGATCCGGAATTAATGCTATCTTTAGAACAACCAAAAACCTTTCACCATGCAAATATCTGTTGTTGATTTTGCTAAAGACCGTGTTGTTTATAACATTACGCAGTGTACCCGGGAAGAGTTGATGAATAAACTCAACCTCTTCTTTACATCTGAAGGTTACAAACAAAGTTCAACAGAAGGTGATACTACCTACTATACAAAAGGCAACCGGGTACTGCGCCTGCTGTTTGGCGCATTTGTAAAATATCATAAGCAAAGTTTGAATGTGAAGCAGGAAGGCGATTTGTTTTCTGTGATGCTGCACAAAGACTCCTCAGGCATTTCCGGCGGATTGATCGGTATGAACCAGGTAAAAAAAGAATTTGCCCGCCTGGCTGAAGCGTTCAAAGCCTATTTTTCCTGATTTATTTTTTTTCAAACTTATCCCGTATGAAAAAGAAATTTTTTTTGCCGGTACTGCTTGCTGTTGGTATGATCGTACAGGGGCAAACAAATTTTTCTGGTGCCTATGGATATTCCTTCAAACCACAGGGCGATCCGCCGGCTACTGAAAAGAACAGGGGACCAAAGGGAAGTCTTGTTTTGTTGAAAATGGAAGGCGACAAATACCGCTTCTGGCTGGATGTGGAAACAGGCTGGCCTCAGTATCATGTAGGAGAAACAGATGGAACAATCACCTTTGTAAATGATACAGCTTCTTTTGACAACACGTTTGAGGATGCAACCAACCCTTGTATCCTTGGCTTTAAAATAACAGGTAACAATATCACCATTAATAGTCACTCCACTTCCTTTAACTGCGGATTTGGACAAGGAGTTCATGCAGATGGAAACTATGCCAAATTAAAAGTACAACCTGTATTTAATAATGATTGGCTGAAGAAAGAATACCCGCAGTCACCCGTTGCACTGGTAACAAGTAACAGGGCTGAGATATTCCAGGATGAAACCTGCCTGCATTCATTTTCTACCAAACGGTATTTTGTGAAAGGCGATAAATTCATGAGTATTGCCGAAACGGAAAAATGCATTTATACCGAATACATCCCTTCACCCGGAAAGTTCGTCTATGGCTGGATAAAAAAATCTGAAATCAAACTACTGCCGGCAGAATAAAATGGGTTCAGCAGAAATAGAAAAGAGTACCGTTACTATTTATTCTCACATTATCACTTATGGCAATGCGGCCACTCCGCAATTGACCGAAATGATCAGGGATGAGATAGAAACCATGTGGAATGAACCGGGCGGCAGTCTGCTGTTTGACGGTTTAATATTCATGGTTGTTTTCAGGATTAGCGCCTTATACAATCCTAATATTTTGGATATTGATATTTATCAAAACCTTGATCCCAGAAACAATTATTTCCGCATTGAAGAATTTGCCCATGGCAATATTTCTTTTGTTGACGGGCTGGGCTGCAACAGCGGTTATTTCAAACTGGAAAACTTGTACAAGGGTTCCACCACTGCAGCCCATGAATATGGACATACATTAGGACTTGAACATCCGGATGAGCTTGATATCAGGGGAAAAGGTGTTCCCGGTATTATGTATCCCCGCGGTACTTTGGTAGAACCGCAATACCAGTATGAAGCAGATAAACCTGCCGGTACAAAAGGCGGAACATTACACCCGATGTACCGCAAGGTATTGCAGGAAGATATTGACAGACTGCAGCTGCATAAACTCAGCTTTGAAAATAACAAAGCAATACTTGGCGAATTCACCAATATCTGGCATCCGGATCATGCCACAATCAACTGGAACCCCTTTTTAGGCTGATCAGAAAAAACTTTTCACTGCCGCTTTTATATCCGCATAACGGAAAGAAAACCCGGCTTTCTCAGCTTTGGCTGAACTCACCGTTGCACTTTTCAGTATTTCAATACTCATTTCTCCCAGCATCATTTTCAACACAAAAGAAGGAACCGGAACAGGTAAATAAAATTTATTGCGGGCTTCGGCCAGTGTCATGATTAATTCTTTATTAGAAACCGGTGAGGGTGCCACAGCATTATACACACCATTGATATCTTCACTTTCAATAGCCGTGATAAACATATTCACCAGGTCATCTATATGGATCCAGCTGATGATCTGCCTGCCGCTGCCGAGAACGGATGCAATTCCAAAACGTAATGGTTTTAAAAACTCTTTCAATGCACCGCCTTCTGTTGACAAAACAATACCAATGCGAAGCTTTACCAACCGCCTGCCCATTGCAGCCACCGGCTCAATACTCTCCTCCCATTGCTTGCAGGTTTGCCCAAGGAAATCATCCGCTGCCTTATCAGACTCTTCAAACTTTCGGGCTGCCGTATCTGGCCCATACCACCCAATCGCTGATGCGCTGATCACCGCTTTCACTTTGTTGGGAATGCTTTTCAAACTATGCACCAGCAATGCACCGCTTTTCACCCTGCTGTCAACAATCTCCTGTTTCCTTTTTGCTGTCCATCTTTTATCCGCCACCCCTGCCCCGGCTAAATGAATAATATAATCCGCCTTTGCAAATGCAGCAGCATCTATCTCCTGCTTCTCCACATCCCATTTTGCAAACGACAACCCGACACCACCATCTCTTGTCTCGTACCCTGTTTCGCCTGCACCGTTTCCCGTACCCCGCATCCCGTATCCCTTATCCCTTACCCCGCCCCTACCCATCACTATCACTCCATATCCCTTCTTCAGCAAGGCCTTTGTCAATGCCCTGCCCACCATTCCCGTTCCGCCTGTAATTAATACTGTTTTCATTTTGTTTATTTGAAATAGGATGTCAGCCTGAGCTTGCCGAAGGCGACTAACAATAAATTAGCTTCAATTCTCCGTCAAGTTAATATCAAAAACAACATACCATTCACCATATTGTTCTGCCACATTCTCCATAATCTTTTACCTTCACCGCCATAAAATTTATGGCATGAGTGTAGTGCTGTCTATAAACAATCTTTCCAAATCCTACGGTTCTGTAAAAGCGCTGAACGGTGTTTCCTTTGATGTGCCGCAGGGTTCTGTATTTGGTATCCTCGGCCCTAACGGCAGCGGCAAAACCACCCTGCTCGGAATTGTGATGGATGTGCTGCGGGCCAACAGCGGGGGCTTTCTCTGGTTTGGCCAGCCCGGCACCTCACCGCAGTTGCGCCAGCAGATAGGCTCCCTGCTGGAGACACCCAATTTCTACAGCTATCTCTCCGGCATTGCCAACCTCCGGATTACCCAGTCCATCAGCGGCCGGGGTAATAAAAAGGAAATAGATGAAGTGCTGAAAAAAGTGAACCTGTATAATCGCCGCTTCAGTCGTTTTAAAGAGTTTAGCCTGGGTATGAAACAGCGTCTCGCTATTGCCGCAGCGCTGCTTGGCGATCCTAAAGTGCTGGTACTGGATGAACCTACCAACGGTCTCGACCCCGTCGGCATTGCTGAAATAAGGGAACTCATCATTGAATTAAAAGACAGGGGCCATACCGTCATTATGGCCAGCCACCTGCTGGATGAAGTGGAAAAAGTTTGCACTCATGCTGCTATTTTAAAAACAGGCCAGCTCATTGCCACCGGCCTGGTAGATGAAATACTGATGGATGAAGATGTGGTGGAAGTAACCGCAGCCGACCTGCCGCAACTGGCCGAACTGGTGCGCAAACTCGGCGGCACGGTATTGCTGGATGAAAAAGCCGGCACCGTACAGCTGATGCTGCCCAAAGGCACGGCCAATATGGAAAATATCAACCGCTATTGTTTTGACAATGGCATTGTGCTATCTCAACTGATGCTGAAGAAAAAACGATTAGAAGCAAGATTTTTTGAACTGACTAATAATTAAAGATAATGTCATGCTGAGCTTGCCGAAGCATGATTACTACTTTCACCCTTCAATAGTCTCAGGGTGACAAATACAACGAACTATGAACAATCTTATTCGCACTGAATGGCTCAAGATGAAAGGCTACCCCGCCTTCTGGTGGATACTGGGCGCCACTGCCCTTGCCTATCCCGCCATCAATTACGGGTTTTACAAGATCTATGAAGACATCATGGGCAACCCTACCGAGGCCGCCCAGATGGCAAAAATGTTTATCGGTAATCCCTTCTCTTTTCCGGAAGCATGGCATACCGTGGCCTTTGCCTCTTCCCTGTTCACCTTTATACCTGCGGTAGTGGTCATCATGTTCATCAGCAATGAATATACGTACCGAACCCACCGGCAAAATATTATTGATGGCTGGAGCCGCAGCCAGTTTGTTACCAGCAAGCTCATTGATGTGCTCATCATTACCCTCATCATCACCCTGCTGTATTTTGTTATTGCACTCATCACCGGTATCAATAACCAGGAGCGGCTGATCAAAAACACCTGGGGACAGGCACACTATATTGCCCTGTTTGCGCTGCAAACATTTTCGCAGCTCTCTATTGCCTTCCTGTTTGGTTTCCTTATCCGCAAAGCATTTTTGGCACTCGGCATCTTTTTATTCCAGTACATGATACTGGAAAATATTCTGGCAGGTTATCTATATGCAAAGGCGGGTGATGAAGGACGCTTCCTGCCCATCGAAATATCTGACAGGCTGATACCCATGCCCGGTTTTATGGCCCGCCTCAACCCCGACCGTTACAAAACACTGGTAGACTCCATCCCGCAGCATGTGGTACTCACCGTTATCCTTACCACTATCATCTGGGCTTTTTGTTACTGGCTGAATAAGCGAAGGGATTTGAAGTAGTTTGAGGTTTGGAGAGGCGGATAATAATTTACTCACCTTTGGAGAGACCATATAAAGGAAATCCTAGTTCATCCTTTCAAGCCGATGCAGGTGTAACCAAAACAAAACCCCCCGATGGAAATCGGGGGGAACAACTAAAAAACACTAGCTAAATGCTC
>CAYPBW010000001.1:3407-76399 GCA_964409055.1 uncultured Chitinophaga sp. | reverse complement strand
TCAGATTAACTATGCAATCTGAAATTGCAAATCGTAAATTCATTTATGGTCTTCCTGAACTGAACAGAGACAGAATAAAGACAGCTGATAATATTGCTAATCCAGGTTGTTTTGCTACATCTATTCAACTGGGGCTATTACCTTTAGCCAAGGCAGGTTTATTAACTGATATTTATACTACAGGTATTACAGGTTCTACTGGAGCAGGCCAATCCCTTTCGGCAACGTCACATTTTAGCTGGAGAGCCAATAATATTCAGGCTTATAAAACACTTACCCACCAGCATCTCGGAGAAATAGGCGAATCGCTATTGCACCTGCAACCCAAGAATGATATTGAGCTCAGCTTTGTACCCTGGAGAGGTGATTTTACAAGAGGGATTTTTGTCAGCTCGACGCTTCATTGCGATTTAAGCCTGGAAGAATTAAATAAAATTTTTGAAGACTATTATAACACTCATCCGTTTGTACAGGTAAGCAGGGATGCAATCTTTTTAAAACAGGTAGTGAATACTAATAAAGCTGTTATACAACTGGAAAAAGCGGGGAGTAAACTGGTGGTTCATTCAGCCATTGATAATTTATTAAAAGGCGCCAGCGGACAGGCTGTACAAAATATGAACCTGATGTTTGGTTTTGATGAAACTACAGGTTTGAAATTAAAAGCGAACTATTTCTAACTATAAATTATTTAACCCCTTCATTGGAAGGTTCGGGGAGGCTACTATGAACTTATTTGATGTATATCCAATTAATGAAATTACAATCGTAAAGGCCAGGGGATCTTATGTGTGGGACGATAAAGGTGAACAATACCTGGACCTCTATGGGGGGCATGCAGTGATCAGCATAGGACATACACATCCGCATTGGGTGCAGCGTATTGAAGAGCAACTGGAGAAAATTGCCTTCTATTCCAACTCCATAAGAATTCCTTTACAGCAACAACTGGCAGAAAAATTGGGAAAAGTTTCCGGCAAAGAGGATTACCAGCTCTTTCTTTGTAACAGCGGCGCCGAAGCCAATGAAAATGCACTGAAACTGGCTTCCTTCCACACCGGCAGGAAAAAAGTGGTCGCATTCAGCAAATCTTTCCATGGAAGAACTTCCCTGGCAGTATCTGTTACAGATAACAAGAACTATGTTGCACCTGTCAATGAAACAGAAAACGTAATCTTTCTTCCTTTCAACGATGATACAGCTCTTGAACGCTGTTTTGATGAGAAGGGGAAAGATATTGCTGCCGTAATAATTGAAGGTATACAGGGAGTTGGTGGTATTAATGTAGCTGATGATTCATTCCTCCGTAAAATCCGTTCTATGTGCGATGAATATGGAGCTGTTTATATTGCTGACAGTGTACAGTGCGGATATGGGAGAAGCGGCAAATTCTTCAGTCATGATTTTGCAGGTGTGAATGCAGATATTTACACTATGGCAAAAGGCATGGGGAATGGCTTCCCGGTGGCAGGTATTATCATTGCCCCGCATATAAAGCCAAAACATTTTCAGCTGGGTACAACATTTGGCGGTAATCATCTTGCTTGTGCAGCTGCTTTAGCTGTATTGGAAATAATTGAAGGAGAAAAACTGATGGGTAATGCCGTAATGATTGGCAAATACCTGAAAAATGAGTTAGAGGCAATTCCTCAATTAAAAAATATAAGAGGCCGGGGTCTTATGATCGGTTTTGATGTTCCTGAGGAGTTAAAAGAATTAAAGAAGAACCTCCTTTGGAAGCAAAAGATATTCACTGGTGAAGCAAAGCCAAATGTTATCCGCCTGCTTCCTTCACTCGCATTGAAGAAAAGAGACGCTGAACAATTTATTGAAAGTATTAAAGAAGAAATCGGTCACCTTGAGACTGTTTAATAAGTAAAGATGAAGCATTTTGTTTCCGTTCATGATGTAACCGATATTGACGCCCTTGTAAAAAAAGCATTGGCGTTCAAGGCCAACCCGTTTGGTGAAAAATCTTTGGGCGCCAATAAACGCATTGGTTGTTTATTCCTGAACCCCAGCATGCGAACAAGGCTCAGCACCCAGATTGCTGCACAGAACCTGGGCATGGAAGCCATTATTTTTAATGTGGGCAGTGAAGGCTGGGCTCTTGAATTTGAAGAAGAAGCCATCATGAGCGGCACAACAGTAGAACATGTAAAAGATGCTGCTCCCATTTTTGGTAAATATTTTGACATTCTTGCCATTAGAACATTTCCCTCCTTAAAGAACCGGGAAGACGACTACAGTGAATTGTATATAAAACAGTTCATAAAATATGCAGGTATCCCGGTAGTTAGCCTGGAAAGCGCAACACTACATCCGCTACAGAGTTTAACTGATATTATTACAATTTCTGAGTTGTTTAAAGAAGAAAGAAAGTCAAAAATTGTACTGACCTGGGCCCCGCATGTGAAACCCCTGCCTCAATGTGTGGCAAACAGTTTTTCGCAATGGATCAATGCATGGGGTAAAGCAGAATTTGTCATCACTCATCCTGAAGACTATAACTTAAGTGAAGAGTTCACCCAGGGTGCAACCATTACCACCAACCAGGATGAAGCGCTAAAAGACGCTGATTTTGTATATGTCAAGAACTGGAGCACTTTTAATGATTATGGCAAGATCTATGAAAGCGATCCTAAATGGATGCTAACCAATAAAAAGCTCGAACAGACCAATAATGCCAAAGTCATGCACTGCCTGCCTGTAAGAAGAAATGTTGAACTTAGTGACGAAGTTTTGGATGGCCCGAACAGCATCATTACACAGGAAGCGTCGAACCGGGTGTGGGCAGCCCAAGCCGTATTATCAGAGATACTAAGGTCAAATGGATAAACTCTATGTCATAAAAATTGGCGGTAATATCATTGATGATGAAGATAAATTATCATCATTCCTGTCCGATTTTGCTTCCATTGACGGAAAAAAAATTCTGGTACATGGGGGCGGAAAGCTGGCTACAAAGATGGCTGAGAAATTGGGTATAGTACAGCAACTGGTAGATGGCCGCCGGATTACAGATGCTGAAACGCTCAAGATTGTTACGATGGTCTATGCGGGTTTGATTAATAAAAATATTGTTGCGGCACTTCAGTCCAAAAATTGTAATGCCATAGGACTTTGTGGTGCTGATGGCGATGTGATATCAGCTCACAAAAGACAACACCCTGCTCTTGATTATGGTTTTGTAGGCGATGTGGATGCTATTAACACAAATTTCATCGGCACTTTGCTGAACAAAAACATCGCAATAATATTTGCTCCCATCACTCATGATAAGCAAGGGCAGTTATTAAACACCAATGCTGACACTATTGCCCAGGAAGTTGCCAAGGGAATGAGCAGCATTTTTGATGTTGATTTAATATACTCCTTTGAAAAAAGTGGTGTATTGATGGACGTAAATGACGATTCTACCGTAATCCGGAAAATCAGCTCGTCTTACTACCAGCAATTAAAAGAAAAAAATAAAATCTTTGCCGGCATGATTCCAAAGCTTGATAATGCTTTTTCAGCGCTTCAAAGCGGAGTAAGAAAGATAATTATTGGCAAAGCAGAAAATCTTCAACAACTATTAGAAGGAAGCACCGGAACAAGTATTGTAAATGAGTAGCCACCTGAATATATTACACAGAGATGCTATGGGGCTTCTGAAAGATTTAATTGCAACTCCTTCTTTCAGTAAGGAAGAAGAAAAGACTGCAGGTATTATCGCCAGATTTTTTGCGGCAAAAGATGTAGCTGCTACCTGGGTGGGCAATAACCTTTTTGCAGTGAACAAGTATTTCAATAAGACAAAACCAACCATTCTCCTTAATTCACACCATGATACGGTAAAGCCTAATCCCCAGTACACCAAAGATCCTTTTTCACCAATTGAAGAAGATGGAAAGCTGTTTGGCCTTGGCAGTAATGATGCTGGTGGATGTCTTGTTTCCCTTATAGCTTCATTTTTATATTTCTATGAGCGACCTGATTTAAAATATAATATTATCATTGCTGCCACGGCAGAAGAAGAAATCAGCGGCACCGGTGGAATCGAATATACATTAAAGTACCTACCTCAAATTGATTGTGCCATTGTGGGTGAACCTACACAAATGCAGATGGCAGTGGCTGAAAGAGGCCTGATGGTACTGGATTGTATCAGTCATGGTA
Source organism: uncultured Chitinophaga sp. (assembly GCA_964409055.1). Classification (GTDB taxonomy): domain Bacteria; phylum Bacteroidota; class Bacteroidia; order Chitinophagales; family Chitinophagaceae; genus JJ008. Next base: position 72,238 of record CAYPBW010000001.1, on the reverse strand, counting down.
AAGCAGGTCATGCAGCCAGGAATGAAGGAGAGAATGCCATCTATAAAGCATTGAAAGATATTGAATGGTTCAACAGCTACCAGTTTAACAAGGTTTCAGATTTGCTGGGTCCTTCAAGAATGAATGTTACTGTTATTGAAACGGAAAACAAGGCACACAATGTTGTTCCGGCTGTTTGCAAATTTGTAGTTGATACCCGCATCAATGAGCTGTACAGTTTTGAAGAGGTACTAGACATTATCAGTGCAAATGTTACTTGTGAAGTAAAACCCAGGAGTACACGGCTTCGGTCCACTTCTATTCCATTGGATCATCCGCTGGTTAAGGCTGGCCTGGACCTGGGAAGAAGTTACTATGGCTCTCCTACTACTTCTGATAAGGCATTAATGCCTTTTCCGGCGCTAAAAATCGGACCCGGAGATTCTGCCCGAAGCCACACAGCGGATGAGTATATTTATATTGAGGAAATAAGGACCGGTATCGAGCTTTACATCCAGCTATTAAATAAAGTAGTATGAAACTCTGGCAAAAAGACAAATCATCATTGAAGCAGGTAGAAGAATTTACTGTCGGAAAGGACCGTGAAATGGATATGTATCTTGCTGCCTTTGATGTAATAGGATCATTAGCACATATTAAAATGCTGGAGTCTGTTAGGCTATTGACAAAAGACGAGTTAGGGCAATTGGAAAGCGAACTAAAATTGATATACCGGCAAATACAAAAAGGTGAGTTTTTTTTGGAGGATGACACAGAAGACATTCATTCGCAAGTAGAATTGTTACTGACTCAAAAACTGGGAGATACAGGAAAGAAAATTCATTCGGCCCGCAGCCGAAATGATCAGGTACTTGTTGATATTAAACTATTCCTCCGGAATGAGCTGGAAGAATTGGTAAAAATCATTCAGCCACTCTTTGAATTACTCCAAGCACATAGCGAAAAGTATAAAGATCATCTTTTACCCGGTTATACGCATTTGCAATTAGCTATGCCTTCCTCATTTGGTTTGTGGTTTGGCGCCTATGCGGAAAGCCTCGTGGATGACGTTACTACCATCAAAGCTGCATATGATGTAGTCAACAAAAACCCGCTGGGATCTGCTGCTGGTTATGGATCTTCTTTCCCGATCAACAGGACACTTACAACAAAATTGCTGGGTTTTGAAGACCTTAACTACAACGTGGTATATGCACAAATGGGCAGAGGAAAAGCAGAACGCATCGTAGCACAATCACTCAGTAATGTTGCTGATACCCTTTCGAAACTAAGTATGGATGCGTGCCTGTACCTGAACCAGAATTTTGGATTTATCAGTTTCCCGGAAGAACTGACCACCGGCAGCAGCATTATGCCACATAAAAAAAATCCTGATGTATTTGAGTTGATCCGATCTCATTGTAACCGAATCAAAGCTCTGCCCAATGAAATCATGCTGATGACGACCAACCTTCCATCGGGGTATCACCGGGATCTGCAATTACTGAAAGAACATCTTTTCCCTGCATTCAAAACATTAAAAGAGTGCATTAAAATGGCTGGCCTGATGCTATCAAATATTGATGTGAAGGATAATATCCTGGCAGATGAAAAATATAAGTATCTCTATAGTGTAGAAGAAGTAAATAAGCTGGTAAGTGCAGGGATGCCCTTCAGAGAAGCTTATAAAAAAGTTGGGCTTGATATAGAAGCAGGAAAATTCATTTATGAAACTTCCCTTAACCATTCCCATGAGGGCAGTATTGGCAATCTTTGTACAGATGAAATAAAAAAACAGATGCAAAGAGTGATTAACTCATTTCCCTTTACATCTGTTCAGCAAGCAATTACCAGTCTTCTTAAATAGGAGTTACAAGCCGTATTTATCTACCAGGTAGATAAACGCCGCCATATTCACAGCTCCGAGTTCTAACTCTCTCTTATTTACTGCCTCAAACACATCACTTCTGGCATGATGTATATCAAAGTATCGCTGCGTATCAGGATTTAAACTGGCTGTTGGTGTTTTCAATGCCCGGTTTAATGGTCCGATGTCTGCCCCTCCACCGCCTTTATTGATTTCTGTGCAGCCATAAGGAGCAATCAGGGATTTCCAGGATACTACTTTTGCATACTGCTCATCACTACCTGAAAAACCAATTGCCCTTGGAGTAAAACCGCCTGCATCACTTTCCATAGCCAGCAAATGCTTCTCGTTTTTGGCCTTTGCTTCTTCAGCATATTTATTACCTCCCCTTAAACCATTTTCTTCATTGGCAAACAAAACGAAACGAATTGTTCTTTTAGGTTTATAACCGATAGCCTTAAAGGCTCTTAATATTTCAATTGCCTGTACACATCCGGCTCCGTCATCATGTGCGCCTTCGCAGTTATCCCAACTATCAAGGTGACCACCCACAGTTATGATTTCATCCGGAAACTCCGTCCCTTTTAACTCGCCAATTATATTGTGCCCAATTGTATCCGGCAAAAAATACCCGTTTGTTTTTATTGTAACTCTAACAATCCCTTTGTGAAGCTGCTCACTCAGCCAGTCTGCATCTTGTAAACCTATTGCTACCGCCGGTATTTTTTCATATGCACTATCATATCTTGTAGCACCGGTATGCGGATGATTATCTGCTGCATGACTGAGGCTTCTCACAATGACCGCTTTGGCACCATATTTTGATGCCCGGCTGGGGCCTTGCCCCCGGTATTGACCGGCATCACGGTAAGAAAGAAAAGTATTGACGTAGGTTGGGTTAAACTTATAGTTATAAAAAACTATTTTGCCCTTTACCTCATCTTTTCTCCTCTCCAATTCATCAAATGAATCAACTAACAAAACCTCTGCTGTAAGCGGTTTGTTACCCGTGCCAACAGAATTACCAAGGGCAACAATATCCAGTACTTTTTTGATCGTTGCCGGATAGGGGCCTTTCTTTATTTCAGACCTGGATGGTATGTATGCGGCACTGGCAACATCCTTTCCTCCTCTAACCCAATGTGGCACCTTACATTCCTGCATCCAGGCTATGTCAGCACCGCTTTCCTGCATCATTTTTAAACCCCATTGTTCCGATTTTACCATTCCCTGTGAGCCGGCCAGCCGCGGGCCGATCTTTTTTGTTAGGTAATGCAGATTCTCATATGCCTTTCCATTACTGAGTATCTCATCTGAAATTCGCCTGATCAGAACTGAATCCTCATTTTGTGAAAAAATCGTAATTGAAGAAATAGCTGCCAGCAATAGAAATGTAAGTTTTTTCATGTATCGAATTTTGCTAAAATTACCAGAAATAAAAAATGAAGATAATTATTTAAGATAAGCGGCAAACCAAAGCCATCCAAAACCGTTACCTTAGATGTCCCTGAATACAATAGTATGAAAATCGGAATTGTTTGCTACCCTACTTTTGGCGGATCGGGAGTGCTTGCTACCGAACTGGGCAAAGCCCTGGCCCAAAAAGGTCACTTGGTCCACTTTGTTACCTATCAGCAGCCTGTCAGACTAAATGAGTTCATGCCAAACATCTTTTACCATGAGGTGCAAGTCCCAACCTATCCATTGTTTGATTATCCTCCCTACGAAACAGCATTAGCCAGTACTATGGTTGATGTGATAAAGAATCATAACCTGGACCTGTTGCATGTACATTATGCCATCCCTCATGCTTCTGCAGCCTATATGGCAAAACAAATTTTGAAAAAGGAAGGAAAAAACATTCCGGTCATTACGACTTTACACGGAACAGATATTACACTGGTGGGTCGTGACAAAATGTATGCTCCTGTAGTAACCTTTTCCATTAACGAAAGTGACGGTATTACCGCAGTATCACAAAACCTGCGGGATGAAACCTATAAGCATTTCCAGATCGAAAAAGAGATTGAAGTAATTGTCAACTTTGTTGATGTCAGCCGCTTCAGCAGAAAACCATTGGACGCTTTCAAAAAAGTAATTGCTCCGAACGGTGAACGGATCTTATTGCACGCCTCCAATTTCAGAAAAATAAAAAGAGTACAGGATGTTGTTAAAATCTTCTATGAAGTGCAAAAGCAAATTCCTTCCAAGCTTTTATTTGTAGGCGATGGCCCGGAGAGAAGCACAGCAGAAGACCTGAGCCGTGAATTAGGTGTATGTGATGAAATAAGATTTGTAGGCAAACAAGAGCAAATGGAAGACATTTTGGCTATTGGTGATCTGTTTCTGCTTACCTCAGAATATGAAAGCTTTGGTTTAGCAGCGTTGGAAGCCATGGCTGCCGGTGTTCCTGTCGTTTCTACTAATGCCGGTGGTTTAAAAGAGATAATTGTACAGGGAGAAACCGGTTTCATGAGTGATGTGGGAGATGTAGACTCTATGAGTCAGCAGGCCCTAAGTATACTAAAAGACAATAAAACCCTGCAGTCTTTTAAAGAAAAAGCTGCTGCTCAAGCCAAAAAATTCGACATACATAATATTATTCCGGTTTACGAGAAATTATATGAACGATTCCTGTAATAAAAAAAGACCCGTTAAACCGGGTCTTTTTAGCTATATAAAATCACCTTGATTATCTTCTCAACCATGGCATAGGATCAACATTCTTAGTTTCAATCATCAAGATGAAATCGACCTGGCCACCGCTCCCTTCATCATCTTTGCCAGCCTTACCAATCTGTTGTCCTGTTTTAACAACAGAACCTTTTGTAACAGTTACTCCGGATAAGTTACTGTAGGTTGTAAAATATTTACCATGCCTGATGGTTACAACCATTCCGTCTCCCAGGTTATAAACGCCACTTACTTCCCCGTCGAAGACTGCTTTTACAGCTACTCCCGGAGATGGTGTAGAGATAGTGATCCCGGGATTGTCAAAAGTCAGCAGCGTATTTTCGATCTTATTAGACCCAAAACGAAGAGTAACTACTCCGTTATCCACCGGCCATGGTAACTTAGCCCTGTTAGCCGCAAAGCTGCTGTTAAGGGCAACATCTTTTGCGTTCAGGTCAAGATAGCTTGCCGGCCTGGCAGTAGGTTCATTTCTTTTTGTAACGGCGGTTGTAGTAGTTGGCGTTGTTCCGGTAGGGGCAGGATTTGTTTCAGGTTTTACAACTGTATTGTTTTTCTTAGCCAGCTCCTCCTCCTTCTTTTTAGCATCTGCTTCTGCCTTTGCCTTGGCTTTCGCCGCATCTTCTGCCGCTTTTATCTCTCTTCTTACTATGGCCAGTATTGCATTTTGCAGGTCCCTGTCCTTTTTCTTTTTTGCTGCAATTTGTTTTTCCAGGTCTTTCTGCTTTGATTTCAACTGGGCAACTACCACATCTTTTTCTTTCTTTTGAACGGAAAGTTCCTGCACCTGCTTAGCCTGGTTTTGCAATGCAACATTCTTCTGATCCTTTCTTGACAGTTGCTGTTTTTTTCTCGCAGCAATCAACTGCTGGGTTTCCAGTATTGTATTTACCTGCCTTTCCCTGTAATCTTTATAACTTTTCAGATAAGCAATTCTTTTTACAGCATCATTAAAACTATTGGCCGAAAAGATAAAATTGAGATAATCATAGCTGCTCCTGTTTTTATAAGCATAGACTATTGTTTTTGCATACTGTGCTTTTAATGTATCCAGTTGCTTTTGCAACCGGTATATCTCGAGATTACTGAGATAAATATCGTCATCGATAGATCTTATCTCTTTATTAATACTACTGATATACTGTTCATAAAGACTGATCTTCCTGTTCAATACATTCAACTGTCCAAGGGTTTGCCTGGTTTGCCCTTTTACCTTGTTATAAAGGTTCTGTATCTCTTGTAACTCTTTCTGAATTTGCTGTCTCTCTTTCTCCAGCTGTGTTTTATCCTGCCCGAATACCGTTATGCCGGCAAAAAGAATAAACAACGGAAATAAGCTTATTTTTCTCATGCTAAAGGGATATGGGTTTTACAAAAAACAGGGTGCGGAATAGTTACTGAATAACGATGAGATGCAATTTAAATTTTATTACCTAATTACGTTTGTAATTTTTCGGAATAGAAAAAGGGAAACTTAACGTTTCATTAAAGTCATATTGCCTGAAATCCAGTTCAATATCCAGTTTTTTCTTGTCCGTAACCGTGACTGAGCGCCGTGTTGAAAAATTATAGCCTTTTTTATTTTCGTAGGCCGAATAAGTAAGATAACAGGTTCTGGCTCTTGTTGAGTCCAGGTCATTGAGTTTACTGCTTTGAAGATATTTATCAGACTCACCAATGGTTAAGAGGTTATTAAAGAATTCCCCGGCGCTAAATAAAGAAATGCTCCCGGGAGAAAGATTATAGCCAGTAATAGTTGAATCAAAAAAAATGGGGTTTCCGGCCAGCAGGTTTTGCAGCGAAGAAAGATCAAGGGGCAATTCAGTCACTTCCTGTAAATAAGAAACGCTTCGGGCCGTATATATTTTATCCTGTTTATTCAGCAGTTTTACTGAATCCTTTGTTATAAAAGCCCTGATACCCTCAATGCCTAAAGGGCCAGTAAGGGAAAGCCATATTACGCTGTCTTTATACATTCGCAAATGGGCATTGGCATTGATGTCTTTGCCATCGGCATCTCTGTATTCTACATCGATCTTTGCATTAAAGGTGGTGAATTGAATCTGGCCGGCAATTATTCTATCATAATTTTCTTTAATAATTCTGGCAGAGTCTTCTTTCGGATTATCGGTTGGAGTAACAGTAATTGAAATTGTATCTGTTACAGGAGGGGTAGTTTGAATATTTCTTGCAGGCCGGCAGGCATATAAAAAACAAGTTATTGCGATAAAATAAACTGATAGTTGATTCATGCCGATTTGAGTTATTGATGACCCGTATGACCAAACCCACCTTCATTCCTGGCAGTTATGGCCAGTTCGTCTGTTTCGTTCCAGCATGCCTTTTCCACTTTATGTATTACTAATTGTGCAATTCGGTCACCATGGCTTATGACTTGTTCTTCACCAGAAAGGTTGATCAATATTATCTTAATTTCTCCCCTGTAGTCTGCATCAATTGTACCGGGTGTATTAAGACAGGTAATACCCTGCTTAATAGCCAAACCGCTTCTTGGCCTAACCTGAGCTTCGTAGCCGGCTGGTAACTCGATAAAAAGGCCCGTTGGTATCAGCAGTCTTTCCAGTGGCTTGAAAGACACCGGTTCCTGCAAATTTGCCCTGAGGTCCATTCCCGAAGAGCCAGCTGTGGCATACTCAGGGAGTGGGTTCGTTGATTTATTAATGACATTTATCGCTATTGCGGGCATGCGGCAAAGATAGTTATCGGCTGACGGAAAAAATTTCGATTCTGTCAGGCTTTTCTTTCCAGCAGGACAGTTGCATAAGCCATCAGCCCCTCTTCACGGCCAACAAAACCCATATTTTCTGTAGTAGTTGCTTTTACTGATACGTCAGAAGTCTGAATACCGGAAATATATGCAATTACTTCCTGCATAGCCGCTACATAAGGTTTAATCTTTGGTTCCTGCAGGCATAAGGTTGAATCAATATTTACAATGCTGTATCCTTTGGCCCTGATCATATCAACCGTTTTCTGTAGCAAGAGCTTACTATCAATATTTTTATAGGCGGGGTCGGTATTAGGAAAATGGATTCCGATGTCGCCAAGGCTTAAAGCGCCAAGCATTGCATCACAAATGGCATGCAATAACACATCAGCATCACTATGGCCAAGAGAACCCTTGTGATGCGGAATTTTTACACCTCCAATCCATAACTCCCTTCCTTCGGTCAATTGGTGAAAATCAACTCCAGAGCCTATCCTGAAAGACATGTTGTTTTTTTTTGCAAATATCCAGAAAATAAAGCGTCCTGCCATTTGGCAGGACGCTTCGTATAATCAGCTCTAATATATTATTTAGCGGCAGGTCCGTTGAAATCAAACAGAATAGAGAAACGCAGTGTGTTTGACAATGGATTGCGGCTAACACCACTTCCTGTAGGAACCAGGTAAGCAAAGTTGAAACCGAAAATATTGTATTTAACACCCAGACCAGCTGTGAAGTAACGGCGGTTACCTTTTGTTTTGTTCTCGTAGAAATAACCTGCACGGAGCATGAACTGGTCGTTGTATGTATATTCAGCGCCCAGAGATGCCTGGAATTCTTTGATTTCTTCACCGAATCCATCAGGAGCATCACCGAAAGAGCTAAACCAGCTACCGATTACACTCTTGCTTCTGTAATCAGCCAGTTCCTGTGCAGTTGCAGGATCAGCAGGAGGTGTAGGCACCAACAGTTTGTTCAATTCTACGCCGAAAGAAATTTTATTCTGAGCATTGAATTTTTTAGTATAGTTAGTACCGAAACCGAGGTTGGCAGGGATGAAATCTTTTGCATCAGCATTATCAGTATAAGATATCTTAGAGCCGAGGTTAGATAAAACAACACCCCAGTTCCAGCCACTTCCTGTAGCACCAACACCATTGTGGAACCAACCAAGGTCAGCAGCAACGGCATTACCAGCTTTGTAAGTTGTGCTACCAACTGTAGTATTACCGGCAAGATTAGAGTTGATATATTTTAAAGTAATACCAATACCATTCTTTGCATTCAGCTTACGGGAATAGCCGATATCAATACCGAACTCACGGGGGCGGAAGCTTCCGAAATCGTTACCCAGGTTGTCGGTAAATGTGATATTACCGAGGCTGAAATAACGAACAGCACCATGAATAGCCTGGTTGTCAGCAAATTTATAATATCCTGCAAGTGAAGCGAGGTAAACATCATTTACCAGGTCTTTCAACCATGGAGTGTAAGTTGCACCAACACCTCCTTTAGCTGTATTAAAAGCTACTTTACCCACATTCCACAATCCAGAATAAGCATCAGGAGAAGTGGCTACGCCAAGATCTCCCATACCACCTGAACGGGCATCGGGTGAAATACGCAAAAAAGGAACGGCGGTAGTAACAACGTTAAGGGGTTCAACCTGAGCTTTTACTGTGGAAGATAAACCACATAAGAGCAGGATTCCGGCAGTTAGTTTTAAAGCAGTTGGTCTCATTAGTAAGTTTTTAATAATGGTGTAAATATAGAGCTTTTGATTAAATACAAAACTAAAATAGAGAATTTTATCCGAAACCAAAAAAAACTGGTTTTTAATGGCTTTGGGGCTTTGTAGCGATAATCGCAGCTCCGGATTTGGTCGCAAATTTCGAGAAAAAACGTATTCTTTCCGGCTTTTATTGTTCAAATTTTATTTTTGCTGACGAAAATCATTCTGATACTGCCCGGACAACAGGTTCTCTGTTTCGCATCCCAAGACAATTCGTTCTATGACTTCGCTGCCCCCGGCCTGAAATAATTATTATTTATCACAACTCGTATGTCCCTTGTCAGAGTATAACCAATTTTCCCACCACCTCTTTTTGCTTACTGCCGGGCGCAATAACCCGCAATTTGTACAAATACACCCCTCTTCCCGGTTTATCGCCATATTCGTCTCTGCCATCCCATGTAATGTCCGCTGACCTGTTACCCTCTGTAGTCACTACCTGTTCCATTGTTTTTATTACCCTTCCGGTAACCGTCATAACCTGCAACTGAACAGCTAAATGCAGACCCGGTTTGTTATGCTCAAACCAGAATGTAGTGGAATTTGTAAAGGGATTGGGATAATTAAGAACATGACTGAGCTCCAGTTCAGTATCATTGGCCACTATAAAATCAAGCAAAACCTCACTTGAGTTATTCACTACATCCCATGCCTTAATTTTTAAAGTGTGTGGACCCGGATTGAGCCCGGGCAGTTGAAACCGGACGGTACCCTGCTGGTAACTATTAAGCTCTGCCTGGTAAAAATCGTTCAGAATAAAATAGCGATTATTGTCATTGTCTAATATGGCAATAATATCATGTCCAATACCTGTACCTGCGGTATTGATCCCGGAAGTGTCCGATAGTTTCACCAGCAAAACCGGGTTTTGATTGGTTATTCCACCATTTACGAATAGCTCATCGTTTAAGTATGCTTTTATTTGGGGACCTTCTTTATCAGCATCTGTTCCGCCATTACTTCCCCCAACAACGAGGTTGGTCAAAAATCCATTGGCATCCGATATCCCGTTTTCTGCATAAAGGCTTACCCTTCCATTTCCAAACTGATAATTAATATCCCTGGGTACTTTAAAAGTAAATGAAAACCGGCCATTGGCTACAGTAGCTTTTCCTTTGAACAAGGTATTACCCTGTGCAATGAAAGAAGTAACCTGGCTGCCGGGGTCATTACCCAGCGTATTAATTATTCTCGGTTTATCAAAAATCGATGGGTATACATTACCATTAAAATCATTCAAAATATTACCCTGCCAGTCTGTGATCTCACCTTCCATCATTATTTTCTCCAGAGCACTTAACGTATCCGCAATTGATACATCAACTCCGTTCACCCTGGATATCCTTGCTTTCATTTTGGGAAAAGCCAGGGTCAAAGCCGGATCACCCAACAAAGTAAATTTTCGGTTATTGGCTATGTCGCCAGAATTCTGATAAGTGAAATTTTTTGCATCCTTTACGGCATCCCCCAATGACCGGTATTTTCCGCTGGCATCTGGCTGTAAAGCAAACTGCAGGTAATTATTATTGATGATCCTGTTACTAAATGCAAACACAAGCCGGGTAGTTGTCATCAATGCAACAGCACCTGTCTTTGGCCTTAAAAGGATGTTTTCGCCTAATGAATTGACAAACGGGTTATCATAAGGTGCAAAATCACAGGTAGCAGTAATAAACAAGGGTAACCGATCCGGGTTATTCCAGCTATTTACTACGGGCTGATCAAGGATATTTTCTTCTGCCAAACGAGAGGCCCCCCCGTGACCATTGTAATTCCATATCAAAGTGCCATTATATACCTGGTTGTTACTGGCTTCATTTGCCTGCGGATAGCGACTGCCCCCGGCACCACTTTCCTGTAAAAAAGCATCCAGGTAAATTTTTTGCTGGTCAAAAACAGGACCTATAGTGCCGGCAGTGCCTGTAATGATCTCAGCATCCTGCAGGTGAAGATTGTTGTCCTCATCATCGGCAATAAAAGTGAGGTTATTTCGCCATGAACCAAGACTCTGTGGTGAAAGATAAACCGCTACTTTATCAACGAAATTTTTAGCCTCTTCTGCATTTTTTGCAGGTACTCTGCCAATACCAATATCCAGAAGGTTAGTTACAAGGCCTGAATTGATATCTTCATTGTCATCCAAAAAGCCAAAAAAATCATCGGATACGTAAGTAGAAAGCGGATCTAATGAAAAGTTGTTCTGCCATGCCGGAACCAGGTTGGTATTATTGACTAACCTGTCTTTATAATCATAAGATGCATCCCCAAAAAGAACTAAGTATTTAGGACTGTTTCCCGGGTTGGAGCCAGCTTTGTCATAAAACATTTTTACAAAATCCCGGATAGCCACCGGATCCGGGCTGCCGGAAGAAAACTCATGGTAGACCTGTTCAGTTGTAACAACCAATGAACGTAAATTATCATTTTGCTGGTGTAATTGAGCAAGCCTTTGCGCCTGGCTAAAAAAAGGCGGATGTGTGACGATCAAATAATTTGCAGCAGGTGCGCCATGAATATCCTGGTTGCCGATCTTTCCGGCAGAGACTGGCGTTTTAAACAAATTGGTTGCAGTATTAAAAGCAACATACTCTCTTAATCTTTCGCAGGTATTTACAAACCTGAATTCACTATTAGCAAAAACTCCCTGCATACGAACAGGGTTATTGAAATCTGTTATATCCCACACTTGAGTTGCGGCTGCGGCATTCCTTACAACAAATTCACCATTATTACTTCCTACACTGTTCCAGTCCCGGAAAAACAGCGGTTCATTGCCGTTAAGACTTAAATTTCTGCGGGCAAAAACTTCCAGCCAGTTGATCCACCCCTGCGAATTAAAACTTCCGGGTAAATATGTATAATTGATACTAACCGCCTCTGACTGGGCAATGGTACTTAAAACCGATGAAGATGACTGTGCAAAAAGATCATACAAACCACTACCAATCTGGGGGATAGTTAATTGACCAGCCGGTTGGTTATTAATAGCAATATCAAACCGGCTGGAAACCCCTGCAGATCTTGCTATACACTCTGTCCTTACTGCAATAACTGAATTTTGAACAATGCCGGGAATATTGAAAGAAAAATTCCTTGTTAGCGATCGTCCGGGCAAACCGGAAAGTTCCTCGCCATACCATTCTTTACCACTACCCAGAAAATTAACTGTGTCAAGTTCATGAAAATATCTTTCGGAAAATGAGCTGATAGTGATGGCCGGCGAGGTCACAAGCGGAGCAGTTATGATCCGTTTTCCATTATTTCCTATAGTTAAGAAATAGTATGACTTATCACTGTAAATATTCTTTCTATGAAAAAATCGCTGATTGACGGAATCCTTCATCCACTCATCGGGCCCGGGTGCGTAAAAAAGAAAAAAATCAGTTCCGCTGAAGACACCATCTCCCCCGTCTGCCATATAAATGGCCACCTCCTGCAAATCATCGGCCCGGTTGGCTGCATTGCTTTCCGGCAGCATATGCCCTCCATTTCCAAACAACTTAATAGAAGAAGAGCTAAGATTTGATGTGTTGATACCCAGGCCGGCCAAAAAAGACAAGTCAACTTTATAAATTCCGGCGGAACCAATACTCAGCTTGTACCAGTTGCCCGAAGCCAACACCGAATTGGATGCATAAGTACGCTGTCCTTTTACGGGTAAAAAGCTGCTGATCAAACCGAATCCAAGTAGCAATAACCGGAGCTTTATCATGCTTGTAAACCAATGGGTTTTAAAGGGATTTTCCGCCCGAAAAAAAGTATTTCTGCGTATCTGTATATTACGAAAGTGCCTATATTCGCAATCCCGGCAGGTAAAACCTTTTACCAGGTGCAATATTTTTACCTCATCCGGCGTTAAAAATATTCCAATTCATAGGTTTATGCAAAAAACATTGAGTGTGAAAAACTTTACGATCCTTTTATCCTGTGTGGTGCTGCTGGCATCTTGTAAGGGCAAAGGCCTTTTTGGCAAGAAATACGATAAGTCAGACGTCACCGGCTGGAACTACAATGACAAAAACCAGGGTGGTTTCCAGGTATCCAAAGCCAAAGAACAGGGCCTCGGCCCCGGTCTGGTGTTTGTTCAGGGTGGTACATTTACCATGGGACAAACGGAGGAAGATGTAATGGGCGACTGGAATAATATTCCCCGCCGTGTATCTGTTCCCTCCTTCTACATTGACCGTACTGAGGTTGCTAACGTTCACTACCGTGAATACCTTCACTGGCTGTATAAGGTTTTTGATCCTTCAGACCCTGCCAATGCTAAAATTTTGGAAGGTGCTTTACCGGACACCCTTTGCTGGAGAAGTGAATTAAGTTATAATGAGCCTTTGGTTGAGTTTTATTTCCGTCACCCCGGCTTCAACGACTACCCTGTAGTAGGTGTTACCTGGCAGCAGGCAAAGGATTTCTGTCTTTGGAGAAGTGACAGGGTAAATGAAAATGCTCTCGTTAAAGATGGTTATATCAACAAAGCAAATCAAAAACCCGGCGCTCAGCAGGGAGATAATAATTTCACTACTAAGTCTTACCTCTTAGGCCTGTATACAGCGCCTCCCGGTAAAAACCTGAAATCTAAGAAAGGACAGCCTGCTATGGCACCTACTATGGAATCAGGTAAACTGCTTCCGGACTATCGCCTGCCCTTTGAAGCCGAGTGGGAATATGCCGCTTATGGTCTGATTAATCAGAACCCCCGCCCCAGTGTGAAAGAAGGCAAGAGAGGTGAGGAGTTAGCGCAAAACAAACAATTATATCCCTGGGCCCAGAATGTAAATGGTCTTCGTGATACCCGCCGCGGAAGCTGGCAAGGTGTTTTCCTCGCCAACTTCAAAAGAGGCTCTGGTGATAACGCCGGTGTGGCTGGTGGCTTGAATGACCGTGCCTTTTACACTGCCCCTGTAAAATCATTTTATCCAAATGGCTTTGGCCTTTTCAACATGGCAGGTAATGTTAGTGAGTGGGTAGAAGATACATATCGTCCGCTTTCAACATTAGACTTTGATGATATGCCGGCACCTTTCCGTGGTAATGTATTTAAAAAATTGTATGTGGCTGATTCAAGCTCTATGGATCCTGCTACCCGGTACGAAAAAGACAGTACTGGCCGTGTGAAGATGGTAACAGTTAGTGATGAAGAGGCGAAAAAGAGAAGGAACTATCAAAGAGGTGATGTAATAAACTACCTGGATGGTGACTCTCTCTCTCAGGCTTCTTACGGTTACGGAGCAACAACTTTGGTAAGCGATAAGTCAAAAGTTTATAAAGGCGGCAGTTGGAATGACAGAGCTTACTGGCTCACTCCAGGTGCAAGACGTTTCCTGGAAGAAGACCAGGCACTCAGTACGCTTGGCTTCCGTTGTGCTATGAACCGTATGGGCAGCCCTGAAGGAAACAAACGTAAAACCGGCCAGCACTTCAAAACAAGAAGACAAAAAAGATAATTAAGTATAAAAAGTTTATTAAACCCTCCGAAACCCGGAGGGTTTTTTATTGACTACTCTCCTACTTTTGCTACATGCTAATTGAAGAACTTTACCAATTATTTGAGCAGCACCCTTCAGTGCAAACGGATACCCGGAAACTCAATCCCGGGGATATTTTCTTTGCATTAAAAGGAGACCATTTCAATGGAAACAGTTTTGCAAAAAAAGCCATTGAGTCAGGCGCTGCTTATGCTGTTATTGACGAAAAAGAATTTGAAATTCCGGGAAAAACCATCCTGGTTAAAGATGTACTTACAGCCCTGCAGCAACTGGCAAAATATCACCGGGAGCAGTTCAATATACCTTTCCTGGCTATTACAGGAAGTAATGGCAAAACCACCACCAAAGAACTGGTGCATGCTGTACTGTCATCAACTTTTAGAACTTATACAACGGAGGGTAACCTCAACAATCATATAGGTATCCCGCTGACTATATTAAAAATCAAAAAAGACGCTGAGCTGGCCGTAATTGAAATGGGGGCCAATCACCAAAAGGAAATCGCCGGTTATTGCCTTTATACAAAGCCCACCCATGGGCTTATTACCAACTGCGGTAAAGCCCACCTGGAAGGCTTTGGCGGAGTGGAAGGGGTAAGGAAAGGTAAAGGTGAGCTCTATGATTATTTAAGAGAGAATAAAGGTACTGCCTTTGTGATGTGGGATTATGACTACCTGCAGGAAATGAGTAAGGGAATTGAGCATATAACTAAATATGGAACAGTCAATGCAGACATTGAAGGATCAGCAATCAAAAGTGAGCCGTTTCTTGTGGTAAATATTACTAAGGGCTCGGCATGCGGCACCATTCACACAAATCTTGTAGGAGATTATAATCTGCCAAATGTGTTGACGGCTGTAACAGCCGGAAAGTATTTTGGTGTAAAAGATTCGGCTATAAAATTGGCAATTGAAAACTACAACCCTTCTAATAGCAGATCTCAGCTTCTTGAAAAAGGAACAAACAAAATCATCCTTGATGCTTACAATGCCAACCCGAGTAGTATGCGGCTTGCTATTGAAAACCTTGCAAAAATTGATACGGAAAACAAAGTGCTTATACTTGGCGCCATGGCAGAATTAGGCAATGAAAGTATGCAGGAACATAAAGACATCGTTGACCTGATCAAACAACATGACTGGAAAGCCGTTGTATTAGTAGGCGGTGATTTTCTGAGATTTGACCACCCTTTCATTACTTTCGCTACTTCAAGCGACGTAACAGGCTGGTTGAGTGAACAACATTTCGAGCATACACATATGCTTATCAAAGGCAGCAGAAGTATGCAAATGGAAAAAGTTTTAGATAATTAATACACAGATCATGAATTGGAAAGAACTATTTCCGCAGTTTGAGCCCGGCTTAATTGAGCTGATTGAAAAAGAGGCGGTGCAAAGAACCTTTCTTGCGGGAGAAATCATTATGCGTACCGGCCAGTATATTAAATCCACGGCTTTGGTATTGGAAGGCAGGGTAAAGATCTACCGGGAAAATCCTGATGGCGGAGAATTTCTGATGTATTATTTAGGACCGGGCCAGGCTTGTGCTGTTACAATGATCTGTGCCATACAGTCACAGCAAAGTGAGATTATGGCAAAAGCTGAAGAAGATACAGAAGTCCTCATGATACCCATCCAGTTGATGGATGATATGATGAACAAATACAAAACATGGTATCAGTTTGTCATTATGACCTACAGAAACCGTTTTGATGAATTGTTGGCTGTGATTGACAATGTGGCCTTTCGAAATATGGATGAGAGACTTGAATTCTACCTGAAAAGGCATGCCGATACTACAGGGAAAAAGATAATTGAAACTTCTCACCAGCAGATAGCCGATGACCTGAATAGTTCGAGAGAAGTAATTTCAAGACTCTTAAAAAAAATGGAGCAGCGCAACCTGCTCAAGCTGCACAGAAATATGATCGAATTATTGTAGTGGGTGCTGTGATTTGAGTCACAGTACAGCAATTGTATTCCGTTCACCTTTGCATAAATAAATTTTGCATGGAAATAATCGGATACATAGCTTCTCTTCTGATCGGTGTTTCTCTTGGCTTAATTGGCGGAGGCGGTTCTATTCTTACTGTACCTGTTCTCGTTTATCTTTTTGGGGTAAACCCCGTACTTGCCACCGCTTATTCACTTTTTATTGTAGGGGCTACCAGCCTGGTAGGCACTTACCCGAAATATAAAAGCGGTGAAGTGAACCTGAAAACTGCTCTCATCTTCGGTATCCCTTCGATTATAGCAGTGTTTGCAACAAGAGCCTTCCTTGTACCCGCCATTCCCAAAGAAGTATTTCATATCGGTGATTTTGTTGTAACTAAATCATTGCTGATGATGATACTGTTTGCCATTTTGATGGTATTTGCTTCTGTATCTATGATCAGGAACAAAAAAGGGAAATCGGAAGAAACTGGCGAGCAAAAATTCAATTATCCAATGATACTACTGGAAGGCGCTGTGGTAGGTATGCTCACAGGGTTAGTGGGTGCCGGAGGCGGTTTCCTAATTATCCCGGCATTGGTGTTACTGAGTAAGCTGCCAATGAAACAGGCAGTGGGAACTTCTCTATTAATCATAGCTGCAAAATCACTAATCGGGTTCACCGGTGACCTTGGCAAACAAAACATGGACTGGACACTTTTACTGTCCGTTACCGGTCTTGCCATTGTTGGGATTTTCATTGGTAATGCACTCAGTAAAAAAGTATCTGCTGATGGCCTGAAAAAAGGGTTCGGTTGGTTTGTACTCGTAATGGGTATTTATATAATTGTTAAAGAGTTATTCTTCCCCGGTGGCGGTGGGCATTGATTGTGATTGATGTCACTGTTCAGCATGTTTCCAGATCCGAAATTTGATCTTCAATAAAAAACAAAAAAAATATAGCAAATGAAAGTAGAACAAATTTATACCGGTTGCTTGGCACAAGGTGCTTATTACATCGAGAGTAATGGTGAAGCTGTTGTAATTGATCCGCTGCGTGAGGTAGAGCCTTATATCCAAAAGGCTGAACGTAACAATGCAAAGATCAAGTACGTTTTTGAAACACACTTTCATGCCGACTTTGTCAGCGGTCACCTTGACCTTAGCAAAAAAACCGGCGCACCCATTGTGTACGGTCCAAATGCTAAACCTGCCTTTGATGCACTGATTGCTGAAGATGGCCAGGAATTTAAAGTAGGCAATGTAACATTGAAAGTACTGCATACTCCCGGTCATACGATGGAAAGTACCTGCTACCTGCTGAAAGATGAAAACGGTAAGGATGTTGGTTTGTTCTCCGGTGATACATTGTTTATCGGTGATGTAGGTCGTCCTGACCTTGCACAGAAAGTGGCAGCCGACCTTACACAGGATAAATTAGCCGGTTATTTGTTTGACTCTCTCCGAAATAAGATCATGCCACTGGCTGATGATATTACCGTATATCCTGCCCACGGTGCTGGCAGTGCCTGTGGCAAAAACATGAGTAAAGAAACAACTGATACACTGGGCAATCAGAAAAAAACAAATTATGCACTCCGGGCAAATATGACCAAAGAAGAATTCATCAAAGAAGTTACAACAGGGCTTGTTGCTCCTCCTGCTTATTTCCCGCTGAATGTGATGATGAATATACAAGGGTATGACAGTATTGATAAAGTGCTCGAAAGAGGTCAGCATGCCTTAAGTCCGGATGCTTTTGAAACTGCAGCCAATGAAACCGGTGCATTAGTACTGGATACAAGAGATCCGCAAACATTTGCGCTGGGCTTTGTTCCTAACTCAATAAATATTGGTATTGATGGCCAGTTTGCCCCATGGGTTGGCGCTATGATTCCCGATATCAAACAGGAAATATTACTTGTAACTGACGAGGGTCGTGAAGAAGAAGTAGTAACAAGATTAGCCAGGGTCGGTTATGATTTTACCATTGGTTACCTGAAAGGTGGTTTCAATGCCTGGAAAAATGCCGGAAAGGAAGTTGATATGATTAAATCTGTAACTGCAGATGAACTTGCGGACATATCACAGAAAGAAAAGATAAACATTCTTGACGTCCGTAAAAAAAGTGAATACCTGAGTGAACACCTGGTAGAAGCAGAAAATGCACCACTTGACTTTATCAACGACAGCATGGCCCAGATCGATAAGAAAAAGACCTATTATGTTCATTGTGCCGGTGGTTATCGCTCTATGATATTCAACTCAATTCTCCGTGCCAGGGGATTTGACAACCTGGTTGATGTAAAAAGCGGTTTCAAGGCACTGAAAGAAAGTGGTAAGTTCAAAATAAGCGACTATGTGTGTCCTTCGACACTATTATAAATGTTGGTTGGTTTAATGGTTAAGGTAAAAGTGCCGGGGAATCTTCCCCGGCCTTATTAAAAAATCAATTAAAAATCAAAACATGGAACCAAATACTATAACAATGCCAAGGATAGGTGATAAAGCTCCTGACTTCTCGGCTGTTACTACCAAAGGAGTGATCAAGTTTTCAGACTATGCAAAAGATAGTTGGGTGATCCTGTTCTCACACCCTGCCGATTTCACACCCGTATGTACAACAGAAATGAGCGGCTTTGCAATGGAACAGGAAAGCTTCTTTGACAAGCATAATACTAAACTGATAGGGTTAAGTATCGACAGTGTTCATTCACATATTGCCTGGGTTGATAATGTGAAAAAAAACACCGGTGTGTATTTCCAATTTCCCATCATAGCCGACCTGGACATGAAAGTAGCCAAGTTATACGGCATGCTGCAACCCAATGAAAGCGAAACTGCTGCCGTAAGAGCCGTATTTTTTATAGACCCTAAGGGAACGATTCGCCTTATCATGTATTACCCGCTGAACGTTGGCAGGAATATGCATGAAATAAAAAGAGTGCTGCTTGCATTGCAAACAAGCGATGCTAACAAAGTGGCAATCCCTCTTAACTGGGAACCGGGTGACAAAGTAATCGTACCCCCACCTAAAACGTTGGCTGATTACGAAGCAAGGCTAGCTGACGACACGGTAGAAAAGGTGGACTGGTACTTAGCCAAAAAAACATTATAAAACCAAGCGGCTGCCATAACAACAGCCGCTTTTTTAAAACTAAAAAAGCAATGCAGTCATTAAAAGAGATAATAAAAAAATCAGAGACAGTAATTGTCGATGTAAGAAGTCCGTGGGAATTTGACATGGAACATGTACCCGGAGCCAAAAATATTCCCCTGGAAGAGGTCATGTACAAGATAAAGGAACTCAAAGAAATAAAAACGCCTATAGTGCTCTATTGCCGCAGCGGCAACAGGAGCGGAATGGCAGTAAGCATTCTGAAACAAAATGGTATTACTGAAGTATATAACGGCGGTGGTTTAGGAGATATGCAATTCTTATTAAATTAATACTAAAAACAATGATTGGATTTTTAAAGAAACTATTTGGAGGAACTTCTGTCAACTACAAAGAGCTTATCGGTAAGGGGGCTGTTATAATAGATGTTCGGTCTGCTGGTGAGTACAAATCAGGGCATATTCCCGGATCAAAAAACTATCCGCTTGACAGCATACGTACTAAAATAGCTGAACTTAAAAAGCTGAATAAACCTGTAATCACTGTATGCAGAAGCGGTGCCCGTAGCGGAATGGCAAAAGGCATACTGAAATCTGCCGGTATTGAGGCCTATAACGGAGGCCCCTGGAATAGTCTGATAACTAAAATAGCATGAGTACTATACTAAAAAAAATAAAAAGCATCAGTTGGTTATTTATTGCTGCAGCCTTAATGCTGGCTGGCTTATGTGGTTCTGTTTGCGCACAAGCCCAGGATAATCCGGCAGGCAAAACAATAAGTCAGAAAAAATTTGAACGGCTCAGCAAGAAAAAGAACACCGTTGTGCTGGATGTAAGGACAACAGATGAATATAAAGCTGGCCATATACCCCATGCTACACAAATTGATGTGCTAAAAAAAGAAGAGTTCAAAGCACAGATTTCAAGCCTCGACAAGAACAAAACATACCTGGTCTATTGCCGCAGTGGAAAAAGAAGTATAGACGCCATGAGCATCATGAAAGAAATGGGTTTTACAAAACTGTATGACCTGAATGGTGGCTATACTAATTGGACCGGAGCAAAGGAACAATAACACCAAATTCAACAACTATGCACAAAAGAATCAGACTGGCTGCCATTATATCCTTATTTGCATTGCAGGGATGGGCTCAAAACACAAGTGGAACGGTTTCACAGCATCGTATTGTAATGCAGTTAAGCAGTAACGATACATTGGTATGGAAAGGGTTGATGAATAACCTGAAGCACCTTAAAGCCGGATGGGGCGACAGTGTGGTAATAGAAGTTGTGGCGCATGGCCCGGGTCTTGATTTTCTGACAAAAGGCAAAACAACGCAACAGGAAAAGATCAGCCATTTCAAACAAATGGGTATTACGTTCATTGCCTGCGAAAACACCATGATGGAGCGAAAAATTCCTAAAGAGACCATCATAGCAGAAGCCACTTTTGTAAAAATGGGAATCGGCGAAATCGTACGAAAACAAGAACAAGGCTGGAGTTATATAAAAGCCGGTTTCTGATTCCAGAAACAGACTGTTCCCCAATTATTCAAAAACATAATGCGTACAGCGTAATGAAGAAGATTCTCATACTCATCACTGCAATAGTGATTTCACTTCCAGGATATACACAGCACCAGGAGATAAATGAGAAACCGGGTTTATGGAAGGAAAAAGAGAGCGAAGCTGATTCCACTTCGATTTTATCCGCATTCAGAAAGGGCACATTCAGTGGCCATTTCCGGTATTATTTTATGGCAACAGATAATAAAGAGGGACTGACAGATTATTATGCCAACGCAGTGGGAGGCGGAATAAAATTTGAAACAGGCAGGTTTAAGAATTTCCAGGTGGGGGTGAGCGGATTTTTTGTTTATAATATTGGCTCCTCCGACCTTTCCGTGCCTGATTCCAAAACCAAACAAATGAACAGGTACGAAACGGGGTTGTTCGATATTGAAGACCCTGCTAATAAAAAAGATATTGACCGCTTGGAAGAATTATATATCAAGTATCACTTTAGTAACAATCACATTACCCTTGGTAAACAACTGATCAATACTCCTTTTATTAACCTGCAGGATGGCCGGATGAGGCCGACAGAAGTGGAAGGTATCTGGACAGAAATGAACTCTATAAAAAAACTCAGGTTGCAGTTTGGATATTTATACGGCATTTCGCCCAGAAGTACAGTTAAGTGGTTTAACGTAGCAGAGTCTATCGGGGTATATCCTGTGGGGGTAAATGATGAGGGTATAAAATCTGAATATGCCGGAAACCTGGAAAGCAAAGGAATTTTTCTGGCCGGCATTACTACCCAAATAAATGACCAGTTAAAACTCCAGTTTTGGAACCAATACACAGAAAATATCTTTAACAGTGCTATGCTGCAGGCAGATTATGAATATCCGATATCCAAAAATTCAAAGCTTTTTGCAGCGGCACAGTTTATAAGGCAGGATGCAGTAAAGGATGGTGGCAATAATGATCCTTCAAAAGCCTATGTTGAAAAGGGTGCCAGGGCAATAACTTTCGGAACCAGGCTGGGATGGAAGTATGAAAAATGGGAAACAAGCCTGAACTATAACCGTATTACTGCTCAAGGAAGATACCTTATGCCGAGAGAATGGGGCCGGGATCCTTTCTTCACCTTTTTACCGAGAGAAAGAAATGAAGGGCTGGGAGATGCACATGCTGTGGTGGGCAAAGTCAATTACAAAATACCGAAGGCCAGGATCACAACTTCAATAGCCTTCGGGCATTATGAGTTGCCGGATGTAACGGATTTCAGGTTCAATAAATATGGAATGCCCTCATATAACCAGTTGAATATTGATGCCCGCTATAAATTTGGCGGTATATTAAAGGGTCTGGAAACGCAACTGCTGTATGTTTATAAAGGAAAAACAGGCAGTAGTTACGGAAACGACAAATACGTTATCAATAAAGCAGATATGAGTCTTTGGAACATTGTTTTAAATTACCAGTTTTAAGAAATATTAAAAGGGGAAATGTGACTGTAGTCACGAACCGGGTTGCTTAAAGAAAGCATTTTTAATTCTTGTAATTTTTCACCTAAAACGATTGCCGATGTCTTCATTGAAAAACATGGATTCTAATTCCCGCCGGGATTTTTTGAAAAAAGCTGCATTGGCAGGCATGGGTACTACCCTTGGTTCAGTAGCTATAGCTGCTACAGAACAGCTAAATAATAAAACTGAGACTGGAACACCAGGCAGGTTTACAATACTTTATACCTCCGATATTCATGCCCAGCTTCATACCCACGATGAATTTTTCTGGGAAAACGGGAAAGCAGTGTACAGAAAGAGAGGCGGGTTAGCAGTATTAAAAACCATGATCAATCATTTTCGCAGGCAAAATCCATCCAACACCCTATTGTTGGATGGGGGCGACTATTTCCATGGAAGTGCCGTAGCATCACTGACAGAAGGTGAAGCATTGATACCCCTGCTCAACGATTTTAATTATGATCTCATTCTTCCGGGCAATTGGGAAGTGGTCTATAAGAAAAAGAAAATGCTTTATGATATGGGACATGCCACGGCAGCAAAGATTTGTGCCAATATGTGGCATAAAACTAACGATACAGATAATGGCGAATTGATTTACCCGCCCTATTGGGTAAAGTATATTGCCGGAGCCAAAGTTGGTTTCATTGGCTATACCGACCACCTGATACCTAAACGTCAGTCTCCGGCTTACAGCGAAGGAATTCGATTTGAACATGCTGATTTTAATGTGGCTAAATACATTAAACTGCTAAAGGAAGTGGAAGGCTGCGGAATTATTTTCATTGTTACGCATATGGGCCTGGCGCAACAAGTAGGACTGGCAAACAACTCAGCAGTGGCAGGCGCAGATTTCATTTTGGGTGCAGATACACATGAAAGAGTAAGAGTTCCTATTGAAGGCAAATACACCAAAGTAGTTGAATGCGGTGCTTTTGGTTCATTTCTTGGTAAACTGGATATTGAAGTGGAAAATGGAAAAATGAAGAGTTACAAATACCAGTTACTTGATGTAGACCCCGCCAAGTACCCTGCTGATAAAAAATTGCAGGCTCAGATAGATAAAGCAGCTGCGCCGTATAAACAGCAATTATCCAAAGTAATTGGAACCACCACTACCCCGCTGGTAAGATATTTTGTAATGGAAACACCAATGGATAACCTGATTACTGATGCTATACACTGGAAATTCAAAACAGATATTGCGTTAAGCAATGGCTTCCGTTTCTGTCAACCATTAGCAGTAGATCCAAAAACCGGGAAAGCTGAAATCACCAAAGAGTTTTTATGGAACATGCTGCCTGTTGATAGCGAAGCAAAGACAGGGACAGTTACCGGCAGGCAGGTTTGGGACTGGCTGGAAAAAGAATTACAAAACGCATTTGCCAAAGATCCGTCGAAACGCTTTGGCGGCTGGTTTGTGCGATTCGCAGGCATGGAAGTGAATTTTACTATTGATAATGAGTTTGGAAAAAGAGTAAACTGGGTGAAGATAAAAGGAGAACCGCTGAACCTTGATAAAGAATACAGCATCGTTGCCTGTGAAAGAGAAGGCGATCCGGACGATACACTTTGCCGTATGGAAAAAGTAAAAAATCCAAAAAAACTAGGTGTATTGATGCACACAGTTATTGAAGAATACCTGGAGGTACACTCACCGGTTTCACCAAAACTGGAAATGCGGGCTACCGCAACCGACCAACCACATACACTGCTTACACAACTACAAGGAACAACTTACGAATTCAGATAAGCTAAAAATTATGTGGAACACCATCAGATCAAACTGGCAGGTAGTCATTATTGCCGCCGCAGTTGGGATAGTTGCTTTAATTGAAATTACAAAAGCGTTAAAACCATCCGAAAAAAAATCTCTTGTAACTGCAACTACAGACAGCAGTTGGGTAACCCCCAGCCTGTTTACTGATAATGAATTGCAGGGAGAAGAAAGAGAACAGGTTATTTATGGTGAAGATATCATTGTAAATACAGCCCGGTATTTCGGACCTCATGGCTCTGTTGCTGCTATTACCAATGGAATGAATTGCCAGAACTGTCACCTCAATGCCGGAAAGAAAACATGGGGAAACAATTACAGCGCTGTTTATTCTACCTATCCAAGGTTCCGGGACAGGAGTGGCAGTATGGAAAGTATTTATAAGAGAGTAGGCGATTGTTTTGAACGAAGCCTGAATGGTAGTGCTCCCGATAGCAACAGCAGGGAGTACCAGGCCATTTATGCTTATATCAAATGGTTGGGTAAGGATGTTAAGAAGGGAGAACGACCTGTGGGAAGCGGTATTGCTAAATTAAACTATCTGGACAGGGCTGCTGATCCGGTAAAAGGGAAGGCAGTGTACACTGCACAGTGCCAAAGTTGTCACGGAGCAAACGGCGAGGGGCAGCTCACTCTGAATGGCGTTAGCTATGAATATCCTCCACTTTGGGGAGAACATAGTTACAATGATGGTGCGGGTCTGTTTCGCCTGAGCAATTTTGCTGGTTATGTAAAAAGTAATATGCCCTTTAAACAAGCCACACATGATAATCCAAAGCTTACAACAGAAGAAGCCTGGGATGTGGCAGCTTATGTAAATAGTCAGCCCAGGCCTGGAAAAGATTTAAGCAATGACTGGCCGGATATTTCCAAAAAACCATTTGATCATCCGTTTGGCCCCTATGCAGATGGATTTTCAGAAAACCAGCATAAATATGGACCTTATAAACCTATCATTGCCCAAAAAGAAGAACTCGCAAAAAAGAAATAACTTAACCTGTGACATAAATCACTCGTTACACTTTCAATTAAAATCAATTTTGAATTTTAAATACAAAATAAGAGTATGTTAGATTTTCTGAAACAACCCTGGCCCTGGTATGTAGCCGGTCCACTAATAGGCCTTATGGTGCCTGTACTACTCATCATCGGTAATAAATCCTTTGGCATATCGTCCTCGCTGCGGCATGTATGCGCTGCTTGTGTACCCGCAAAGATTCCCTTCTTTCAATACGACTGGAAAAAGGAAATATGGAATCTCTTTTTTGTTGCAGGAATCGTAGGTGGGGGATTTCTTGCGGTTAGTTTATTAGGAAATCCTGAACCCATACAAGTCAATCCAAAATTACAGGCAGAGCTGGCAACCTATGGTGTTACCAACTATGACTCCTTTGTACCTGCCGATTTATTTAACTGGCAGGCACTTAGCAGTGCTAAAGGCATTATCATGATGGTTGTCGGTGGATTCCTTGTAGGATTCGGAACCCGGTATGCTGGTGGATGTACCAGCGGCCATGCAATTATGGGCTTGTCAAACCTTCAATGGCCCTCACTGGTTGCCACCATCAGTTTTATGACCGGTGGTTTTATTGTAGCCAACCTTATTCTTCCTTTAATTTTAAAATTATAATATAGCATGAGTGTAAATGAAACATTGCAGGAAAAGAAACATCATGAATTTCTTACACAGAACACAGATTTTGAAGTTCGTTCATTAGATGCTGTTTGTTTTAACGAGTCAGAATTAAAACATCCCTGGTGGTATAATCTTAAATATGCCGTAGCTGGAATATTGTTTGGAATAATTCTCATTAAAGCAGAAGTTATCTCCTGGTTCAGAATTCAGGAAATGTTCAGGCTCCAGAGTTTCCACATGTTTGGTGTAATCGGTTCTGCAGTAGCAGTAGGTATCATCTCTGTGTGGCTGATAAAAAAATTCAAAGTCAAAACCATTTATGGTGAACCCATTGAGTTTGTTGATAAGAAGTTTAATAAGGGTAATATCTATGGTGCTTTAATCTTTGGATTTGGCTGGGCTATTACCGGCGCCTGCCCGGGCCCGCTGTTTGCACAAATCGGAACAGGTGCATTGGTTATTATTGTTACCCTTTTTAGCGCCATTGTGGGAACCTGGGTGTATGGAAAATTCAGGAGCAAACTACCTCATTAAAAAGAGTTTTTTTAATATTTAGCAGTAAGCCGGGGGATTCTTCCCCTGGCTTTTTCATTATAGTGTGATGAAAATCACAACACGGCTATTAGCAATCCAATAATTTAGCCGGAATAATAGCAATTTATTATGAAAGCTTTTCTGACTGCACTGATAATAATCTTATTGAACCTGACAGGAACTAGCCAGGAAAATTTTCCATATAAGATTTCTCTCGAACCCATGATCCCTGAAGGGTTCTCCGGCCTCCAGTCGTATGCCTGGGCTAAATCAGGGAATAAAATACTGCTGGTTGGCGGAAGAACGGACGGGCTGCATCGCAGGCAACCTTTTGCTTCCTTTAATAAAAAGCATAATAACACTGATCTTATTGTTCTGGATGTAAAAACAGAAAAAGTCTGGAAAAAATCTGTAAGCGGTTTTCCTGCCCTGCTTGCTGAACAGTTACAAAGCAGCAATACGGAGTTTTATCAGCAGCAAAATGATCTGATCGTTATTGGCGGCTATGGCTATAGCGAAACAAAAAGGGACCATATTACACATCCCGCCTTATTAAAAATTAATGTAAAAGAAACGATAGACGGGATCATTAATAATACGGATATAACTTCATTTATTACACAACTGATAGATGAACGTATGGCCGTAACAGGTGGCCATTTGAATAAGTTGGATAATTTGTTTTACCTGGTGGGCGGACAACGATTTGATGGCCGTTATAACCCGCATGGACCCGATCATGGACCCGGCTTCAGTCAAAAATACACTAACCAGATCAGAAAATTCTTAATAACGGAAAAAGGCAACGAGATAGCGATTGAAAATTACACCGCAGTAACCGATTCTGCATTGCTGCACCGGAGAGATTATAACCTGCTGAACCAATATGATGAAAATGGCAGGGAAATGCTGACCATTTACTCCGGAGTATTTCAATATGAAAAAGACCTTCCTTACACTACGCTGATTGATATCACGGCCAACAATCATAATGAGGTTAAAAATTTCAATCAACAATTCAGCCATTACCATTCTGCTACACTACCTGCTTACGATAAAATAAAGAAAACGCTTTATACTATCTTCTTCGGCGGTATTGCACAGAAATATATAGATCAGTCTGGCACAGTAAAAACTGATAATGATGTACCGTTTGTAAAACACATCAGTGTAGTTGAAAGAAATGCAACTGGCATAAAGGAATACCTGTTACCGGAACAATTATCCGGCTATTTTGGAGCAGCTGCAGAATTCATACCTGCGGACGAAACTTCCTATAGCAACAACGACATTTTACAATTAGAAAGAATGGGAACCAAGCCATTACTAGCAGGTTACATTATAGGTGGAATAGACAGCAGGGCTCCCAATATTTTCTGGAGTAATGAAGCAGAGCCAAGCCGGGCATCACCTGTTATCTGGAAAGTTTATCTTAGCAAGAAGTGAACAGAGAGCATACCATACAACACGGAATAAAAGATAACTGGCAACAGTTTTCTTTATTAGTGCTGGTTAATGCTTTTGTCGGTGCTATGATAGGCCTGGAAAGAGCCGTTTTGCCAGGTCTTGGTAAAGATATATTTGGATTAGATGCCAATACAGCAATTCTAAGTTTTATTATGGCGTTTGGCATTACCAAAGCCATCAGCAATTATAGCGTTGCAAAACTGAGCAAACGATTCAATCGAAAACATATACTGATTACTGGCTGGTTGTTTGCCTTACCTGTACCATTGCTTCTTATGTATGCCGAAACCTGGACATGGGTTATTATCGCCAACGTATTACTTGGCATTAACCAGGGATTGGCCTGGTCCACCACCGTTATCATGAAAGTGGATATCGTTGGTCAAAAGAACCGTGGGCTTGCTATGGGCATCAATGAATTTGCCGGTTACTTATCTGTAGGATTGGCTTCCTATCTCGCCAGCTCTCTCGCCAGCAGCTATGGATACGCCTGGTATCCGTTTATTCCAGGTTTGTTTTTGGCAGGCGCCGGTTTACTTATTTCTATATTTCTTGTAAAAGATACCACACATTTTGTACATGCAGAAAGTACTGTCAGCAAACTGGCACTGATGAAAAATGTATGGAAAGAAACAACCTGGAAGCACAAAAATATAGGTACAGTTACGTTGAATGGTTTAGTAAATAATATGAATGATGCAGTTGTTTGGGGACTGTTGCCTGTTCTGCTGCTGCAAAAATCCCTTACCATACAGGAAATTGGGATCATTGCAGGAATCTACCCGGTTGTATGGGGAGTGATGCAACTCTTCACCGGAAAAATGGGTGATGTGTATTGCAAAAAACAGATCATCACAGGGGGTATGTTGTTACAGGCTGCAGCAATTTTTATTCTTGCCACAGCTTCTGTACTATGGCTGCTCATCACCGCATCTATACTTCTGGGGCTGGGAACAGCATTGGTTTATCCTAACTTTTTGACAGTGGTAGCGGAAAGTACCCACCCTTCCCAACGGGCAGAAACACTGAGCATTTTCCGTTTTTGGAGAGACAGCGGATATGTAATAGGTGCATTATTGGCCGGTATTCTGGCAGATTTTATCGGACTAAGTACTGCAATTATTGTTATAGCATTTATTACCGGGGTTGCCGGCCTTGTAGCACACTTCAGAATGTGCTGTACCTTGAAGAAAATCTATCCCTCTGAAGATTGTTTTCACCCCGCTGTATATTAACCTTAAAAAATGGTTTATGTTGAAATATTCATTTCTCATTACCGGCTTATTGACTTTTTTGGTTTCCTGCAAAGAATCAAAAGATAAAAAAGAATTTATAGATTGGAAAAACAAAGGAGATTCACTGACAGTACAAACATTTGACACACTCAGAAATACATTGCTGAAAGCAATCAGCGAAAGAGGCATTCCAGGCGCTGTTGATTTTTGTAATACATCGGCATTAGATCTTACAAAAACTTATACGGGTGCAGGAATCCAAATTAAAAGAACTTCTGATAAAATCCGTAATTCCGTCAATACCCCGGATGAGATGGAAAAAGATGTGATTAAGACCTACCTGGAACAAAAAAAAGAAAATAAACAACTAACAGCAATTGTAAAGCAAGATTCAAAGGGAAACCATCACTACTTCAAACCCATATTTATTCAGGCAATGTGCCTGAACTGTCACGGGGAAAAAGAAACACAGATAAAACCGGATACATGGGATATGATCCAGAAAAAATATCCAGATGATGCTGCTTTTAATTACAAGGATGGTGACTTAAGAGGCGTATGGCATATCATTTTTACAGAAATGAAATAGTAAGCGGAAATTTAAACTTTATAACCGCTGGCCAATTATTCGAAGTACGGCTGCTTTTCCTTTATGGTAATCTCCTTCGTTGAGAATAATTTCTTTTTGCTCACAACTCATCAGGTGTAGAAAAGGGAAATCACTGCAAAGTGATGGAGCATCATACAAAAGTGCCGTATCTCTCGGTCCGCCGCTTTTAAACTGTGCTTGTTCTTTGGCAAATGCTTCCAATACCAGAAAGCCGCCTGGTTTGATTGAATTATATATTTCCTGATGAAACCTTTTTCTCTGCTCATCCGGCAGGTGAATATAAATCAGGCCGACAGCATCGTACAGCTTTTCCGCTTTAAAGGCTGTAATATTTTTTAAATCATAGTTTACCTGAACATTTTCTGCACTTGCAAAATCAAGTGCCTTTTCACGGGCTACCTCACTGAAGTCAAAAGCATCCACCTGCCAGCCCTTTGACGCAGCATACACAGCATTGCGGCCTTCACCTTCTGCTGGCAACAGTATGGAGCCCGGCTTATGCAGGTCAATAAATAGCTTGAAAAACTTATTCGGCTCATAGCCATATACTGTTTCGTTCTTTGCGTATCGTTGATCCCAGAATTGCTGCATTTTATATTTCTTTTGGCAAATTTGAAGGCTGTGTTTGACGAAATTGGTGATATTTATCACCGCAGTTACCAGCATTGCGGGGCATATTGCACAATAAATTATTGTATAATGAAATATTTCTTTTTATCAGTTGTAATGATCGCCGTATTAATTAGCTGTAGTAATTCAACGGCCGAAAAACCTGCTGCAGAAAAAACAGAAACCGTTGTTTCTAACCAGCCGGCAACAACAACTCAACCAACTGCACCTGCCGTTGCATCAGCACTTCCATCTTTACAAATGATCAATACAGATAATCAGTCATTTGATTTATCTCAGTTTAAAGGAAAAAAGGTCTTTGTAAATCTTTGGGCCACCTGGTGTCCTCCCTGCAGGGCAGAGATTCCTTCCATAGAAAGTCTCGCATTAAAAACAGACAAAGCAAAGGTTGAATTTGTGATGCTTTCCCTTGATGACAATTTTGTAAAAGCAAAAATTTATGCGGCGAATAACAAAATGAAACTTCCTGTTTACTATCCGACAGGTAACTTACCCCAGTTATTCAATGTGGAAGGCATACCTACCACATTTATCTTTGATGAAAAAGGTGAAATCATTTATGAACATACAGGCGGGCTTGACTATGATACAAAGGATTTTGTGGAAATACTGAATAAGTAAAAAGCCAGGTTCTGATCAGGAAAATAAAAAAGCCACATTATTTATGTGGCTTTTTTATGCTACAACCAAAATCACTTACTCTTCTGTTTTCACAGGAGCTAATAATTTTTCATCAATTATCTTTTTGAAAATATGTTTGGGCAATGCACCCGGCTGCATCATAGGCTCACCTTCCGAATCGATAAAAAGCAGTGTAGGAATACTTTGAATACCAAATACGGCAGCCAGTTCCTGCTCCACATCTGTATCCACTTTATAAATAACCAGCCTGCCCTCATACTCCTTTGAAAGTTCCTCTAATATTGGAGCCACCATCTTGCAGGGACCGCACCAGTCTGCATAAAAGTCAATAATAGCCGGAAGTTGTCCCTGGTATTTCCAGTCTTTCTCAGTTTCGTAGTTAAACACCTTATTCTTAAAATCCTGTGTGGTCATTTTTATTGTTGCCATATCTGATAATTTGTACAAAAATAACCAACTCAGATGTGGTGATGCGTGACGAATATCACAAAAAAGCCAGCCTTCAACGGGCTGGCTTTCAGCGTAATAAGCAATCATCAGAGCATGGTAGTGGGCTCTACATAATGTGTCTTCTTAAGACCTGTCTGGCTTAAGGATTTATAGCCGCCCTGAATGTTGACCAATTTATCAAAGCCTCTTGCTTTTAAAATTGAACCCATAATTACAGAACGATATCCGCCGGCACAATGGATAAAGTACTTTTTATCCCTGCTTAACTGCGACATGTTCTGGTTAATGAAATCAAGGGGAAAGTTTTCAGCACCCACCAGGTGCTCAGAATCAAATTCACTTTTACGTCTCGCATCCAGCAGGTTTATATGTTCAGAATCCATCTGGTAGAGGCTGGCAAAATCATTAGCACTTATTTCTTTTATGGAATCGGTTTCAAAGCCTGCTTCTTTCCAGGCTTTAATACCACCCTGTAGAAAACCAACAGCATTATCGTATCCTACTCTTGACAAACGAACCACTACCTCCTCTTCCCTTCCTTCATCCGCAAGGAATAATATAGGTTGCTTCAGATCCATTATCAAAGTGCCTGACCAGGGAGCGAAGTTGTCATCAATGCCAATGAATATTGATCCGGGAATATGTTCTTCCACAAAGGCTTCCTTGGTCCGGGTATCCAATACAAGAGCTTCCATACTTTCCCAAACGGTCTGAAACTCTTTGACACTAAGAGGTCGTTTACCCCTTGCAATAATATCATCAATGCTTTCAATTCCCCCTTTCAGGTTCATTAATACATTGTAAGGGAAATACTGTGGGGGCTCAACCAAACCTTCCGTCACTTCTTTAATGAACTCTTCTTTTGTCATATCAGCCCTAAGGGCATAATTGACTTTCTTCTGATGGCCCAACGTATCAGTGGTCTCTTTACTCATATTTTTACCACAGGCACTGCCGGCCCCATGTCCCGGATATACAATTACATCATCAGCCAATGGCATGATCTGGTTCCTGAGTGAATTATATAGATACCCGGCCAGAATCTGCGGAGTGATCTCCGCCTTCACTTTTTGTACTAAGTCCGGGCGGCCCACATCACCGATAAATAATGTATCGCCGG
Source organism: uncultured Chitinophaga sp. (assembly GCA_964409055.1). Lineage (GTDB taxonomy): Bacteria > Bacteroidota > Bacteroidia > Chitinophagales > Chitinophagaceae > JJ008. Next base: position 39,508 of record CAYPBW010000001.1, on the reverse strand, counting down.
TGAATATCGCATAATCCTTTCCTTTCTCATCTATCAGCAAATAAGTGGTGGATTCCATGGTATGGCCCGGTGTATGCAACACTTTAATCTTGACATCTCCTAACTGAAGTACTTCGCCATCCCTGGCCACCTTTACATCGTATGCCGGCGCAGCGGTAGGACCGAAAACAATTGTTGCCCCTGTTTTTTTAGCCAGGTCAATGTGACCGCTAACAAAATCTGCGTGAAAATGTGTTTCAAGAATGTATTTGATCTTTGCGCCATTTCGCTCCGCCTTATCAATATATGGCTTTGTTTCCCTTAAAGGATCAATAATGGCAGCTTCCCCGTTGCTCTCAATATAATAGGCTGCTTCTGCCAGGCAACCGGTATAAATTTGTTCTACTTTCATAAAAAATATTTTAGATTTTGATAATGGTAATAATAAAAAATCCTCATCCGGTAAAAAGTGAAATGATATTTTATTAAGGGCAACGGGTGGTGCACAGGTGTTCCATCGGTAATTTGTTTTGATTAGAAGATTGATTAACTCAACAAATTTCTCAGCGGATAGTGCCGGTCAAAATGACAAAAGTCACAGAAAAAGCTGACTGTAGTCAGGCGAATAAGGATCATTATATGATTATCGTTCTAAATGCCGAAGGTGTGACAATTGTCACTACCTCCGGCTGCACCCCCGTACTACTTTAGTGTTCTAAATTGATCTATATGCAAATCAAACATCAAATTGTAATCGTTGGCGGAGGTAATGCCGGTATCTCCACTGCTTCTCAGTTATTACGTAAAAACAAGAATCTTGACATTGCCATTATTGAGCCTTCTGACAAACACTATTATCAGCCTGCATGGACATTGGTTGGTGCCGGTGTTTTCAATATGAAAAATACCATTCGTGATGAAGCTGATGTAATGCCCAAATCAGTAAAATGGATAAAACAGAAAGTAGCAAGCTTTCAACCAGAAGCCAATACGGTAACCTTAGACAACAATGAGATTATTGCATATGAATACCTGATTGTAGCGCCAGGTATTCAACTGAACTGGGGTGATATCAAAGGCCTGAAAGAAACCATAGGAAAGAATGGCGTATGTTCCAACTACAGTGTTGATTATGCACCCTATACCTGGGAATGCCTGAAAAATTTCAAAGGAGGTAAAGCTTTGTTCACCAATCCGAACACACCTGTAAAATGTGGTGGTGCCCCGCATAAAATAATGTGGCTGGCTGCTGATTACTTTAAAAAGCATGGAATATTTGATAAAACAGAGATACAATACTGGAGCGGCGGCACCAGGCTATTTGGTGTGGAGAAATACGAAAAGACCCTGAAGAAAGTGGCTGAAAGGGATAAAGTACAGATGAATTTCTTTACTAAACTGGTTGAAATTGATGGCCCCAATAAAAAAGCAAAATTTGTTGGTTTTGGAGAGCAAAATAAAGACAAAGAATATTGGGTGAGTTTTGATATGATACATGTAACTCCTCCGCAAAGTGCACCCGATTTTGTAAAGAATAGCCCATTGGCTAATGCCGCTGGTTGGGTAGATGTAGACAAATTCACTTTGCAGCATGTGAAGTATCCAAATGTGTTCTCACTGGGAGATGCTTCTTCTTTACCTACTTCAAGAACAGGAGCCGCTATTCGTAAAGAAGCTCCTGTACTGGTAAAGAACCTGCTGGCTTTTATGGAAGGAAAGCCGTTAACCGGAAGTTATAACGGGTATTCAAGCTGCCCGGTTGTAACAGGATACGGCAAGCTTGTCCTTTGCGAATTTGATTACAACAATAAACCCACTGAAACTTTTCCTTTTGACCAAAGTAAAGAACGGTGGACGATGTACCAGTTGAAAAGAAGAATTTTACCGTGGCTATACTGGCACAAGATATTACCCGGTAAAATGTAGACACTGATGTAAGGTTTGCAAAACGGCTGTTTTTAACAGCCGTTTTTATTTGTAACAAATGTCACCACAGCCTTCATTATTGCACCTGAAATTTGTATTTAAATCAATAAAATGGCTCTTATAGACAGGTTAAAAAGCGGATGGACAGCCCTTAAATTCATCCGGGTAACGTTGGGTATCTTAATTTTGTCATCCTCAATTGGTGCTGGTGAAGTATCAGGAATAATACTGGGAGCCATTTTTACGGTGTTCTCGTTGTTTACTGATGGCGTTTGTTGTGCAGGAGGAAGTTGCTACACACCTGTAAAGAGAAATAATTCTGACAAACCTGAAAATATTGACTATGAAGAGCTGGGTTCTAAATAACAAATTATTGATCGCTGGAATTATAATTGGCGCTGCCGGAGGGTACCTGTACTGGCAACAGATTGGCTGCAGCAGCGGTACTTGTGCTATTACTTCTAAGTGGCATAACAGCACGGCTTATGGCGCATTGATGGGCGGTTTGTTATTCAGTATGTTTAAAAGAGGAAAAAATGACAACGACAAGTAATAAGAGAGAAACGTTTGAGGAGATCATCAACGGAAGCAAACCAGTGCTGGTTGATTTTTTTGCTGAATGGTGTGGCCCCTGCAAACTGATGAAACCGGTACTTGAAGAACTGCATACAAGGATGGGAGATAAAGTGCGCATCCTCAAAATTGATGTAGATAAAAGCCCATCTGTAGCCAATACCTTACAGATTCAAAGCGTACCCACTCTGATGATATTTCAACAAGGAAAGACATTATGGAGAAAATCCGGTGTGCTGCAGGCTTCACAATTAGAAAAAATCATTGAAGAGTATTCGATCAACTCATAGACATGCCTGACAAAAAGAAACACAGAGGTTATCTTTCATCTGCTATTACCTGTCATTGCCCCCGTTGCCGGGAAGGGAAATTGTTTAAACATCCTGTAACTATTGGCAAACGAAACCTGGAAATGCATAAGAATTGTTCCGTATGCGGCCAGCCTACTGAAATAGAAGTCGGGTTTTATTATGGTACGGGTTATGTGAGCTATGCATTAGGTGTAGCTTTTACCGTATCCACCCTTGTTGCCTGGTATGTTTTAATCGGGATGTCCACTTCAGATAACCGATTTTTTTACTGGTTGGGTATAAATTCTGTTTTACTCATCCTTATTCAACCCTGGTTGATGCGGCTGAGCCGCAGTCTATGGATATCCTGGTTTGTAAAATTTGATCCCAACTGGGAAGAAAATCAACCGGTAGATGTATCAGAAAGACTAAACCCTGACCAGGCTAACAACTGGTAAGTCAATAATCCTTATTTTTGCCGCCCTTCACAACCAATGGAGACCTGCTCGAGTGGTTGAAGAGGCACGCCTGGAAAGTGTGTATACCCCCAAAGGGTATCGAGGGTTCGAATCCCTCGGTCTCCGCTCAATCCTCCGTTACTTTTAAACGGAGGATTTTATTTTACAAAAAGTTTTTCTGCATTGGCAGTAGTTATTGCAGCAACTTCTTTTGTACCACATTTTTTCAATTCCGCTAATTTCTCCACCACATATCTCAGATAAGAAGGCTCATTTCGTTTCCCCCTAAATGGTACAGGTGCCAGGTAAGGAGCATCGGTTTCTAAAACAATATAATCCAGCGAAACATTTTCCATTACTTTATCTAAACCTGAATTCTTAAAAGTCACAACACCGCCGATACCCAGGTAAAAGCCAAGGTCAATTATTTGCTGTGCCTGCCTGCCATTTCCAGAAAAACAATGGAATACGCCTTTCAATTTGCCTTTCTGATGTTCTGAAACCACACGGATACATTCATCAACAGATTCTCTGGAATGAATAACTATGGGTATATCAAACTCCAGGGCCCATTCTATTTGTTCCTGAAAAGCAAGATATTGCTCAGTTGCGTGAGTTTTATCCCAATAGAAATCAAGGCCTGTTTCACCAACTGCACAAAAAGCCCTTTTTTCAAAGTAATCCCAGGCTGTTTTCAATTCCTCCTTATAATTTTTTTTTATCGAACAAGGATGTACCCCCATCATGGCAAGACAAAAACCCAGGTGGCTTTGCTCCAGGTTCAACATACTTTTATGGGTTCCAGAATCAATAGCAGGCATCAAAATTTTTCTAACCCCTTCTTTTTCAGCTCGCTGCAACATGAATTCCCTGTCTGTTTCAAATTCAGGCAGGTAAATATGGGAGTGGGTGTCTATCAGGTTCATTATCAGGTACCTTTGAATGACAAAACTCAGTAAAAAACTTTAAGATTCCTTTAAACTTTGGTCAATAAAACTGTTCTTAAAGGCGTTAAACTACCTTAACTGCAAAATTATTTTTTATGAAATCAAGGATTATTTCCTTCCCGCTGGCAGCCATTTTCTTCTTCTTCACTGTTTTATCTATCACTTCTTGCCAAAAAGAACAAAGCCAAAATGGTTCTGAAGAAGAACAGGAAATGGAAGCTTCAAGGGTTTCCAGTGAAGCTGATGGAGAATCAGAAATCGTTTTCAACGGTGTGTTTGATGACGTAATGGGTGTAAACGATGAAGTAGGTGTCGGCGGAACCGGTATTTTTGGCCGGGTTACTGCTTGCCCTGACGTAATCATTGACCGTTTGAATCCTCCTGCCCCATTTCCGGTAAGAATAACACTGGATTTTGGTACTGGCTGCGTAGGACGTGATGGCCATTTTCGCAAGGGTAAAATAGTAACGGTATATACCGGAAGGTTGATTGTTCCCGGGTCAGTTGCCACTACCGAGTTTGTTGATTTTTATTTTGACAGTGTAAGAGTGCAGGGAGTGCATAAGATAACCAATACCAGTTCGCCGGTGGCAAATATTCCGCCAGCAAGGCAGTTTAAAGCTGAAGTAATCAACGGCAAACTCACCCGTCCCAATGGCAACTTTACTGAGTGGAACAGCGTTAAAGTAATTACTCAAATAGAGGGTTTGGCTACCCCAATTCCATTGGATGATATTTTCAAAATTGAAGGCTCTGCAAGGGGCCGTGTAAAAAGAGGCAATCTCTTAACTGTATGGGAATCAAACATTATTGAACCACTAGTCAAGCGTTTCAACTGCCGTTGGATTGTCCGTGGAAAGATCAGAATAGTTAGGGCCAATGCCACCACTAATAGCCCATGGATTGCCGTTCTGGACTTTGGCAACGGAAATTGTGATAACCAGGCTACCATTACTATTAACGGGGTGACCCATCAAATTACTTTGCCGTAATTAAAAAATTATTATACCTTTAAACCAGTTTTCATAGGGTACGGATTAAAAACGGGCCAGGGTTTCTACCCAGGCCCTAACTTTTTTAAGAGGATACCCTTTGTTTTTAATAAGGAAGCGATAAAAACTTATACTCTTTTTTACTAAAGTGTTCAAGTACCTGTGGAAGCGAATACTTTAATTTATCCCATGCTTTTTCGCTGTCATGAAAAACGACGATGGATCCGGAACTGGTGTTGTTTAATACATTCTGTAAACAGGTTTCCTTCGAAATCCTAATATCGAAATCGCCGCTTAATACATCCCACATCACTATCTTATAGTCATTTAACCTCTTTACCTGACGGGAACGGATGCGGCCATAAGGCGGTCTGAAGAGTACAGATTGAATCTTTCTTGCCGCTAACTTTACATCATCCAGGTAAACTTCATCTGCTGTTTGCCAACCGTTCAAATGATTTTGTGTGTGATTTCCTGTTTGATGTCCTTCGGAGATAATGCGGTCGTAAAGTTCAGGATTGCTTTCGACATTTTTCCCGATACAAAAAAAAGTTGCCCTGGCATTATATTTTTTCAATTCATCCAGTACAAAAGCAGTAGCTGTGGGATGAGGACCATCATCAAAAGTCAGGTAAATATTTTTTTCAACAGTATCAATACTCCATACCCTGTCCGGGAACATGATCTTCAACCACCGGGGAGTTTTGATAAAATATTTAAGCATTTGTACAAATATAGCTCCCCTTTAGAGGTTGGTGGTTTTATCTTTGCATCCTATGAATAAAAAAGTAAGGGTTCGGTTTGCACCTAGTCCCACAGGTGGTTTACACCTGGGCGGTGTAAGAACGGTTTTATACAACTACCTGTTTGCCAAAAAACATGAGGGAGATTTTATTGTAAGAATAGAAGATACTGACCAGAACCGCTACGTACCCGGCGCAGAAGAATACATTTTTGATACATTGAAATGGTGTGGCCTGGAACCTGATGAGAGTGTGCAGCATGGTGGCAGCTATGGCCCTTATCGCCAGAGTGAAAGAAAAGAAATCTACCGGCAGTATGCAGAAAAATTGGTGGCCGATGGACATGCCTACTATGCATTCGACACCCCTGAAGAACTGGAAAAAATGCGCCAGGATTTTAGAACTGAGCAAAACCCTTCTCCGCAATACGACCATATCATCCGCAAGAAAATGCGGAATTCACTCTCCTTATCAAAAGAAGAAACACAAAAGTTACTTGGTGCAGGAACCAGGCATGTTATCCGTATTAAGATACCGGAAAAAGAAGCGGTGATTTTTACAGATATGATCCGGGGAGAAGTAAGCTTTGATACATCAACGGTGGATGATAAAGTACTCCTCAAAGCTGATGGCATGCCAACCTATCACCTGGCAGTAGTGGTAGATGACCATTTAATGCAGATCAGCCATGCTTTTAGAGGAGAAGAATGGCTGCCCTCAGCACCTGTACATATCCTGCTTTGGAAATATTTATTTGGTTTGGAAAACATGCCGCAGTGGGCACATTTCCCCCTGATACTAGGTCCCAACGGCAAACTGAGTAAACGAGACGGTGCCAAATATGGTTTCCCGGTATTTGCCATGAACTGGACCGATCCCAAAACCGGCGAAATGACCGAAGGTTTTAAAGAAAAAGGATTTTTACCTGAAGCCTTTATCAATCTGCTGGCACTGCTGGGGTGGAACGACGGGTCTGAGCAGGAGATATTTTCAAAGGAAGAGCTGATTGAAAGATTCTCCATGGAAAGAGTGCACAGCGCCGGAGCCAGGTTTGATTACGAAAAAGCAAAATGGTTCAACCATGAATGGGTCAAAAGAATGAAGATTGAAAATTTAAACCCTAAGGTTAGTGAACTTCTTGTTCAAAGTGGTATTAATGTTACCAACAAAGACCTGTTGGACAAGATAATTACACTGGTAAAAGACAGGTGTACGCTGCTGACAGATTTTATACAACAATCCACATTCTTCTTTAAAGCACCGGAAGTAGTGGATGTGGATGCAGTGAAACCAAAATGGAATGAGGCCAAGCAACTTTTCTTTGCTGAGCTTATACGTAATTATGAGTTGACCCCTGACTGGAATGCCCATACTTTAGAAACCAATTTCAAGGAAATTGCATCAGTAAATGACCTTAAACCAGGTGAGCTGATGCTGCCCTTCCGCATCATGCTGGTAGGCGGAAAGTTTGGCCCGGGAGTGTTTGATATTGCTGAGTTACTGGGTAAAGAAGAAACAATAAAAAGAATGCTATTTGCAATAAGCCTGTTTTAACCCCGCTGTTTAATCATTTCCATTAAGGAAACGAAGGATCCAGTACCCAGTGATTCGATTTTTTGTCTGTCAGCAATATCCAACTGAAACAAACCGGTTGTATTACCTGCCACATGTTCCCTGGTACGAATTCCGGGAATGATGACCGATACCTCGCTGTAGCTCAAAACATAGCTTAACGCCAGCTGGGTTTTAGTACAATTATACTTTTCACACAATTCCCAAACGGGTGCAAGAGCAGTACTGCTTGCATTCACTACTTCAGCAGTAAGCCGGTTCTTTCGATGATCATTTTCAGGAAACGAAGCTCCCCTATCAAATTTTCCGGTCAATAGTCCAAATTGAAGGGGCATCCGTGCAATAATACCATAACCTTTTTCTCCGGCTTTTTTCAGCAGTGGTAACGAATGCTGGTTCAATAAATTCAATACCAACTGAAATCCATTACCCAGTCCTTGCTGCAGTAAATATTCGGCTTCCGGCAATGGATAAAAAGTATTCAGGGAAAGTCCCCAATACCTGATTTTTCCCTCCTGTTGCAACTGCTGCATCGCTTCAATGCAATCACCTTCCTTCAAATGATTCAGCCTTGCTGTGTGAAGCTGATAATAATCAATTACATCTCTTTTTAATCGCTTAAGGGATGCTTCGCAGGCACCGGTTATATGCCGGCGGCTATAGTCAAAACTAAACTCATTATCACGGGAAACATTACCAGCCTTACTGGCTATGACAACATCCTTTCTGCCACCAATTGTTTTACCCAGTAACTCCTCCGAATGACCCAAGCCATAAATATCAGCAGTATCAAAGAAATTAATACCAGCTTCCAGCGAAGCATAAATTGCCTCTTCTGAAACAACATCATCAGCATTGCCCCAGCCAATTGCTGTATTACCAATCATAGCCCCGCCACCGATAGCCCAGGCACCAAAACCCACCTCACTTACCATCAACTCAGTAACACCAAACTTCCTGTATTGCATAACCTAATATACGCTGCTGAAGCTGAAAGAACCTAATTTTGCAATACAATATTTTACGATGAAAAGACCTATCAGAGTTTTGGTGGCCAAAGTTGGCCTTGATGGCCACGACAGGGGTGCCAAAGTAATTGCTACAGCACTGCGGGATGCCGGCATGGAAGTAATTTATACCGGTCTCAGGCAAACACCCGAAATGGTAGTAAATGCCGCTTTGCAGGAAGATGTGGATGCTATAGGAATCAGCATTCTTTCCGGTGCCCACAATACCGTTTTTCCTAAAGTAATAAACCTGATGAAAGAAAAAGGTATGGGCGATGTACTGCTGACCGGCGGAGGCATTATTCCGGACGAAGACATTGAAGAACTAAACAAAATTGGAGTAGGAAAATTGTTTCATCCCGGCACCAATACCCATGAGATCGCTGATTATATAAGTAACTGGGTAAAAGAACACCGCAATTTTTAAAAATAAAAACATGTATCATACACTGCTTGCCAGCCTTGAAAATGGCATTTATACTATTACGATCAATCGCCCTGATAAATTGAATGCACTGAACAAAGATGTATTTACTGACCTGAATATAGCTTTGGACGAAATTGAAAAGAACCCGGACATAAAATCCGTTATCATAACCGGATCCGGACCAAAGGCATTTGTGGCCGGTGCTGATATTTCGGAGTTCAACTCTTTAAATAAAGAACAGGCAAAAGCTCTTGCAAAAAGAGGCCAGGACATTTTTGCCCGAATTGAAAACTCTTCTAAACCCATTGTAGCAGCAGTAAATGGTTTTGCATTAGGCGGAGGTTGTGAACTGGCAATGAGCTGCCATTTTCGTATAGCCAGTGAAAATGCAAAGTTTGGTCAACCGGAGGTAAACCTGGGTTTGATTCCCGGCTATGGCGGTACACAGCGATTAGTTCAGCTGATCGGAAAAGGAAAAGCGATGGAATTGTTGATGTCAGCTCATATGATTGATGCTAAAGAAGCAAAAGAATTGGGCCTCGTCAACTATGTTACCACTACTGATACATTACTTGAACATACCCGAAAAATTCTGGATGTTATTAATTCAAAGGCACCGCTTGCGGTAGCCGGATGTATTAAAGCCGCTAATGCTGTATTTAATGAAAGCATAGATGGCTTTATGCTGGAGATCGAAGAATTCGGTAATACATTTGATACCGAAGACATGAAGGAAGGTGTAACCGCTTTCCTTGAAAAAAGAAAAGCTGATTTCAAAGGAAAATAAACCGGTTACTTTTCCACCAGATTCTCATCGATAAGATAAGCGGCAATACCGGTGATATTGTCATTTCCCTGCGCATCTTCCAGGTAAACACGGAACGAAGTAATGGTAGTAACAGGGAAAGTAACAATTCGCTTTCTGCCTACACTGGTTCCCTGTACTTCACCGATTGGCTTATCGTTCGAATACAAGACAATGCTGAACCGGCGTATGCTTTGTCCTAAGTGTATTGCCTCCCGCAGAACGATACAATTTGCTTTTACCGGTTGCGATAGTTGTACAATGAAGTTCTGCAGATTAATACCATAGTAAGCAGAAGTGGTATCAAATCCTCTCAGCAGTAGGGGTCTATTGTAAAGATCTTTTTGGCTAAACTCATAATAGCTATCTGCATCCTTCAATAAGTTGGTAGCAAAATTTTCATCCCGTAATTTTCTGAATTGCATTAATGCAGCAGAGTCTGCTTCATGAATCAGCCCCCTTTTGTCTGGTGGTACATTCAATAACAGGTTGGCACCACGACCAACCGATTTCAGGTATATATCAAACAATTTTTGTGGTGACTTCACTTTATTATCCTCTGCTTCCCTGTAAAACCAACCCGGCCGGATACTCACATCACATTCCGCCGGAATCCAGTACTTGCCATAATAATTTCCATGATTAAGAGTATCATTCGCAGGAGCTCCAATGCCCCGTTTATAACCAGCTGTATCTAAAAAATTCCAGTTGGGGTCACCCACAAATCCATTTTCATTGCCCACCCAGCGAATATCAGGGCCAATATCGCTGAACACAACTGTTTTAGGAGAAAGTTGTCTGACCGTATTCTCATATCTTCTCCAGTCATACTCCTGCCTTTTACCGTTTGGACCTTCACCATTTGCTCCATCCCACCATAACTCCCATATGGGTCCATAGTTTTGGAATATTTCTCTCATCATACCCACAAATACATCATTATATTTTTCTGTTCCATAATCAGGATGGTTCCTGTCCCACGGAGAAATATAAACACCAAACTTCAACCCAAATTCCCGGCAAGCCTGTGAAAGCTCTTTCAATACATCACCCTTCCCTTCTTTCCATTTGCTTTCTCTTACTGTATGTTTTGAATATTTACTTGGCCAAAGGCAAAATCCATCATGATGTTTTGCTGTAATGATAATTCCTTTTGCACCCGCTGCCTTTGCTATACGGCACCACTGCCTGCAATCCAATTCAGCAGGGTTGAAAATATCTTCCGGCTCATTTCCTTCGCCCCATTCTTTGCCGGTGAATGTATTGGGGCCAAAATGCATGAATAAATAAAACTCATTTTCATGCCATGCCAACTGGGCTTTTGTAGGCAATGGCGGGGTTTCAGTTTTCTGGGCAGATACAAAAATTGAGACAAAAAGAAAAAGGAACAGAAAAAATTTTCTCATTTCTTCATTTTGAAAACGTAAAGAATGGCATCAGCAATAGAGTGCTTTGCTTTATAAGTATATCCCAACAGGTTAGCGATTGTTTGTGCAAATTGTTGCTGGTAAAGTTGCATTGAAGTATTAAGCTCTCCTCTTTCTGGTGTATCAGGCCCCAATACTGCAAACCAAATTTCATTAGAGCCCTCTATGCTGCTTCCGTGACTTGTCCATTCCTCCTTCTTAATATCTCCCCTGCCATGATCGGTTGTAATAAATAAGGTTGTTTTATCCTTGTATTGCGGGTCTTTTTGTACAAAGTCCCATATCTCTTTTATCCATGCATCAACCTGCCTGGCGGCATCAAGGTAAGACCGGTAACGGCCTGCATGGGCCCATTCGTCTGTTTCTCCATAACCTATATAAAGTACCCGGGGTTTTCTTGTTTTAAGCCATTCCATGGCCGCATGGTGAGTAAACATATCCAGGCATTCATCCTCCAGCCAGGGCTTGTATGAATCTTTAAGCATCCGGTTGATCAGCTTTTCATTTGCTGTAGGTGACTTACCACCGGTTAAATCAAAACCGCAGACCACCGGTATCTTGCTTCTTTCCTCATTTAAAATTCTGTCAAATGCATTCCAGGCACCAAAGGCGGCTACTTTGCCCTTCAGCAAAGGCTGATTATTCAAAAACTCCAATACAGTAACATGTGGATTAGCAGGATAGCTGTTGCTATTGATGGCTGTATCAGCATAGCCGGTAAATATTTCGCTGTACCCGGGATAGCTGAACCAATAAGGATTGGCATTATCCACTTTGCTGCCTAAAGTCCTGTTCCCGAATAGTTGTCCTTTAGATGCGATGCTACTCCAAAGAAAAGGCAACATTTTTTTTCTTCTCTCCCTCTCATCAGCAGACCAATAGGATGAATAGATATAAGCACTGTCTCCCTCGTAATACTTGGACTTATTGGCAATTGCCGTGTCCATTCCCCGGAAAACTTCCTGCCAGCGTAATCCATCCGTTGTAATGATAATGATATTCCTGGTTTGTTGCTGAGAGCTGCCACCAATAGACAGAAGAAGCAAAAGGAGGAAGTATACTGATTTCATTGGGGCAAATTAGCACTCTTTTCTTATCAAAAATCAGGTGACTGATTTACTGATTGGCCTACCTTTGCGGGACATTAAAAAACCCTCTCTGCTATGGAATACAGGATTGAAAAAGATACGATGGGCGAAGTAAAAGTACCGGCTAATGCTTACTATGGCGCCCAAACCCAACGAAGTATTGATAATTTTAAGATCGCCCAGGATATCAACAGGATGCCTAAAGAAATCATTCAGGCATTTGCCTATCTGAAAAAAGCAGCTGCCATAACAAATCTTGAAGCCGGTGTGCTTCCCAAAAACAAGGCAACATTAATCGGAAAAGTGTGTGATGAAATATTGAAAAGCAAACTGGATGATTACTTCCCGCTGGTAGTGTGGCAAACCGGAAGCGGCACACAAAGCAATATGAACGTAAATGAAGTGATCGCTTATCGTGGCCATGTTCTGAAAGGTGGTAACCTTACGGATAAAGAAAAGTTCCTTCACCCAAATGATGACGTTAACAAATCACAGTCATCCAACGATACTTTTCCTACTGCTATGCACATAGCAGCCTATAAAATACTGGTAGAAACAACTATTCCCGGTATCAAAAAACTGAGAGATACATTGGCCAAAAAGAGCAAGCAGTACATGCATGTGGTAAAAATAGGACGCACCCACTTTATGGATGCCACTCCTTTGACCCTTGGCCAGGAATTCAGCGGCTATGTATCACAATTAGATCATGGATTGAAAGCAATTAAAAACTCATTGGCACACCTTAGTGAACTGGCCCTGGGTGGTACTGCTGTTGGTACTGGCATCAATACACCACCCAACTATGCTGAAAATGTAGCGAAACATATTGCGAAGCTAACTGGTCTGCCATTTATAACGGCTGAAAATAAATTTGAAGCACTGGCAGCTCATGATGCCATTGTAGAAGCACATGGCGCTCTGAAAACAGTAGCGGTAAGCCTGATGAAAATTGCCAACGATATCCGTATGCTTTCATCCGGGCCCAGGAGTGGTATAGGTGAAATATTTATCCCGGATAATGAACCGGGATCATCTATTATGCCCGGCAAAGTAAATCCCACACAGTGTGAAGCATTGACCATGATTGCAGCACAGGTAATGGGTAATGATGTTGCAATCAACATTGGCGGAGCTACAGGTCATTTTGAATTGAATGTTTTCAAACCAGTAATGATCTATAATTTTCTGCACAGTGCCAGGCTTATCGGAGACGGATGTGTTTCCTTCAACGACAAATGTGCTGTTGGCATCAAACCCATTGAAGCCAACATTAAAAAACATGTTGATAACAGCCTGATGCTTGTAACGGCATTGAATACAAAGATTGGGTACTATAAAGCAGCAGAAATAGCACAAAAAGCGCATAAAGAAGGAACTACACTTAAGGAAATGGCAGTAAAATTGGGCTATATTACGCCTGAGCAGTTTGACCAATGGGTAATTCCTGCCAATATGGTAGGCAAACTGTAGAAATAAATATCGTAAAACTCCTATCGTAAAAAGAGAAGAATTCAGCATTCTTCTCTTTTTTTGTTCATATTGTTTTGGCAAAACAAAAATTAACTCACTACCTTAACAGTAGTATAAACCCAATACTCATAAAAACCAGTAAATCCCTGACTATGAAAAATGCAGCCTATCCATCACTCTTTTTCCTGGCCAATCCACTCAAAGCAGTACAAACTGAACCCGCAGCATCTGCAGAAGATAATTACCAGACGCCGTATCTAAGATCAATACTTTCGCCTAAATCAGCACCCTCGAGGGTGTATTCGCTAAGAAGAATTCGGGACAAATTCATCAGTTCAGTCAGGCCTCTTGTCAGTACATTACCAACAGATGTTGAATTAACTGAAAAAGAGTGGTTCAATAATTACGAATAACCGTAACCCTTGAGCATAACCACAAAAACAAATGTCCCGGCAATTGCCGGGACTTTGCTTTATATACACTTCTTAATTTACGATTGACCAATCGTTCATTTACGATACATCAATCAATGGTTTACTCTTAGAAAGGCCAATAAAAAATTACTTTGTAAAAACCACGGGTATTTTTTTACGTATTTAAGTAGAAAGTCCTATTGTATTGCAATGCAGATTAATCTATTTTTAATACTCAGAGTCAGACACTGTGCAAAGAAAATCCGATCCATGAAAAGAAGTGTACCCTATACTTTTCCCTTTTTTTGCTTTCTTACACTTATTATATTAATTATAATAAGCTCAGGATACTGTTATGCACAAACGGTAGACTTTGGTAAAAGCTATATCAATGTTACAAAGGGATTGAATGGCGGCACTCTTGAAACAGGCGATACTCTTGAAATAAGAGCTTCATTTGTTGTCCGTTCCGGTACATACGATAGCTGCCGTTACAGGGATAATGTGCCAGCAGGTACCACATTCATTCCGGGAACGATCAGAGTGTTGACTAACGAGGGAAAAGTATACAAACAGCTTACCGATGGCTACGGTGATGACCCCGGCTGGATAACAGGAACACAAGTAACAATACACCTCGGCTTTAACCCATCAGCAGCACCTGCAACAGCCTTCAGAAGAGGACGGGTGGCTAACACACACAAACCTTCCTTTTACAGCAGCACCTGTATAATGATCGCCTCTTTCAGAGTGGTAGTCACTGCTCTTACAGGATCAAATATCAGTACCGGCGGGGGAACAATTACTTACAAAAACGGAGCTAACCCGATTCAAACATATACTTTCCCTTCCAATATAGTGAGAGTATATCCTAACTACGGCATTTGTGCAAATACCATTGGTACTAACGCAATAGGTACTGAATTCAATGGTACATTTGGAAGCGGTCAGCCACGAAACAGGGGAACTTCAGCTAATGTACCTACAGGCTATACATACAATATTTTCAACACCAACTCCCCACAGGATTATTATTATGGAGTCGCTAATAACACTTCTACCCGTGTAAATTATACAACAGTAAATACATGGGCAAAACCAGATAACTCGTCACCAACTCACAGGGTATTTAATGTGTGGGATATCATTGGTGACCACACAGGTGCATCAGACCCATATACTGGCAACCCTCCTGCCGACACAGTGGCCAATCCCAATGCAGGCTATATGCTGGTGATCAATGCCGCTTACAGAATCGATTCTGCATTTCAACAAACAATATCCGGGCTTTGTCCAAATACCTATTATGAAATCTCCTGCTGGATGCGAAACATTTGCTCCAAATGTGGTTGTGATTCGAATGGAAGAGGCGCTACAAGCTCTGCTGGGCCGCCTTACTATATACCAACAGCAACAGGAGATTCATCAGGAGTTCGTCCAAATATTACTTTCGAAATTGATGGTGTTGACTATTATACTACCGGCGACCTGCTCTACTCAGGGCAATGGGTAAAAAAAGGATTTACCTTTCTCACTGGCCCGGCGCAGACAAGCTTTACCCTAAAATACTTCAACAATGCCCCGGGAGGCGGCGGCAATGACTGGGCATTGGACGATATCACGGTGGCTACCTGTTCCCCGGATATGAAATATGGACCGATGAATAATCCAATAGTTTGTGACAGTAATGTATTGGTGCTTACGGATACGATCCGCTCTTATTTTAATAACTACACCGAGTATAAATGGCAACGCAGCACAGACGGTGGCGCCACCTGGAACGATATACCCGGTGCAACGGGAACTGGTGTACCTGTATGGAATGGTACCGCCTGGGAATATGTTGCTAATTATACCATACCCGTTTCCCAAACACAAATGTCCAACAATGGTGATATGTACAGGCTGGTGGTTGCTACTACAGTTTCAAATCTTTCTAACGAGAATTGTAGTTTTAGTGATGCACTCACCATTACCGTAAGTGTCATTGAATGTGGCATACCCTTACATGCACGACTGCTTTCTTTTAGTGGAAATCTAAATTCCCAGCAACGCACAGATTTACAATGGACCACCACCGGTGAAGATGAACCAGTACTATTTGATATTGAAAAAAGTATCAACGGAAGTAATTATACAGTTATCAGCACCATAAACGGTCACAACGATTATTCCTCTGAATACAGCTATTATTCGTTTACTGATCCTGCACCCGTAAGCGGTAAGATTTATTACAGGATCCGGATGAGAAATAATACTCAATCCGTTTATTCAAGAACTATCCAGGTATCTAATATTGCAGATCATTGTTCTTTTGTTTCTGTCATAAACCCGTTTAAGTACAAACTTGATTTTGAACTTAGTGCGGCTGCGCAAGAAAGAGCCGAAACAATGCTGATTGACCAGGCTGGCAGAATTGTGAAGCAAAAGGTATTTTTACTTTCAAACGGGATCAATAACCTTAGTATTGAGGATACCGAAAAACTGCAACCCGGCATATATTACTTAAGAGTTGTAGCCGGGAGCACTGTTTTGCAAAAGAAAGTTATAAAACAGTAAGAGGGTAAAGGAAACTACGAAACCTGTACCTTATCACTTACATCGGTATTAGTTTCAACGGTTGAATGTACGTCATCAGCCGTATGCTTCTTGAAAAATCTTTTCTGAAAGATCAATAATGTTATAACACCAATAGAAATAGAAGCATCTGCTATATTGAAAATCGGGCTAAAAAATTCAAAATCCTGTCCCCCTACAAAAGGCATCCAGGATGGAAAATTTGACTTAATTATTGGAAAGTAAAGCATATCCACCACACTTCCGTGCAAGAATGATGAATAGCCCCCTGAAGAAAACTCAGCAATACCTGAGTAACTTACGTATTCATTAATAGCAGCATCATAATGAAGGCCTTTGTCAAAGATCATCCCATAAAACATGCTGTCAATAAGATTACCCAATGCTCCTGCATAGATCAAACCGGCACATATAACGAATCCACGACTGTATTGCTGTTTTACGATTTTCCCAAGATACCATGTTCCAAATATTACTGCAGCCAGTCGGAACAAAGTAAGAATCATTTTCCCTGTTTCGTTACCAAATTTCCAGCCCCAGGCCATGCCCGGGTTTTCGATAAAATGAAGACGAAACCAGTCCATACCAAATACCCGTAATACTTCTCCTGTTGGATGAGATGTTTTGATCCAAATCTTCAATGCCTGGTCAACAAAAATGATAAGGCTGATAAGCAGTATTACATGCCGTAGCTTAAGCGTCTTCATAATAGCAACAAATATAAGAAGATTGAGGTGAGCGGATAAAGTGACCCGGTGAAAGAAATCATAATAGAAAAGTGAACAAAAGCCTCTTATTCTTCAAAATAAACCCGCTTAACCCGTTGAGAAATACCCGTCATAATTTCATATGGAATAGTTTCTGCCCATTGGGCAACCGATTGCACCGGCAGGGATTCACCAAAAATAAGAACATCATCACCCTCTTTTACTCCGGGCACATCTGTCACATCTGCCATGAACATGTCCATACAAACCGTTCCGATTACAGGCACTAATTTTCCCCTGACCAGCACTTTTCCAATCCCATTACCCAACCTCCTTGGAAAACCATCAGCATATCCCATCCGGATGGTGGCGATCAGTACCTCTCTTTCAACCCTGCCTTTCCTGTTGTAGCTGACAGTATCTCCTTTTTTCAAATGCTTGAGCTGGGCAATAGTTGATTTTAATGTAGCTACAGTTTGTAAATTCAATAACCCTGAAACGGCACTGTCAACACCATAAAGCCCAATGCCCAGTCTTACCATATCCAGCTGAAGATCCGGGTGTCTTACTGCAGCAGCCGAATTGGCAATATGTTTAATAAAAGAATAACCCAATTTTTGTTCCAGCTCCGATGTTGCCCTATTAAAAACCGAGTATTGGGTTAACGTAAATTCATCGTTAGCTTTTTCTTCACTTGCTGCAAGGTGTGAAAAGACAGTTTCAACCCTGAAAGACGGGCATGACAACAAATAATCAGCCAGCTTTTTCGTATCCTCTGCAGCAAAACCCAGGCGGTTCATACCTGTTTCAATTTCAAGGTGAACAGGGTATTGTTGTAGTCCCTCTTGTTGCAGGAAGTGGTCAAATGATTGCAATAACTCAAAAGAATATATCTCCGGCTGAAGATTGTATTCCACAATAGCATCAAAGGCATTCTCTTCCGGGTTCATCACCATTATTGGTAAGGTAATTCCAGCTTTTCTTAACTCAACACCTTCATCTGCGTATGCAACGCCAAGATAGTCTACCTTATGATATTGCAAAATACCTGCTATCTCAGCCCCACCGCTTCCATAAGCGAAAGCCTTTACCATCGCCATTATTTTAGTGGAAGGTTTAAGCCTGCGCTGGTATTCCTTCAGATTATGAACTATGGCAGAAAGATTTATTTCTAATACTGTTTGATGAACTTTCAGTTCCAGCAACTGAACAATTTTTTCAAAAGCAAATACCCTGGCTCCCTTTACCAATATCACCTCTTCTTTAAAATGAGATGCCCGGAACTGGTGAATAAATTCATCTGTCGTACGAAAGAGTATAAAATCAATATCACTGTGTCCTTTTGGAAAATTAGCGTTTAGTTGCGTTGTAATCTTATCACCAATTCCGATCAAACGGTTCACCTTATGTTTTACAAGGCTCTCCATTATCTGCCGGTATAGCAATTCATCAATAATTGAACTCTGTAAAAAATCCGAAAGTATTACTGTTTTTTTATTGGAGCCTGCCTGCTGGTCCAGGAAATTCAGTGCTATTTCCAGTGAACTGATATCAGCGCTGTAGCTGTCATTAATTATCGAGCAATGATTGACACCTTTCTTAAGCTCCAGCCGCATATTGACTGGTGTCAGTAAAAGCATTCTTTGCTGAATGATCTCCTGCCTGTACTCCAAATGAAGCATCACCTGCCAGCAGGTAATGGCATTCTGTACCGATGCGTCATCGGCAAAGGGTATTTGTAGTTGATACTCCTGCCCAGCTGAACCAGCTCTGATTATTGTATGGCCTCTTTGCCTTTTGATCTCTTTTACCAGCAATTGTTCAGGTAAAACAGCATTTTTGAACAACTTTCTTTTCTCTGCCTCCTTTTCCTGCAATGATGCAAACCCTTCACTATGTGCTTCCCCTATATTCGTCAATACACCGATCGTGGGCTGAATAATTTTCTGCAACTTTTCCATTTCACCCGGACGGGAAATTCCGGCTTCAAAAATGGCAAGAGTATGCTGCTTATTCATTTGCCATACACTCAATGGAACACCGATCTGTGAGTTATAACTTTTGGGGCTGCGGACAATTGTATACTCCTGGTGTAACAATTGGTAAAGCCATTCTTTGACAATTGTTTTGCCATTGCTGCCTGTAATACCGATGACAGGTATAGAAAACTGCTGACGATGATGAGCAGCCAGTAATTGTAAGGCCTCCAATGAATCATTCACTTTTAAGAAATTGGCCCCGGGATATTCATTAATATCCAATTGCCGGTCCACAACAAAATTCATTACTCCTCTTTTATACAGATCAGCAATAAACTGGTGACCATCTCTTCGGGGACCCTGTAAAGCAAAAAAAAGTGATGATCCGGGGGCAAATATTTTTCGGCTGTCGAGTAATAAATTCTCAATGACCGAGTCATTGACGATTACGGCATCTGCCTTTATAATTTGGGCAATATGATGTATAGTATAAGTCACAAAACGAATTATCCCGGTGACTGGCTTTCATCAGTCACATCTTCAGGTTCACCTTTTTTCTGCATAAAGATGGAATAGAAAATTGAACCGGATATGCAAACCATAATCACACCCAGTGAAATGATTACCTGTATCTGTTTGTTTACCCACTGGTTGATCCAATGTTCACCCAGCATTTTGCAACCAATAAACACCAACACAATTGCAATTCCCTGCTGCAGGTAGTCAAACTTGCTGACAGCCCCCCTGAGCAGGAAGAAGAGTGAACGCAGGCCCAGCACAGCAAAGATGTTGGAAGTATAAATCACCAGTTTATCTCTTGATATACCCATCACTGCCGGTATGGAATCCAATGCAAAAACAAGATCAATTGCTGCCAGCATGATCACTACAACAAACAGTGTCGTATAAGCTGGTTTTCCATTTACCATTACCCTGTATTTCCCGTTGCCATCGTGCGGTACCAGGGGCAGGAATTTTTTCATGAACCGGTATATCTTGCTTTCCTGGGGATTAAACTCCTCATCATCTGAAGCCGTGAACATTTTGTAACCGGTAAAAACAAGGAATACACCAAACACATACAATATCCAATGGAATTTTTCGACCAGTGCCACTCCTACAGTAATGAATATCACCCTGAAGATGATTGCCATCAGGATACCGATTAAGAGTACACGGCCATAATATTTTTCTTTAACCGAAAAAGCAGAAAAGATGAGTATAAAAACAAAGATGTTGTCAATACTTAGGCTCCACTCCATCAGGTAGCCGCTCAGGTATTCCAAGGCCAGCCGCTCACCTTCTTCGATCCACATGAAAACAAAAAAGGCAAGCGCCAGCCCTACCCAAAAAAAGGTTTGATACAATGCCTGCCGGATAGTGATCTTTTGGTTTTTCTTGCTCAGAAGTCCCAAATCAAAAACCAATGCCAGTACCAGTACAATACCAAATACGAGATACTCTACTTGTTCCTTTGTCATGTATGTATATTAATGATGTGCAAAGATAAGTTAGTGGGAACCTGATTCAGATTCAGAGATACTGCCCCGTAATCTGAATTAAAAAACGCCAGCATATTTTCTTTTTCTTACGCCCTGGTATAACCAGCCAAATAAGATGACCAACACTACCGGCAAGGCAATATTGATAAACTGCCAGGCGGTTTTTTGTTCCTTTACTTTTTGTCCGTCCAACAAACGCAGTACTATGTCTTTGTTTCTTGTTTCAATAATACCAGGTTTATTCACCAGGTATTCCAGGCAGTTCAGCAAAAACTCACGGTTGGCGAACTGGTATTCAAATTGGGAGCCTACTGTGTAAAAATTGAGGCCCATAGGCAACGGCCCTTCCTTTGGAGATACATCGTTAAGCACCATATCACCATCAGCTACAACAATGATCTTTCCGTTTCCATTACCCTCTGCTAAAAAATTACTGCCGGTAGCTGCAATGCTGTCCAGTTGGGAACGGGAAGCTCTGTTGCGGTATAAAGAGGTGAATTTGCCCTCCAGCAGCATGGCCACAGGAATATTGCTTTTATTAAACTTGCTATCCTTTGGAACATTTTTGTTCTCATTCAAACTGATCAGGGCTGGAGTACTGATGATCCGTGAGTCAGCAGAACTGGAAAGGAGAACTGTTTTATTTACTCCCGGCGAGGCAATGGTATCAACGGAATTCACAAACCGGCCTGAAACGAGGCCAATATTCTTATTAATAGTATGATTACCTTTTGACTCAAATAATGGATAGTAGTTCCACTTCAAAAATTCAAATTGGGGATTCTGCATATCACCGCCTACTACAAATGGCATATAATCACACTGCAGATCCATTACAAGATCTGTATTGATTCGAACACCATAACGGAACAATTGATCAGTAAGATTCAGGTTACGGTCAAAAGCAACTGTTTCTTTTACAGCACTGAGACTATCCTGCTCCGCTATCAGGTTGTCAATGAACATCAGGAGCTTTCCTCCTCTCATCAGGTATTGATCAATTTTAAGCTTCTCCTCCTCCGTAAACTGAAGGGTTGGCTTGACGATCATAAATACATCAATCCTGCTCTTATCATTGATGTCTGTAGATATTTTACTGTGCTTATTGAGATCAAAAATACCAAGCTGGTAATCATTTTTCAGTGCATCCTGAATACCATAAGTATTTGCATCAACCGGTTCACCATTTCCAATTGAATAAGCCACATGTGGTTTCTCAGTCGTTATCAATCCATCAAGTGCCTTTGCAAACTGGTATTCCATTAATGCTTCAGCGCTGTTCATTTCAACGGGAGTAATCATTCTTTTACCCCCGGAGTATAGATTAACTAAAGTTTGCCTGTCCTTATAGCGCATTAAAGCAACAGGATAAACCCTCTTATTTTCCTGTCCTTCGGCAACCTGAACAGTAAGGTTAATGGCATTGGCACCTAATCCTATTAATGTATCCTCATAAGTTTTACCCGGGCTTCCCGCAATTTCTTCCTGGGGAGAAATAAACCTGTAATGGAGTTTTGAGCCATTCCTGTCCTTCATTAACTGCAAAAACTCATTAGTACTATTGGCCAGTTTCTTAAACCCTGCCGGAAACTGTCCTTTTAAAAAAACATCAATCTGCACATCATCCTCCAGGTTTTTCAGCAAATCCCTGGTCGCCTTACTGAGTGTATACCGCTTTTCTTTAGTAAGGTCTAAACGAGCATGGAAAACCGAGGCCGCATAATTAATAAGAAAAAGTACCAGCAGCAACCAGATCCACCAGGCTTTTGAAGTAAAGAGTTTATTGATGATTCTCATAGATTATCTTTTCAGCAGGTTTCGGTTCGTGATGGCAAGAAACAAAAAGATCACACTCAGAAAATACACTATATCTCTTGTATCAATCAATCCGCGGCTGATACTGCGGTAATGAAAATCTATTCCCAGCATTTCTACATAATAATCAGGGCCATTGGCCAGTGCCGGCAATTTGCTGATAGCACTAAATCCATAATACAACAATGCACAGCCTATCAAACTTATGATAAAAGCTACCACAGCATTATTGGTAAAACTGCTGCTGCAAACACTTATTGCAGTAAATACAGCAGCGAGGAAAAATAAGCCGATATAAGAACCAATGGTTGCGCCGATATCCAATCCCTGGTTGGAAGAAAGCTGCTGTATAGTAAAAATATAAACAATAGTAGGAAGGAGGGCTATGAAAACGACTATCAATGAGCCCAGGTATTTACCTCCCACCACCTGCCAGCGGCTGAGAGGCCTGGTTTGGAGAATTTCAAAAGTTCCTGTCTTAAATTCTTCAGCAAAGCTGCGCATTGTTATGGCCGGGATCAGCAAAAGCATGATCCACGGGGATAACTGGAAAAATCGGTCAAGTGTGGCATAGCCAAAGTCGAGGATATTATCTTCAAACACAAAAAGTACGAGTCCGTTGACCAGCAGAAATACAATAATGGCAATATAGCCGGTAAGGCTGCTGAAAAACTGCCGGAGTTCCTTTTTACAAACTGGCCACATGGGCTGCAAAATAGTTTAAAAGTTGACAAGTTGAGAGATATGCAAGGCAGTTTAACTTTAAAACTGATAGCTACCGTTACGAAATGAAAAGAGGCTGACAACTAAAGCTTGTCAACCTCTTACCTTTTACTTTTTAACCTGTGTCTAAACCGCAAAACTCTCGCCACATCCGCAGGTGCGGCTGGCATTAGGATTACTGAAATAAAAGCCTTTCCCGTTTAATCCGTCTGAGAAATCCAGCGTAGTATTAACCAGGTATAAAAAACTCTTTAGGTCGGTCACTACTTTCACTCCATTATCTTCAAATACCTGGTCCATGGGTTTCTGTTCATTATCAAAGTCAAGTTTGTAGCTAAGTCCGGAGCAGCCACCGCCCACCACACTTACCCGCAGGAAGTAGGATGGATCATCTGCAACCCCGGCATCCGCCAGCAATTGTTTGACCTTGTCCTTTGCCTTATCACTTACGTAAATCGCATTATCCAACGATACACTCATATTAATGAACTACGCTTTCTTCAAATTTCAATTCAGGTAAACCATTCTTTTTACGGTAATCATTTACCGCTGCCTTGATAGCATCTTCTGCCAGTACAGAACAGTGGATCTTTACCGGGGGCAGGTTCAGTTCTTCTACAATGGTCATGTTATCGATCTTCACCGCATCATCTACCGATTTGCCTTTGAGCCACTCAGTAGCCAGTGAAGAAGAGGCGATAGCGGAACCACAGCCAAACGTTTTGAATTTGGCATCTTTAATGACACCGGTAGCTTCATCTACCTCGATTTGCAGGCGCATTACATCACCGCATTCCGGGGCACCCACCAGGCCGGTTCCCACATTGTTTTTGCTTTTGTCCAGGGTTCCCACATTCTTGGGGTTCTGGTAGTGATCGATTACTTTTTCACTATATGCCATGACTATTAGTTTTTGTTTTAATTAATGGATGTTTAATGATGTGCCCACTCAATGGTATTCAAGTCTATTCCCTCCTTATACATTTCCCAAAGCGGACTCATATCTCTCAGTTTATTCACTGTATTTGTTACCTGCTCAATGGTATAGTCAATCTGCTCTTCTGTAGTGAAACGCCCAAGACCAAATCGCAGCGAACTGTGTGCCAGATCATCGCCCAAACCCAATGCTTTAAGCACATAGGACGGCTCCAATGAAGCAGAAGTACAAGCAGAGCCGGATGACAAAGCAATATTTTTATTGAAGCCCATCAGCAAACCTTCTCCTTCCACATATTTGAAAGAGATATTGGATACATGGGGCAAACGGTGTTCTTTATCCCCGTTCAGGTAGGCCTCTTCAATACTTAGTAAAGCATTTTCTAATTTATTCCTGAGTTTGCTAAGGCGTTCTGCATCCTGCTGCATTTCATTCATGGCCAACTCACAGGCTTTACCAAAGCCTACTATACCCGGTACATTCAGTGTACCACTTCTCATACCTCTTTCATGGCCACCACCATCCATCTGGGCAGTTACTTTAACCCTTGGATTCTTACGGCGAACATATAAAGCACCAACACCTTTTGGACCATACATTTTGTGAGCTGTAAAAGACATCAGGTCAATCCCGTCTTTATTAACATCCACCGGAATCTTACCGACAGCCTGCACCGCATCACTGAAGAAAAGCACTCCATGCTTTTTAGCAATAGCGCTGATCTCTTTCACCGGGTTCACTGTACCAATTTCATTATTGGCGTACATGATAGCGATGAGAATAGTGGTAGGTTTTATAGCTGCTTCCAGTTCGGCCAGGTCAATCAAACCATTAGGTTTCACTTTCAGGTAGGTTACCTCTCCGCCTTCTTTTTCAATATGCTTGCAGGTATCCAGCACAGCTTTGTGCTCGATATTGCAGGTAATGATATGATTGCCCTTGCTGGCATACATTTCAAATACACCTTTGATAGCCAGGTTGTCACCTTCTGTAGCACCGGAAGTGAAAATGATCTCCTTGGGATCGGCTCCAACCAATTTGGCCACCTGCTCTCTGGCATAGTCCACAGCTTCCTCTGCCTGCCAGCCAAAGGGGTGATTGCGGCTGGCTGCATTTCCAAAATTTTGGGTGAAATACGGTATCATGGCTTCCACAACCCTTGGGTCACAGGGAGTTGTGGCATTATGATCTAAATAAACGGGTAATTGCAACATAAAATAAAGGGTAAAATATTAGTTTCTACAACAACACAAAAGTACCTCAAAAGGTTCTAAAAGAAACGATTAAAGCTGCGCCGAAGCTTGAATTTTCGGATTTCGAAAAGGCATAAGTAGCTGTCATGAAAATCAGGGCAAAAGAGCATCAAAAAGTATTTCAACAGGATGAAGTGCCATCTTTCCTGTTCCATCCTTTACCTGGTGACGACAGGATGTGCCGGATGCAGCAATAATGTCTGATTTGCCGGCTGCCCGCACTGCGGGAAACAAGACCAATTCGCCCACTTGCTGTGAAATGGCAAAATGCTCTTTCTCATATCCAAAACCGCCGGCCATCCCACAACAACCGGAAGGGATCAGGCTGGTTTTGTAATTAACAGGTATTTGGAGAAACGAGCTGATATACTGTTGTGACGACAGTGCTTTCTGGTAACAATGTCCGTGTATGAGAATGTTTTTGGATTCCGTTGTAAATAATGTTCTGTCAATCCTGCCTGCATTATACTCATTTGCTAAAAATTCTTCGATGGTGAATGCGGCTGCAGCTAATATTTTCGCTTTATCATAATTAGTATCGTTTGCCAGATCTATATACTCATCTCTGAAAGTGAGTATACCACTGGGTTCAATTCCAATCAAAGGAGTTTCAGATGAAATAATACCTGAAAGCAACTCAATATTCCTGTTGGCAATATCTTTTGCTTTTTTTACTAACCCCTTGGACAAGTATGTTCTTCCGCTTTCAACATGTTGCGGCATCAACACTTCATAGCCGAGTGCCTCTAACAGCAGGATGGTTTTTTTCCCAATTTCTGCATCATTGTAGTTGGTGAATTCATCACAAAACAGGAAGACAGATTTCGAACCCGGATTTTGAAATTTGATTTTTCGACGTTTTTTGTACCAGGCCAGCAAGGTTTGCTTTGCCAGTTTTGGCATCGTCCGTTCAGGATGAAATCCCACCATTGTATGTGCCATTCTCCTAAAAAAGGGAACACCGTAAAACCAGTTGAATGCCCCGGGAAATTTTGAAACAAGTTTCATTTGTTTACTAAAATTTGCAATAAGCTTTGCCCGGAATGGTACTCCATTTTTGTCATAGTACTGCTGCAGGAACTCTGCTTTCATTTTGGCTACATCCACCGCTGAGGGGCATTCAGTTTTGCATCCTTTACAACTCAAACAGAGATCCATGATCTCTTTTATTTCTTTGTGATTGAAGGGCTGATCATCCAATTCATTGCTTAAAAACTGGCGGAGAATATTGGCCCTGGCCCTGGTGGTGTCTTTTTCTAAACGAGTGGCCATATAACTCGGACACATCACGCCACCTGAAACAGGCATTTTGCGGCAATCGCCGGAACCGGAGCATTTCTCTGCCAGCCGCAGAATACCATCCTGCTCTGAAAAACTGAAAGTAGTTTGTAATTTTCGCTGAACCGGTTTTTGCTCCACTCTTAAATGGGTATCCATAGCCGGGGTGGCCGTAATTTTTCCGGCATTAAAAACATGATAAGGATCGAAAATATTCTTGACCTTTTCAAAAAGCCGGTAAGTCTCCTCACCTACCACTTCGGCAATGTATTCACCCCGCAACCTGCCATCACCATGCTCGCCTGATAAGGAGCCGTTGTATTTTTTAACCAGTTGTACCGTATCGGCCAGTATGTCCCTGAATTTTTTTAACCCTTCCGGGGATTTAAGATTAATGATCGGCTCAACATGCAATTCGCCAGCTGCTGCATGGGCATAATATGAGGCCTTCACTTCATGTTTATCCAAAACCTTTTGCAGCTCAGTGACATAAGCTGGTAAGTCATCAGTTGTTACAGCACAATCTTCTATCAGGTTCACCGGTTGCGCATCTCCTTTAATATTGCGCAGCAATCCTAATCCTGCTTTGCGCACATCCCATGCATATTTTGTTTTTTCGTTGTACAAAACCGGCCAGGCAAATCCTAATTCTTGTTTCCTCAGGTCGTCAACTAATTTTTCTGCTTTTTCTTTTGCGGCCTCATGACAATGTTCCATAAACTCTACCATTAATATGGCAGCCGGGTCGCCTTCAATAAAGAACCGGTTTTTATTATACTCAGGGTGACCGATGGTGAAGTCCATAATGTATTTATCCACCAGTTCACCAGCCATGGGCTTATGTTTTAAGGCCACAATATTTGCATGCATGGCTTCTACAATGCTGTTACAGTGAATACAGACAACAGCAATTTCTTTTGGGGGTAAATCAATCAGGTTGAGCTTAATTTCCGTAGTAAACGCCAATGTACCCTCTGACCCTGCCAAAAGCTTACACAGGTTGAATGGTTCCCCTTGCGGATCATAAGGCTGCATTTTGAGTAAATAGTCCAGTGCATACCCTGTATTACGCCGATGTACTTTTTCCTGCGGAAATTTATCCCGGATTAATTGCTGGTTTTTTTCATCCGACAACAATGCATCAAGCTGATGGTAAATGCTACTCTTAAATGAATCCTTTCCATTTACCCTGATATCATCTTTCCCGAAAGTCACCTCAGATCCATCACTTAATATCGCTTTTACCTCCAGCACATGGTCTCTTGCAGCGCCCCAGACAATACTGTGCAATCCGCAGGAATTATTACCGAGCATGCCACCGATCATGGCCCTGTTGGCGGTGGAGGTTTCAGGACCAAACATCAACCCAAACTGTTTCAGGTAATGGTTCAGGTCATCACGGATGACGCCGGGCTGTACCCTAACCCATTTTTCCTCTTTATTGACTTCGAGAACATGAGTGAAATACCTGGAAATATCTACTACAATACCATTCCCAACCACCTGTCCGGCCAATGAGGTGCCCGCTGCCCTGGGGATTAGCGTTGTTTTATTTTCAGTTGCAAACCTTATTAGCTTTTGAATATCGGTAACTGTTTTGGGAATGGCCACAGCCAGCGGCATTTCCTGGTACACCGATGCGTCTGTAGCATAAATTCTCAACTGCGCCTGGTGAATGGGTGAGTCATCATAAAAAAGTAATCCTTCAAAATTTCTTTCCAGTTGTTTTAATTGCTGCAGCATCCGGTATACAGATTGATCGTTTACAAATCTACCAACTTCCATCATGTGAAAAACTGATAAAAGTCTGTTTACCGGTCATAATAATAGAAATACCAAAGCGGCTAACTTTGAAGAGCAAATCATCAATCATGCAAAAAATAGAACATATCGGCATCGCAGTAAAAAGCCTTGAAATATCCATCCCGGTTTTCGAGAAAATACTGAATACACCCTGTTACAAAACCGAAATGGTGGAGAGTGAAAAAGTAAATACTGCTTTTTTCCAAAACGGCCCCAATAAAATTGAATTACTGGAAAGCACGGATCCTGATGGTGTAATTGCCAAATACATCGAAAAAAAGGGAGAAGGTATGCACCATATTGCTTTTGCGGTTGAAGATATAGAAACCGAAATGGAGCGATTAAAAAAAGAGGGCTTTGTTTTATTAAATGAGAAACCCAAACAAGGAGCCGACAATAAACTGGTTTGTTTTCTTCACCCCAAACACACTAACGGAGTACTTATCGAACTTTGCATGGAACGAAAGGATTGATCATTGTTTTACCTCGTCGATCTTTTTCTGCAGGTCATTCTCTATCAGTTTCATCTTGTTCTTTTGGGCAAAGTCTTTTTGGGCGTTGTGAAAATCCTTATCAAATTTTTCTTCTTCTTTGCTGATCTTATCTACAATATCATTCATTTCAACTATATCATCATCAGTTGCATTTTCATTTTTCCTGATCTCAAGAATGCGACGGTAGTCCTGGTCAAAAACCCTTTTGTAAAAAGTAAACGATTTTACGGCTGCATTGCGTAAAGCAGTGTCTCCTTTCCAGGCAGGCATACCCTTCAATTCTGTGATCATTTTTTCAGTTTCCGGAACATACATATTCAGCAGGGCTTCCGCAGAATCCAGGTTTAGCTGTGCAGCTTCCCCAAACTTTAATACTTTTTTGATAAGGGTACTTTGTCTGCCAACGATATAATCGTTATAAGCTACAGCGCTTTTGTAAGTAACCCCGTTAGGACCTTTAACAGGCTTATTACAGGCAATCAGCACCAGTATGACAACTAAAAACGAAAGCCTTTTTTTCATCTGCTTTATTTGAATTTTTTTTTCAATCAATATTCTTCTCCCACTGAATCGGCATTAATGATACCCAGTTTTTCTACGGCTACCTGTGCAGCAATTTGTGAGGCATCTTTCTTATTGAAAGCCTTTCCTTCAGCCACATTTTTTCCATCAATAACCGCTGCGACCGTGAAAAGGCGACGGCCATTTTCTAATTTTTCATTCAGTGTTTCAAATTCAAGCACTCTTCCATTTTTGTTGGCCCATCCGTACAATTTGTTTTTATGATTGATCTCCAGGTTCTCCAGGTCATCCATGAACATATGCGGCTGAATGATCTGCTCAAATACCCATTTGCTGGCTTTTTTGTAGCCATGATCGAGGTAAATGGCCCCCACCAGTGCTTCCAGTGTGTTACCAAAGATCTGACTGACCTTTAATGAGCCATCAAGCTTATTATAAAGGGTTATCTTTTTCAACCCCATCCTCACAGCAATATCATTTAGTTGCTGCCGGTTTACCATCTTGCTGCGCATTTCCGTAAGAAAGCCTTCTTCTTTGTAGGGATACCGTTTGAAAAGATAATCCGCAATCAGGGCACTGAGAACAGCATCGCCCAAGTACTCGAGGCGTTCATTGTTCTCATCAATGCTTTCTTTTACAGAACGATGGGTAAGGGCTGTTTTATATAGCGACAAATTCCCGGGCTTAAAACCAAGGATATTTTTAAGCTCTTTCTTAAAAGTTGAACCGGAGTGTTTGGTAAATAGGTTCTTGAAAAAATCCACGGCCGTTAAGCTACAAAAAAGTTGACAGGTAATAAAGTTTAAGCGTTGAAAAGTTATAATGTTCGCAGACCTGTCCTTTTCCCGGTTAAGAATTTAGCTTCCAAACTTTTTAACTATTACACAGGCATTATGCCCGCCAAATCCGAATGTATTGCTTAACGCCGCCCTTACTGTTCGCTGTTGTGCATTGTTGAAAGTAAAATTCAGATGGGGATCCAGTTCCGGATCATCTGTAAAGTGATTGATGGTTGGCGGAACCATATCATGCACTACTGCCTGTATGCTGGCGATGGCTTCAATAACGCCGGCAGCACCAAGGCAATGTCCGGTCATTGATTTGGTGGCACTGATATTTAATTTATAAGCATGTTCACCAAACACCTGGGTTATCGCTTTTACTTCAGCCCCATCGCCTATTGGTGTTGATGTTCCGTGTGTATTGATATAATCAATTTCATCGGGCTGCATGCCTGCATCGTCCAGTGCCGCAAGCATTACATTCTTAGCGCCCAGCCCTTCGGGATGTGGTGCGGTGATGTGATGTGCATCAGCAGTGGCGCCACAGCCGGCAATTTCACAATATATTTTAGCACCTCTTGCTTTAGCATGTTCTAGTTCTTCCAGCACCAGTATACCACATGCTTCGCCCATCACAAAGCCATCCCTGTCTTTATCATAAGGACGGCTGGCGGTTTTGGGATCATCATTCCGCTCACTCATTGCCTTCATGGCATTGAAGCCACCCACACCAGCTTCGCTGATTACAGCTTCGCTTCCTCCGGTTAAAATAATATCCGATTTTCCCAGCCTGATCAGGTTGAAAGCATCCATGATAGCATTGGTACTGCTGGCACAGGCACTTACCACGGCAAAATTGGGCCCGCGGAGATTATGCCGCATACTGATCTGGCCGGCAGCAATATCCAGTATCATTTTAGGAATGAAAAAGGGATTGAAACGAGGAGTACCATCACCCCTTGCAAAATCCGTCACTTCATGCTGAAAAGTGATAAGACCACCAATACCGCTGGCAAATACTACACCTACCCTGTCCGGATTAATATTGTCTTTGTTCAGGCCTGCATCAGCCATAGCCTGGTCGCTAACCACCAGGGCAAACTGGGTGAAGCGGTCAATTTTCCTTGCTTCTTTTTTATCAAGGAACTGAACGGGATCAAATCCTTTTACCTCGCAGGCAAATTTTGTCCGAAACTTCGACGCATCGAACAAAGTGATCATATCAGCGCCAGACACACCATTTACCAATCCGTTCCAGTAGTCAGAAACCGAATTTCCCAGTGGTGTAATGGCGCCCATGCCGGTGACAACAACCCGTTTTAATTCCATAGAATGCTAAGATAAATCAGTTAATTAAATAAACAACCAGCCGGAAAATTAAGAAGTATTGTCTATAAGATAAGAACCGCCTTCTGTCTGAACGTATCAGCATCAGAAGGCGGATAAATTTATTACTGCTATTAGCAGTTATTCCGGTTAATCGATCTCACCCAGGTGAGTTATCATTAATCAATGCACTTATTTGGCATGCTCTTCCAGGTAAGCAACAGCCTGACCAACAGTAGTGATGGTTTCAGCCTGCTCGTCGGGAATAGAGATATTGAATTCTTTTTCAAATTCCATAATGAGTTCTACCGTATCTAATGAATCGGCGCCCAGGTCGTTGGTAAAAGAAGCCTCATTGGTTACTTCTGCTTCGTCTACTCCGAGTTTGTCAACGATGATCTTTTTAACTCTTGATGCAATGTCTGACATGTTCTTTAAGTTTTGTTTATTGGCAGCAAAAATATACTTTTTGAATTAATCAGCATGGGAAAGCTGTTTTTTTCCGGTTTTTTCCAACCGGCTGAAAAAGAAGGCTTAGGAAACAAAACAAATCAACCGAGTCTTTAAAATATGACAACTAACGGTTGGCAGTTTTCGAAGTTCTTTGTATTTTGAAGTTCTTCGGGGTTAAACTTCTGGTTATGGCATTAAAAATTATAGAACATGGCTCTCCTGAATACGGGCAAATGGTCAAATTAAGGGATGATATCCTGCGTAAACCACTTGGCCTCACTTTCGCCCCGGATGAACTGGAACATGAAAAAGAAAATATCCTGATCGGCGCTTTTGACGATGATGACATACTCGGTTGTTGTATGCTGGTAGAAGAAAACCCTGGTACAGTAAGACTGCGCCAGATGGCGGTATTAAATGACCTGCAGGGAAAAGGTATAGGCCGGGCACTGATGACATTTGCTGAAAACATTGCCCGGGACAGAGGTTACAAGGTCCTGTCGATGCATGCCCGCAAAAACGCTACCGGTTTCTACGAAAAAATGGGGTATAAAATAGCCAGCAATGAATTTACCGAAGTCACTATTCCGCATTATGTAATGGAAAAAGAGCTATAACCTACCCTTTCTTCACTTTTGATTTTATCAGCTTTCTTAACTCAAAAACCTCATCAGTGTCCTTGCATCCATTTTTGGGCACCAGGAAAAACGAACGACTGTCGAAGTAGAGATGAAAAAAATGAGGACTTTCCAGGTAGTTTTTTAAAGCAGTCCATGCCCATGTCTTGGAACCCCTCTCATGCGCCAGCTGAAAACCATCTTCTTCAAAGGTCATACTGAATTCATGCTTAAAAGTCGCAGCCCGTCGGTAAACAAGTGCCGGCAGAATAAACCAAAAACTTATCATCAGCACTACCCAAAGGAAAGAACCAATGAAAAATGCCATGGGTGTAATCTTTTTCAATGCATAAAGTGTAATAGACATTATGGCAAATACATTCACCAGTATCAGCATTATCCTTATCTCGGGCCGGCTGATAAAATGATACCGTAAGGCCTGCAGCACTTTAGGCTTTTCATAACCGAAATAAATTGTCATAAGCAGTTTTAATCGTTACCAATTTTAGTAATCTTCCATTGACCGTTTTCTTTTTTCAACGCAACAAATAACAAGAGTGTGCCGTAAGCATAATTTTTATCTTCAGGCACACCAATCTCAACTGTTGCTTCCTCCCCTTTCACATTCAGCATCCATTTATGAGATGCCTTGATGCCGTCTAAAAGATAAGAGGGATCTTCCTGGCTGTTTGTGTACCAGTCATAATCAAATCCAAATGGAATTTCATCCTGCGTATCGGCTTTAAAAGCCGAATCGCATTGCTCAAACATCTTTTTCTGATTAGCAAGAAATTCGGTTCCCAGCCATAGAACTGAATCTTTGATAAAGGCCTGGTATTTTTCTACCTCATCCCAATTGATTTTATAAGGTGGTTCATCAGCTTTTTTTATACCGCTGTATAATTTGAAAGCCATCATTTTTGTAAAGTTGCTGTTGTACCAGTTATAGAAATCGGTTATTACTTTCCGAATATCAGTTGAATCAGCAGCCGCATTAGCTACATTGCCGGCTGTTGTTATATTCTCCTTAGCACTTTGTTCCTTGTTTTTGCATGACACCAACAGTGCCACTGCAGCAATTATCAGGAGGAAGTGTTTCATACTATTATTTTATTTGTGGTGATTTCAACTCCTTTTCCGAAACAGACCAGCTTCCGAGGATTTCGCCTTTTACTCCAAGATATTCGACAGTTAGTTTTCTGTCATTTCTCTTTCCACTGAAAGAAAACCGGGTGTAATTCTGTTTCTCATCTATTCCTAATACCCTGTAAGGATTATTCTTTTCGGCAGCGCCGAAGGTATGTGTACCTGATGTAAGCGGTGAGCAGGTAATATCATACAAAGGATAAGTGCCTTCTCTTTCCACTTTAATGATTTCACTATGATGCCTGTCGCCCGTTAAAAAGAGCACACCGTTAATATTATATTCCTTCAGGAAATGCATGAGCTCATCATACTCAGCCGGAAAATCCCACCATTTATCAAATGGAGAAACGGGGTTTAGTACCTGGCTGCCCACCGCTATGATCTTAAAAGTAGCGTTGCTGTATAACAATGAATTTTTCAGCCACTCCATTTGTTGTTTACCCAGCATTCTTTTTTCAGGGTTGGGTTTTCCTTTCACTGAGTCTTTCATCCGGTCGGCGCTGCGCCACCAGCGGTCATCTGTCATAAAAACATCTACATCTCCCCAGCTGGTCATTGTGTAAATACCCTGCCCGTTTTCACCGGCAGACGGGTTGCAGAAATAACTGCTGAAGACCTTACGGCTGGCCTCTTTCAGGATATAATTTTTACCAATATCATTCGGGCCATAATCATGGTCGTCCCAGATTGCCAGTTGCGGCATTGCTTT
The DNA here is from genome assembly GCA_964409055.1 of uncultured Chitinophaga sp. Lineage (GTDB taxonomy): Bacteria > Bacteroidota > Bacteroidia > Chitinophagales > Chitinophagaceae > JJ008. The sequence goes on along the minus strand of CAYPBW010000001.1, from coordinate 4,765 downwards.
CAAAAAAGGCTGAAGCACCGGCAAAGACCTGTCGTGGCTGGCCCTGTACCATAACCCCCACTCACTGTAATAATCTACATCACGGGTATACCAGGCATCACCCAGCCAAAGCATAAAAGCTGCTTTTTCTTTGGCCATGGTTTCAAATATGGAAGAATCCTTTCCGTAAGGAGTACCCGGCCTGTCAAATACCGGCTCATTGAAGTAAGAACAGGAACCTGTCAGAAAACTAAAGTCCGGTGCCGGTTTACGCCATTGCCAGAGGTCTTTGGTGGTAAACTCTCCTCCGTAGGCAGTAGGCTTTCCATTTATAACTAGCCTATATTGGTAGGTTGCATTAAAATCAAGACCTCCAACTGTAAATGTGATGGGATTAAACTCATTTCCCAATGCACCTTTATAAACCACCGTTTTTGATTTTAGCTCCCCTTTCTTATTATAATGCAACGAGGCAGTTTTTACTTCTGGAGAAACTTCTGCCCACACTTTTGCATCTCTTAACTCTACGGGGCCCAGCATTGGGCCGGAGATAATGCGGGGCTGGGCAAGAATAATAAAAACAATAAACAGGCTACTGGTGGTCAGGCAAATTTTTTTCATATCATAAATTGGAGGCACAAGTTAATGCAGAAAGCAATTAACCATTAAAAGAAAAAGCCGTCCCGGAATGGGACGGCTTTTATATACTTTATGTTAATGAAATTAAGGTTGAATATTCAGCAAAGAACAAACCTGCTGGTAAGACATCCCTTTCAACTGGCTTTCGGTATATATCTGGCCTTTGATTTCACAAGCTTTTTCGGCAGAGCGGCCACCAGCAACGCCGCCAGGAATGATAACATATCTATAAGAGTTACCCGAACCTGAGAAAGTTCCCGGATCATTTGTATTATCAATATTGAAAAATTTAATTCTAATAGTTCCGGTTAGTAATTCAAATCCGAGATATTGATTTACCGGCTGTGTGATGTTATAGCTTATAGAAGGCATTTGCTGAGGATTGGGTAATCCAACATCTCTCCAATAAACAAGTACAACACCTGTATTGATAACACTGGTTGTAACGCCCGGCGCTGCAGCGGGATAGTTTCTAACTGTTTTGCCAAATTCTACTGCTGCTGGTAACCAAGTGGCACTAACAAAATCAGTCCATGCAGAATATATCACATTTGCTGTACCAGCAGGACCCTGAGGACCAGTAGGACCCGTAGGACCGGCAGGGCCAGTGGGACCCGTAGGGCCAGTGGGACCCGTAGCACCGGTAGCACCGGTTGGGCCTTGTGCACCAGTAGCGCCGGCAGGGCCTTCAGGACCTTCTTTTGTACAACTAACGGCTAAAAAAGTTATAGCTAAAGCTA
>CAYPBW010000001.1:0-3307 GCA_964409055.1 uncultured Chitinophaga sp. | reverse complement strand
CCTTCAGGACCTTCTTTTGTACAACTAACGGCTAAAAAAGTTATAGCTAAAGCTAAAAGTGATAGAAATTGAAACTTTCTCATAGCGTTTTGATTTGCGTTTTTTTGGTTTTGGTTTTAAAAGTAAAGGGAATTTTCCGCTTCACCAAGACAATTTAAAGGTAAAGCAAAAAAATACATTCCGGCATTATTTCTCAAAAAAAATGCCTTTTCTGCAGCACTCCCAATCCGCCTATATTTGCCGGGTAATCAAAACCGTATATATGCGTATTCGCCTCTTCTCCGTCCTCTTTATGTTAAGCACTTTATCTGCCAATGCCCAGTTTTCAAAAGGAGATAAAATGGCCGGTGCATCTGTCGGCAGTGTAATTTATAATTCGGGCAGTTCAGATATTACTGTAGCCCAAATTGGCAGTAATACTTCCAGAATTACCAACTTCAATATTAATATCAACCCCTCATTAGGCTGGTTTATATCTGAGAAAACGGTAGTGGGTGCTGCCCTTATTATTAACCCATATAGCAATAAAACCACCTACGAACAAGGTGGCTCTACCTATCAAAGTGATAAAAACAGCAATTTTAATATCGGTCTGGGTGGTTTTGCCCGTCATTACTTTGGCGGGTCAGGTTCTATGATGCCTTTCGGGCAATTAGGTGTCAACTTTGGTATTAATACCTTAAAAACAGAAGGTTTTTTTTACGGCGGTTCCGGCAACAATGCTTACAAAATAAGCTATGATGGAGAAACGAATGGAGGCTTTTTTGCCAATTCCACTTTTCAGTTAGGGCTAACCAAAATGGTGGGCGACTTTACCGGTCTTGATTTTTATGCGGGCTATAATTTCAACTATAATAAGAATACTTTTAAAAGAACCACCCTCAGAGATGATGGCAATAACGGTTCGATTGATGAAAGATCAGAAAATGAAACCACCACTAAGTTCACCAATCACGGTTTCATCATTGGAGTAGGTTTCCAGGTTTTTCTGAAAGGAAAAAAGAAATAATCCGGCTCAAAATACCAGCTTAAGCTGCAGGTAGATATTTCTTCCCGGCCGGGGTATATTGCCCCAATCCAGGTGTTCATGATAGGGCTTATCCAGCAGGTTTTCAACCCCTGACTGCACCTGCACTTTACTTCCCAACATACCAAATACATAACCCATCCTTGCATGTACCAACATATAACCGGGTGTGACATCCTCTCCTGTTTTATTGCTGACCCTTTTTTGTTGTACAACAGCTTCCGATTCCAATTGCACTGAAAATTTGCCCGGATGGTAACGGATAGAAGTAATGTTTTTTAATGGTGGTATAAAAGGCAATGGTTCATTATTGTTATCGGTACCCCGGTTATACCGGAGCGTTGATACCAATTCCGTTCCGGCAAAAGGTGTCGTTACAGCCGATGCTTCAAAGCCAGCCAGCCATGCAGATGTAATATTTTCATAGGTCTTCACACCTCTTGCTCCAATAGTCATACTGCTAAAGCCGGGGTTGACAATTCCTGTTATGTAATGGCTGATACGGGACCCAAAAAAAGTGAGTTGCAATCTTGTTTTATTCCGGCTATAGCTGGCTGATATCTCTGCCTGCAATGAACTTTCGTTTTTCAGAACAGGATTACCAATATAATCATATCCATCACTGCTGTTGAACAAATAAAAACCATACAATTCGCTGGCGGTTGCTGCTCTTTCGCTATACCCCGCACTGGCTGTTGTTTTGAACCGGCTGTTAAATTTCTTAATCAATTGCACTGAAATATTTTTCAGCCAATCTGCCCTGCTGCCTTCAGCATATCCAAAAATGCTGACCTGGTCTTTGGCTTCTGCAGTAACCAGGGCATACTTTATACAATCAGCCCGGCCATTGATCTGTAATTTAACGGAACTGTCAATCGGTAATGACCATGATGCAGCTATTCCATATTGATCTTTACGGTTGTCTGGCCAGGTAAGCATATACATGGGCAACTGTCCTGGCTGATACATGGTCATAGATGCATGTAAATAAGTGGATGAGATGTCTGCCTTTACCTGTAGCCGGCTATTAGCAGATGATTTGATATCTGCCTCAAAGTATCCTCCGTAGGTTGCACTTTTGCCCGGCATATCCATATGCATGGGCACATTGGGTCTTTTAGTATCATCCATAAAATGCCTGATCATATTGGCATAGATCTTTGCCTGCCACCTGTACATTTTTTTGGAACTGTTTTCCTGTGTTATGCTGACTGCACCGATCCTTGCAGCAGCATATCCCACATCCATTGGCAATGCCGGGTAACCGATATTCCAGCCATCGTCAGCAAGCATATCTGCTTTTACAGCAATAAACCGGTTTACCAGGTATTTTACAGATAAAGAATAGTTTACTTTTTCATATTGGGAAAAAGGAATGATATTGCCACCTCCGGCTCTGTATTCACCGCTTTTACGGTAGGTGCCACTTGCCCTGAAAGCCAATTGGCCGGCTGCATAATTTAACTGGAGGGCATTGTAAAAACTTTTGGCAGCAGACTGGTAGCCACTGTTTACACTTCCTGCAATCCTTTTTGCATTACCAAAATCTGGTTCTGCCATTTTCATATTTACAGTTCCTCCAATGGAAGAGCCGCTGGTAAAGCCAGCATTGGATGTTTGTACCTGCAGGTTATCCAGGTTAATTGGTTCAATGTAGATGGTAGCGGGATCCATCTTGTCGGTGCAGGCGCCGTGTATGCGCATGCCATCTACCAACACATTTATTTGCCCTGCTGTAAATGAACGAACAGCCGGTTCCATACCATAAGCCCCTCTTCGCAATAGAGACACTTCGGGTAACCTGTTTAATATTTCTTCGAGGGTTGCTGCATTATTGGCCCTGTAAAATCCAACCAGCTGCTGTTGGGGTGATTTCAGCGAGGAGCTTACTGTTACTTCTTTCATTTCAATCACACGGCTGCTGTCATCACTCATCGTGGACGTATAGGTTTGCGCAGGCAGTAACTGAAAAGTTATGCCTGATAACAGGAGTAAAGCAATTTTTTTCACTTCAATGTATTTTAAGCGGACAGGCATTGCACCTGCCCGCTGTTTTTCTAACTGCTAAAATTCTACATCAAAATATTGAGTGGTATCTGCTACTGCGGCACCTGACATGAAGTCGAGATGGAGTCTCCAGAAACCGGTCATGGTGAAATTTACTTTGCCCTTATAATGTCCTTTACCGGTATGAACAGGATCAACATTATTCGGCGAACCATGACCCATGGTGGGCATTTCCGGGGTTAACAATACAGACAAACTACTGTCGGCCGGCCA